>BBFS01000005.1 GCA_001313365.1 Paenarthrobacter nitroguajacolicus JCM 14115
CTTTCGGAACGGGGGTATTTTTATACCCCCCCTAGGGGTATCCGGCGCCGATTTCGCATTCCGGTAGAACCTTTGCTAAAGTCATAACCGCTTCATTCCTCCGTAGCTCAATTGGCAGAGCATTCGACTGTTAATCGAAGGGTTACTGGTTCAAGTCCAGTCGGAGGAGCATAAGGACCCCGTGCCGGCATCACTGCTGGTGCGGGGTCCGCCTTTTATCAGACGAAATCCATCTCCACTTGCAGGAAACGGGCGGCCTCGGCCACCGCAGCCAGGAATGAATCCTGCTCGGTTGGCCGAGTCCTGGGCTCGCGGGGGGGATGCCACTCGTGGGGGGGCGCCGAGTAGACGCGGGTGAAGCCACCACCTGGCGGGGGGCATAGAAGATGCCGAAGCGCTGGACCGGCCATTCAGGTGAGGTCTCCGGCGCTACCAGGAGCGCGGCGTCCGTTTCCGGGTTGTACCACTGGGCAATAGGGCGGCGACGGTCGTCTGTAAAGAGCCCGGCGGCGTAGAGGGCGGCCGACTGGGGGACTGGTCACGGAGCACAACCTGTCCCACCACAGCGGCAGGATGCGTTCATCCGACGCTGCCACGGTGCCGGTAGCGGCTGCAGCTCTTGCCAATGTGGCACATCTCAACTTTATCGCCCGGGCGTGGGCCGGAAAAGGGTAAGGCCTACTTGGACAGGCCCAGCTCGGATAAAGAACCTCAAAGCCCTTCGTGAGTCCCGCATTCAGCGCCAGGCCCACGTGACCGCCGTTGGGCACCTCGTAGTACGTCACAGTCATTCCTGCATCCCGGGCGGCTGCGGAGACCGCCTTGGCCGCCGCCACGTAGGTTGTGTCGTCCGAGCCCACGGTGAAAACGGCCGTCGTATTGGGGGGGAACTGCCTGCCTTTCATGATGTTGATGGGCTTCTGGGCGTCGTAGGCAGCCTGGTTGCCGTTGAAGATCGCCGCGAGGTTGCCGGCCGGATCCTCTGCGCCAGGGAATTCTTCGCCGGAGATGTCCACCACGTTGCCCCCCCACATCTGCGGGTATTTGACCGCGAAGGAAATGGCACATTGGCCGCCGTTGGAGTACCCGGCTATGGTCCAGTGTTCGCGGTCAGGGAGGATGTTCAAATTGGCTTTGGCCCAGTTCACCACGTCCTCGTTGATGTACTTCTCCACGTTGCCGTACTTGGCGGTGTCCAGGCAGAGGGTGTCATTTTGGTCCGGGCCTATCTGGTCCGCGACGATCGCGATAGGGGGGGCCAGGCCGTTGTTCCTGGCAGCGAACTCGTCCAAGGCGGCCGAAACGTATTGCGGATCAGGGAGTCCCGGCTGGCCCATCATGAGGACGAACAAGGGCAGCTTGGGCGGATTGGCAGTCAGGGCGGCAGGGGGGCAAATAGATGCCCGCGGGTCTGGCATCGAAACCGGAGGCGGTGGCTGGAATGACCTGGGTGCCGCTTCGCCCTTCGCGTGCAGGTTGGCCGGGGGCTTCCAGCTTTGCCACAGGGGACCCGCCGGAATGGAGCGTCCGGGTCCGGTTTGGCCAGTTGAATGGCATCCTCCGTAGAGATTCCCAAGGCCGAGCCCAATGTCTTGTTCAGTCCGAACTCCGTGTTGATGCCTAGGGCCGCGACCACCACGAACACTGGAATGGACACTGCAGCCACCGTTTTCCGCCACCGTGGGCTATGACGGATGCTAACCACGGCAAGACCCAGGGCCGCGAAGCAGGAAATCGCCCAGAACCACACCCGCGGGGTGAGCCCCCCCACATGGAAGACGTCCATCACGTCCTCTACGATCCACACGGTCAACCATCCAACAGGCTGCGACCACGACGGCTGTGATCGCGGTGAGGGCCCAGCGCGCGGACGGCCTGAGGAACAGCAGCATGAAGAACCCGACACCGATCACCCCGGCAATCGTCATGACCACGGGTCCGCTGATTTCGAGTTTCAGAATGTCGTTCATGGCCGGGAGACCCGCGTCGGTGTCATGCGGCGGGCTCCTTGGCTACCATCTGCCGCAACAGCCCCCGCGCTTTGAGCGGGGGAGAGCCCGGGCAGGTAGGCGGAACCCACAGCGATACCGATGGACGGCAAGGCCAACGGGTCCTGGTAGTACATGTACAAGGTCCGATGCTCAGGCTGGAAACGGGACTTGAAGGCGGCCAACGACTTGAAGCCGTACATGGGTTCCAGTGCGTTCCCGAGAAGCGCAAGGACCCGGTCCAGGGTGCTGTGGTCCACGGTGCTGTGGTCTCCCTCGCCGGCATCGGATCCTGCATTGGCGAGGGGAGAGCCGGACAACGAGATTTGGGGTACTTCTTCTTTGAAGTGCGTCACGGCAGAAGCGATGAGGAACTCCATGACGCCCTTGAAGCCTGTGGTGCGGCGGCGCATGAAGTCCAGGGTCCACCCTGAGATGACCCCGTCGCTGAAGACGGGCAGCCAGCTGGTGACTCCATGGACCAGGCCGTCATCGTCCACGGCTACGCAGCAGAGCACCTCGGGGTCTTTGAGCTCATTCAAGCCACCCAAGGTGAAGCCCATCTCAGGAAGTGCTTTGTCAGCCACCCACTCTTCGGAAATCTCGGCGAGCTGTGCCTGATTCCCGGCGGCATCCCGGGGGGGTAGCTGTACCAGTGGTCCTTGATGGAGAGCTTGTCTGCGCGGTTCAGGGCCGTGCGGACGTTCTGCCATTCCTTCCCCTTGAAGGTCATGGCCTGGACGTTGAGGAGTGTCTCTTCCGCTACTTCCAGTTTCCTGAAGCCATGGGGGGGATCAGCGCAGCGTCGAGCTCTGCCGTGGCTGAGTAGAAGCACGGAACCAGCCCAAGGCTGGAGCAGTGCTTTACGAAGCCCGTGGCCGCCTCAGGATGGAGTTCGCTTGCGCCAAAGGGCCCCCCCGCAACTGTGAGGGCCACGCCGTTGTGGACCTGGTACGCAACACCGGCCTTCCTGTTCGGGGGGGTAAACCAGTACTGGTTGTTGTCCCATAGAGCCATCCAGGACAGCGTTCCGCCGCCGTCATGCAACAGCTCCCTGGCATGGCCCAGATCTGCTGCCGGATCAGTGGCGAGCATCCGGAACCGACGGAAGTTGTTCAGGACAAGTACAAGGATGCACAGCCAAATGATGTCCCCGCCCAGTCCGTACACCACCGTGCTTAGCAGGCCTTGCGGGAGAGCCACCACGAACGGGACAGGGAAGGGAACCAGAATGTGTGTCAGCTGCCCGGCCAGATCCAGCAGCGTGGAGCGTCCCGGGTTGCCTTCAATGAACCAGAACGCGACGTAGAAGATCACGGCAGCAACGGCGAGGATGAGCGAGGTCCGGCCAAGGACCTGTAACCGGCGTCGCTCGACTCGACCCGGAACTTATGCCGGTTTACCAGAAGCAGCGCCACGATGATGACAGGGGCGAGGACCGCAGGGACCGCGTACAGGAGGAGGTACGCGAAGTCGTCGTCGCCTAACGTCACGTCCGGATCTGTAGCGTACTGGACGATGGACAGGACGGTTACGGCAGCCAGATACAGCTGGATAACGAGTGTCAGCCTGTATGCGAGCCGGCGGCCACGCCGGAGCCCCCTCGGCGCAGACGAGCAGCAGAAGAACCGGAATCAGTGTCAGGATCGCCGCTCCGAAGCTCTGGACGCCGACGATGCTCTGCAACGTGACACAGTTGTTGTCGTTATTGCACGCTTCCTGCACCTCATCGGCGTCGGGACTGGCCTGGAGCATGACCTCGGAAACAACGGAGAGGGGGCCCGATTTCCCACGTTCCGGTCAGTTGGGTGAGCAAAGGTCCAACCGCGAAGACACCCACCACGGTGCCCACCAGGAAGCGCGTCTCTCGAAGGCTTGAGGAGTGGAGCGATCCCGCCCGGTGGCGCAGCACCAGCGACTGGATGACCCAGCCCGCCAGGATGCCGATCACGGCTCCGGCAAGAGCCTGCAGGGTTTGGGCGACCCCCCCACGAACAGGGCAAACATCAGCGTCGCGGCCAGTAGCCACGTCCTCAGGCGACGTCGCCACAAAGCCTCAAGTGCCGCCGTCGAGCACCCTAACGCAGCGGCGGCGCCGCCATAGGCACCCACAACGTATTCGCCGCCCCAGGAAACTGAGCCATTGGTCGCTGGCATCCGTTCCGAAGGTTACGAGGGCTACAAGCACAAGGGCGCTGAGGCTGAACCGGCTACGAAGGCGGCCACTGCAAGCCAAGGGCCCATGACGCGTTCGGCGATGCCGACACCCACCAGGATCGCGGCTGTACAGGCCAGGTAATCCAGCAGGGAGGAGGCGAAGAATGCTGATGTGAAGATGGACCACCACGGTCCGGGTTCCACCGCCAGGCCGATTCCCACTTGATCCAACAAGACTTGGCCGGGGCCGTTGACGAGGCTACCGGAGACGGCACCCAGCACCCAGAAGAGCCCTACGAGACCCAGCGTCAGCGGCAACCTCCGCACGGTTGCCAGCCCGCGCATGTTGCCCCGAAATCCAACAGCCGTGCTCATGTGATGTCCCCTTCACCGGTTGCAGCACCGGTAACCCCGGCTGGCCACCATTCTGCCCTGCAGCAGGCGGTTAGGGGGGGAGGGTTTGGTAACTCTCGACGGCGGCGGGTCGCCGGTGGCAGTTAGCCTAGTCCCGCTTCCAAGGGCCGGGATTCACGCGGTACAGCACAGCGGCGCCGATCACGGCACCCAGGATGGCGCCAAACAGCGCACTGCCGGCGGCGCGACCGAGAAGGGCACCGGCGACGGCGCCGAGCAAAGCACCGAGGAACAAGCCCCTGCCGTTGCGGTGCGGTTTATTAGTCATGGTCACAGCCTACGGGGGGGCTGCTGCTAATGGATGGAGGGAACAGAGCGGGGGGGCCGGACTACCAGCCACAACGCGGCAATCGCGCCGGTGATGCATGCGGCCATGACGGCGCCCATGGGGGGGACGGCGGAACTGACGCCCAACCAACCGACGACGGGCGGGACAATTCCAGCCATCATGAACTGGGACGCGCCCAGGAGGGATGCAGCGGTGCCCGCTTGTGCGCCGTGGTTGGCCAAGGACAGCACCTGGACGCACGGGAACATGAAGCCGGTTGCGCAGATGTAGAACCACAACGGAACGAGGATTCCCCCACAGCCCCACATGGAACAGGTCGAGCGCCACGATCAGCAGGGCAGTGAACAGCATGAAGACCGTGGCCCCCCCTGCCACGATCCACTGCGGGGCCACCCGCCGGATCAAGCGGGAGCTGATCTGCACGCCTGCCACGATACCCAGGGAGTTGATGCCGAACAGGATGCCGTACTCCTGCGGGGAAAAGCCGTAGACGTTCTGGAAGAGAAAGGTGGAAGCCGAGAGGTAGGCGAAAAGCCCGCCAAAATTCAGGCTTCCTACCAGAACCATGCCCACGAAGATCCTGTCCGTCAGGACGGTCTTGTAGCGTTGCCCCACTGTGATGGTGGACTTTCCGCGCTGGGCTGCCGGAAGTGTCTCCCGAATGAAGAAGATGGAGGCAATGATCACCAGCAGGCCATAACCGGCCAGGAAGTAGAAGATGCCCGGCCAGGGGGGGAATGCCAGCAGCAGTTGGATCCTATGACCGGTGCCAGGATCGGTGCCAGGCCGTTGACCAGTGACATCCTTGAAAACATCCGGACCATGGAGTAGCCGTGGAAGAGGTCCCGGACCATGGCCATTGCCACCACGCCACCTCCGGCAGCACCGATTCCCATGAGCACGCGGAAGAGGGAGAGCATCCCGATGTCCGTGGCCAGCGCCGCCCCCCCAGAGAAGATCCGATGTGCACAGCCGTCGCCAGGATCAAGGGCAGCCGGCGCCCCACTTTGTCACTGAAGGGCCCCACCAGTAGCTGGCCGAGCCCGAAGCCAACCGTTGTCCCGGTCAGCGTGAGCTGGATTGCTGCCGCAGAGACATCAAAACTCTCTTCCAAGGCGGGGAACGCCGGAAGGTACAGGTCGATGGTGAAAGGACCCAGGGCCGTCAGTGCACCCAGCAGGAGAATGTAGACAAGTTTTTCGCGTCGCTCAGAGAATCGCCCGGAGCAATGGGAGGGGTCACGATCATCTATCCTATGGCCCGGATCATATTTATTGGATGTATGACAGGCGCGCCACGGCGGGATCCCGAAAGTTCAGCAGGAACCTGAATGATAGCTTTGAGGACAGGTGTCCGTGGCAATGGTTTTCCGCCGCGTTCGCCCTACACGATGCCCAGAGGAAGCAGTTAGGCGGAACCCATGAGTGGACGTCACACCGGCCGGCCCAGTCAAGGACCAGCCATTCGTACTTTGCCAAAGACCCTCAAGCTCGTAGCAAGGCTGGCTCCGAGGCAACTCAACGACGAAATCGCCCTTGCGAAGGTAGAACTCAAGCGAAAGGCCACTCAGGTTGGCATCGCCGGCGCCTTCTTCGGAGTGGCGCTTGTCTTCCTGGCGCTACTGGTGATTGCGCTGGTTGTCGCGGCGATCCTTGGGTTGGCAACCATCATGCCCGGCTGGCTCGCGGCACTCATTGTTGCAGCCTTTTTCCTGATAGTTGTGGCTATCGCATCCTTGATCGGCATCGCCAAGTTCAAGAAGGCCATGCCCTTGGTCCCCGAAGACACCATCCGGGGAATCAAGCACGATCTCGGAATCGCCAAAGAAGGTTCCGACTTCGACGAGTCGATCCTGGATCCCAACTCACCTGCTGCCAAGGCTGCCAAGGCTGAAAAGGAAGCAGCGGCAGAGAAGGCCAAGGCAGAAAAGGCCGCGAAGGAAGCCGCCAAGGAAGCAGATGCCGTCAAGGCGCCCACCGAAGCTGAGCTTCGCTCGCGCCTGAAGCGGCGCCGTGAACACCTGACCGGTGTCCGCGATGAACTTGGTGAACAGCTGGACGTCAAGAAGCAGGGCCAGGTTTTGCTTGAAAGCGCGAACGGAAAGTTCCAGGAAGGCAGGGAATTTGCTGCAGCGAAGTTCGCAGCCCTTGAAGACTCTGTCCCCCGAAAGCCTGACCGAACGGCTTGCGGCCCGGTGGAAGGACCTCGCAGCGTTCGCCACTGCTGCCGTGGTCTTCGTTGTTGCGCTGCGGAAGTTGCTGAAGAAGTAGCAACTGCCGGCGGCGCCAAACACGGAAGACGAGGAAGGGGGGGACAAGATGAGATTGATCGGAGCTGGGTCGCACCCCCCCGACCGGCCGCAGGTTGATCATGACCTCATCTTCACTGTCCCCCCCAACATCCTTACGGTCCTTCGCTTCATGGGTGTTCCCTTGTTTGTCTGGCTCGTGTTGTCGGAGCAGGAGTATGGCTTCGCGGTACTGGTGCTGGTGATCATGGGCAGCACCGACTGGGTGGATGGCTACATTGCCAGACGCTTCGACCAGACCTCCAAACTTGGCCGGATACTGGATCCGATGGCCGACCGGGCCGCCCTTCTTGCTGTCGCGTTCACGTTGGCGATTGCCGGCGTCGTGCAGTGGTGGTACCTGGCCGCGCTGCTGGTGCCTGACGCCGTCCTGGCCATCGCATCTTTGATCTACTTCCGCAGCCATCCGGACCTGCCGGTGAGTATCATCGGAAAAATCCGCACGGCTCTGCTGCTGGTCGGCACACCATTGCTTGTCCTGTCCAAGCTGCCCATTGCTTTTACCGAGGTCTACTTCGTGGCTGCTTGGACGTTCCTGGGCTTCGGCCTGATCGGCCACTGGATTGCGGCCTACAACTATTTTTGGGCCATCTTGCGTAAGGGTAAAGAATTGAAAACCGACGACGGCGGACGAGGCTGATGGTCTGGCTGGCGGTATTTCTCGCGGTAGTTGGTGCCTTCTTCCTCGCTATCGGTGCCCAGCGGCAAGGCAGCGCGGTGAAAGCCGATACCGGGGGGGCCTGGCGCTCAGCTCCAATGGCTTCCTGAGGCTCCTGCGTAATCCCCGCTGGATGCTCGGGCTGTTGTTCCTTGCCCTCGGGATGGTGATGAACGCTATAGCTTTGGTGTCCGCACCCCTCACCGTGGTGCAGCCGATCGGTGCCATCGCGTTGGTCATCACCACGGTGGTCAACGCCAAGGACCAAGGCCTGAGCATCAACGTGCCACTGTGGTTGCCATCAGCGCCTGTGTCACGGGTTCAGCGCTGTTCGTGCTGCTGGCAGTCAACGTCACGCAGGAGAATCATCACGTCAATAGCGACGACGAACTGACGATTGTTCTCCTCCTGGCTCTTGCAGTGGGCATTTTCGGAACCCTGGCCGTCATGTTCAAGCACCGCATGAGTGCCTTTATCTACATCCTGGGGGGGCCGGTGTCCTGTTCGGCTTTGTTGCGTCCTGACCCGGATCATCGGCAAACACCTGCTCGATCCCAACGGCCTGTTCCTGCTCAACGTCCAGTGGTACACCCTCATCGCCATCGTGGCCGCCGGAGGGCTGGGCTCCTGGTTCGTGCAGAGTGCATACTCGGGTGGTCCGCCGGATCTGGTCATCGCCGGGCTGACCGTTATCGACCCCATGGTGGGCATTGCAATCGGCATCGTGATCCTGGGTGAGCTTCGTCCCGATGTCCACGCCGTGATGGCCATCGCCATGGCCGCGGCCGCTACGCTTGCTATCGTGGGGGTTATTGCCCTGAGCCGGCACCATCCGGAAGTCACCAAACGCAAGAAGGACGCGAAGGCGGCTGCCAGCCGGAAGGCTTAGGGCAGGGCTTTACCTTGCGCCACCCCCTATTGCGGGCGGCAACCCGGCGACATCGCAGCATTGCCACAAGCAATGCTGTCCGCACCGTGACCATCAGGAGTTCTCCACGTGACCATTCCCGACACCAACAAGCCCCCCCTCACTATTCTGATTGCCGCGGATACCTACCCGCCGCACGTCAACGGTGCCGCCCAGTTCGGCTACCGCCTGGCCAAGGGGATGACTGCACGTGGGCACAACGTGCATGTGTTGGCCTGCCGTCCGGACACGGGCAAGAGCTACACCGAGTTCCGTGACGAAGCCACGGTTCACCGGCTCCGCTCCCATGGCGTCTTCACCCACGAGTACTTCCGGATCTGCTTCCCGTGGGAAATCAAGAAGGAAATCAGCCTTCTTTTCGACAAGGTCCAACCGGACGTCGTCCACATCCAGAGCCACTACATGATCGGCGAACACGTCCTCTATGAGGCTGTAAAGCGCGGAATCCGGATTGTTGCCACCAACACTTCATGCCCGAAAACCTCAACCCGTTCCTCCCGTTCCCGCAGTGTTCAAGGACATCGTTGGCCGTATTTCCTGGAAGGACATGGGCAAGGTCATGGGCCAGGCGGATGTGGTCACCACGCCCACGCCCCTTGCTGCCAAGGCCATGCACCAGCACGCCTTCCTGCGCAAGGTCCTGCCCCTTTCCAACGGCATCGACTCTTCGGCCTATGAGCTCCAGCCCGGTGAGACCATCGAGCCCCACGCCAACCCCACGGTCCTGTTCGTGGGCCGTCTTGCCGAAGAGAAGCACATCAACGTGCTGATCGACGCCGTCGCTAAAACCCCTCGCGAACTGAACGTGAACCTGGAAGTCGTGGGTGGCGGCGAAGTCCGCCCTGCCCTTGAGGCCCAGGTTGCGAAGCTTGGCCTGGGAGATCGGGTGAGGTTCCTCGGGCTGGCGAGCGACGAGGACCTGCGTGAGGCGTACATCAAGGCCGATATCTTCTGCATGCCCGGTACGGCCGAGCTCCAGTCACTGGTGACCTTGGAAGCCATGTCGGCTTCCACTCCTGTGCTGCTTGCCAACGCCATGGCGCTTCCGCACCTTGTTCGTGACGGGGGGGAGAACGGCTACCTCTTCACCCCCCAACGACAGCAACGAACTCGCTGCCAGGATCACCCAGCTCGTGGAGCTTCCCAAGGACGAGCTTGATGCCATGGGCAAGCTGAGCCGGGAGATGGTGGAGCCGCACAGCATCAACGGCACCCTCCAGACATTTGAGGACCTCTACCGGGGGGGCGCTTCTTACGAGGACATGGTGGTGTGACAAAAGCACTCCCCCGGCACCTATTAGAATTGCTGGAGTGCTTTGCCCGGAACTGCTGCTTTGCGGCGGCTCTCCCGGGTTTCACGGGGCTATAGCTCAGCTGGTTAGAGCGCGGGACTCATAATCCTAAGGTCCTCGGTTCAAGTCCGAGTAGCCCTACCAAGTGAATAAAGGGATGCAGGCCTCTTCTCCGATAGTTGGAGGAGGGGGGGCCTGCACCTTATTTTGCACCTTATGGCTGAAACGCCATCGCGGCGGGTGCAGCTGCACCTTATCCGCCTGAATCCCTTGTGTGGCGCAGATCACTCCTTGACAAGTGAATGACAACTGAGGCAAGCTCTGATTGTCAGCTTGACACGAAAGAGCCCCCGGCGATGCGGACACATCCCGGGGGGGCGTGACCAGGAAAGAAGCTCCTGATGCAATCCACATTAACAGCCCCCACCAATCCCGGCGGCTGCCGACGCATGGCCCTACGCCAGCGATCAGTCGCCGCAGTTCCTCGCATGGGGGGGCAAGCAATACGCCACGGTTGAGCGCCAGCTGGCAGCAGCGCAGAAGCGACTGGAGACGCTCCCGAAGCCCGCGGCGGCACCGGAGGACCCCGCAGCCATCAACATCTCGTCAGGCGCCCGCTGGGGGGGCCGCGTGGGCCGTGACGCCGAACGAGCCGAGAAGGTCGTCCGGCAGCAAGCCGAAGTCACCCGCCTGCAGAACCACCTTGAGTACCTGAAGAAGCGCAAACCCATCGCCTTCACCGAGGCCGAGCTGGCCGCCGCCCGGGTGATCCGTTCGGAGCTCGGCTGGGAAATTGTGGTCCGAGTGAACGGCAGCACCGTCACTGTAGCGCCGGAGTCAGCCAGGCTCGCGTGCCATTCGAGAAAGTACTCGAGGTACGGGCATGAGTAGTGATTCTCCAGTGCTTGCCACTCAGCCACTGACGCTCCCCCCCAGAACCCAGCGTCCTGAAATGCTCGATCGCTTCACCCGCGACATGGTCGGCGGCGAACTGCGGTTAGTCCACGATCAAGGCTCTACCGCCACATCACGTTCCGCCCCAGCAAGGGCAATTTCTGCTGGTTTGACATCATCACAACCCCCCCGGCCAGCTCACCATTCGGGGGGGTGACATGGGTGACTATATGTTCGCCCGGGAACCTGACATGCTGCGCGACTTCTTCCACCGCAACGTAAACCCTGGCTACTGGAAAGAAAAGCTGATAGCCCAGGACGTGCAAAGCCCCGCTTGGGATTACAGCTATGACGTATTCCGCGGAGAGGTTCTCAAGCAGTTCTGGGAGAAGCGCCGCGACTTCCACACTGCAGGGGGCAAAGGAACTCTGGGAGGAAATCCGAGACGTCGGCCCCCCTTGAGTGACTGGACCGATAACCAGCACGTTGCCGGCGCCCGGGCAGCGCTCGAAGATTTCACCAGCGACGTTGCCCCCCCGGCTTCCGGTTCGATCTGGACGATGAAGACGACTTCCACGATTACGGGTTCCAGTACTTGTGGTGCTGTCACGCTGTTCTCTGGGCAGCCTCTGCGTATCGGGCGCACCACAGGGCGGTGGCCTCATGAGCACGCCGAATCCAGTCCATGCGGCAGCGGCTGTCGAGGCAATGGACTCAATCGAGACGGTGATGGACCGATGGTTCAAGGGCCAGTCCACGCCCGTCGACGTGCTCATGCAGATCGCGAAGGTTGTTGGCGAGTACGAGACGAAGCGCATATGAGCCCGCAGCGTGTGCAGCGGAAACGGACCAAGGGCTGGCGGATGCCAGAGAACACCGTGAGCGTGTGCCGCCCTGGCCGCTGGGGGGGCAACCCGTTCCCCGTAGTCGAGCCTTGGCTACCGGAGGACGTCGTCAGGATGTTCCACGACCTCGTCAACGATGGCGAGGCGTGGTGGGTCACTGATGAAGGGACACGCTGGGAGCAGCGCAACGTGTGGCGGGCAAGCGCAAAGGAGCGGGCCTCGCTGAACGTTGAGACAATCCGCGCGCAGCTCGCAGGGAAAAACCTGGCGTGTTGGTGCCCACCGGATCAGCCTGCCACGCTGAGGTGCTGCTCGAGATCGCCAACACTACGGACTGGATGACCGCCGGCAGAGAGGTCCTGTACTGGCCGGGCGTCAGGTCTGAGCATTACGTGCCGAGGAATGGAACGGTTCTCCAGGATGGCGTGGCCATCTTTGGCGGCACAGCCTGTGTCCGGATCCGGAAACACGACGGCGGCCCAGACTTCATCCAGCTCTCGCACATCGAACCAGCGGCATGACTGCAACGGAGAGACTCGCTGCATTGGCGGTGACGTGCCCGCACCTCGCCCGCAACCTGGGCCTGCTTGCTCCGGAGCAACTTGAGGAGATACTTCCCGAACTTGAGCTGGCCGCGGACTTCCTGCGAACCGATCACCGGTGAAGCACTATTACTGCCCCCCCGGCTGCGGCCACCACCACGGAAAGAACGGTGAGTGGCTGCGGTGCGGGGGCAGTGATGCACCACCCAGTCACCGACGGCGCCAGCAAATGTGGATGCACCGGACACCTGGAAAGTTAGGGAACAATAGTAGCCATGTCTACCGAGCAAACGACCGCGCCCAGCAAACTTCCTGGCCTGATGGAGGTGGCGGCTGCAGACTTTCATCTCAGCCTGAAGAGGATACGCGAGTCATTCGGGCACAACCTCACAATCGGGCAAGAAGCGGAACAGATAGTCCGCAAGTTCCTCGCGGCCCATCTGCCGACTCAATAGGCGTTGCGACAGGGCAGATCGTTGACAGCCTCGGGCAGGAGAGCCGGCAGGTAGACGTCATCCTGTATGACAAGGCTAGAACGCCTTTACTGTTCACAGATGAGAAGGAAGGCGCTCGTCTGGTTCCGGTGGAGGGAGTTATTGGGGGTGATTGAGGTCAAGGCCACTGTTTCGGGCGCCGACCTTCCAGGCATCATCACGCACATGCAGAGCGTCAAGAGCCTCACGAAGAGGGCATTCCTACCGCCCAACCCGTCCCGCCCAGGTTTTGACTACACGCTTTACGGTCAACGGCAGAGCCACTTCCCCATCATCTACAGCCTTTTCGCCTTTGAGTCATCCTCGGCGCAGAACATGCTTGACGCCTTTGAGGAGCACAACGCGGACCTACCAGTCCACGAGCGGATTGACAACGCGTGCCTCCTTGGCACGGGCGTCCTGACTAACAAGACCGGCGACAACTTCAGTGGTGTTCCTGGCCCCTTTTCCAACCATGGATTCTCCATGACGTCCAAAGACCTGCTCCTTTGGTTTCTTCTGAACTCAACCCTCTGGCTCCAGGCCGAGGTTGAGCCCATCGACCTTGTCCCCCTACATCGGTGACACCGCCATGTAAGGTGCGGCACGAAATATGTCAGTACCAGCACATAGGCTCTTCGGGATGCTCAGTGACCAACAAAAAGCCATGATCGACCTTGCCGGGGGGGAACACTTCAAACACGCGGGCTCGCTCGACACAGCAGCCATGGAACGCTTCGGCATGACACCCACCCGGTACTGGCAGGAAATGAACCGACTGCTCCGGACAGAGGCTGCTGTGGCGTACCGCCCGCAGACCGTTGCGCTGCTCAGCACCCGACGCCGGCCAGCGAAGCGGACAGCCAGCAGGCTCGCCCAGGCGCGATGAGATCAGCGGCCGCCGTGTAGCCCTGACTCACGGTCGATGCGGTCCAGCACCCTATCGGCGTACTCGCGGAGATGCACCCAGATAGGGGCGTCCCTGTCCGCCACCTTGTCCCTGATCTCCCTGATCAGCGGCGTGGGCGTTTTGGGGTTGGACACCACCCTGCCAAGGATCTGCGCGTTGTCGAACGTGGCCGCCCATGCCAGGCGCTCCGGTGTCACATCAGGCGGCCCATGACGCCCAGCACCACCTCCACGTGTGCGTCAGGGGACATGAGAGCCCCCCCATCACCTCGGGGGCGCACAGTCGAGCGGGACAGGACCGCCACAGCAGCCTTCCAGTCACCCGCTATGGCAGCAGCCTCGAAACTCTCCGCGTCATATCCACTCATGCCCCCCCCATCATGCCAAGATGGTCCGGTGGAAGTTACCTTGACCATCGAAAACGCTGAAGGTGAGCAGGGCACTGTGAGCGCTGCTGACTCAACCTACGAGGCTGCACTTGCCGCCGCCCGGGCACTCATTCCTGAAGGCTGCAAGGCCATAGTCATAAGGACGGCATCTTGACGAAGCAATTGCTGCCTGAGCCAGAACCGGGAACTGTCGGTGCAGGTGTCGAGGACGGAGCCCTTGGGGGGGATGCCTCTTCTGCCGACGAGATCCGCACATCCATAGCTGAGTACCTTCGACGCTCTGGCATTAGGCCAACCGAAATAAAGCTGCTGGGTTTGGGGAGCACCACTGGCGGACCCATGGATAACATCGTGCAAAACGTCTGGGCCTCCCTCGTTATCCTCGCGGCCTCGAAGTTCCTGGCCTTTGTGAAAGGGACCCGAGAGAGGAAGCTCAAACTCGAGCAGAACAAGCAACTCCGGCCCTGCTTCATTCATCTTTGGGATCACAGGGAGGACCGGAGTAACGCGATCGAGTTACTCCGTCTGCTGCCTGGGCTGCACACGCACCTCAACCAAGAATTTCCCAATCGCAACTACACGTTTTCCATTTGGTCGTCACTAGCTAAGCCAAAGCTCAAGCAGGTCCACGTCAAACTTGAAAACTACGATGACTTGGGTCTGACCACCGGAGCCATCATGCGCAGGATGACCAAGCTCTCGGATAGCCCGTTCGTTTTCGTGTCCCTCAAGGACGGCCCGTACTACACGCGCCCGTACACGTTGGCTGCAGTCTAGGAACGAAAGTGAGGCCCCCCCACTCTCGCAAGGAGAGTGGGGGCATTCTGCTATTCGGCGCGGTGCGCTGGTTCGTCGTCATCCCGGATGGCAGGCTGGTTGCCGACCTTTTCAAGGACTGAAGCCCACCAGCGGAGGATCGTGGCGTAGGCGAGCTGCTGCAAGCCATAGAAGGCCAAGAAAGCATTCAGATAATCCTCGATGGTGACCAGCACCAGGCGTCCGCGCAGGACGATGTACACCGCGGCCAGTGCGATGCTCACGAGGATCGGCACGCCGACACGCGCCACCTTGGACCAGGACTCACGCTTGGCCACAGCGATGGCCAGCGGCGAGATGATCGCCAGCGCCGCCGTGACCACGGTAATGAGAAGCTCAGTGTTCTCCATGGCCTAGCCCTCCTTCAGCGCGAGCCGGTCACGGAGAGCGTTGATGAACGCCTCCGCCTGAGCTTCGGGCACCAGCGAGGCCAGCGCTTCCGGAGAAACGTTCTCGCTGATCTCCACCAGCACCTCTCCCTGCCCGAGCTGGTCAGTGCGCGTGTTGGCTGATCCTGAATGACAGCGATCTCCTTGCCATCACGCTTGACCGTGGTGCCCCCCCACCAGATGCGGGTGGGCAGCACAGCGAAAGCTGCACGGTTCTCCGCAAGGCCCACGTTGATCAGCCGCTGGTTCTCGATCACATGCGGAATCAGGCCGGGGGGGTTGTCAGTCCTCCCGCCGTTCTCGTAGGGGGGGCCGAGCAACATGCCGTTGATGTGCGCGATGACGCGATCTGCCTGATCCACGGTGAATCCTTCCGTAATCGTTTCTGCGGGGGGGTGACCGAGCCGTTTGACGCGATCGTGCCGGTTTGCACCAGCATCTCGGGACGCGGGCGCAGCACTCCGAGGAGCGGCCCGTGCCTTTCTGGGAGTAGTGGAGCGTGTAGTAATGCGCCGGCTTTGCGGAGTAGTAGTTGCCATCCACGAACTGCCATGGGTAGCGAAGCCGTCCTGCTGGATGACATCAATTGCTGTCTTGGTCGCGTACCAGGTAATTGCTGTGTGCCCGAACTGGTTGAGTGAGTCGCCGGCGAACACCAGCACGTCGAACTGCTGCGGGATGAAGCCGTGGTAGTAGTCGATGCGCTCCCAGTACTTATCGGGCGCGACGTCGAGCAGCTCGTTCGCCCCGCCGACCCCACCGACGCACTGCTGCCACGGAACATCGAAGATGAACTGCCCAAAGTGGTCCACGGTGTCGACGCACTGATTCCCGAAGCGCCCGTCAGGGTTCAGAGGCTGATCGATGACCGATCCAGCCCAGTTGTAGAGGATGCTCATGGCGTGACTCCCGTAGTTGGAGGGGGTGCGGATCCCGCGCACGTATAGGTGCTGGAGCCGGGTGGGTTGGGGGAGCAGGTGTAAGTGGTGCCGAGAGTGTCCGTGAAGGTGAATGACGTGGGCGAGGCCCCCCCGTCTTTGCCATCCACACCGTTGGTGCCGTTCGTCCCGTTGGCACCAGCCGGGCCTACCGGACCCATGGGACCCATCGGGCCTTGCTCGCCCTGCGGTCCAGGTGGGCCGGGAACTGTGGAGTCGGCACCGTTCAAACCATTCGTTCCATCAGCTCCGGAGGATCCAGCACTGCCAACCGCGCCCGCGTCACCCCGTGTCGCCCTTCGGCCCCGCGGTGCCTGCACGCCTTGGATTCCCTGCGGACCCTGTGACCCCCCCTGCTCACCCTTCGGGCCGGGGATACCCTGCAATCCCTGAACACCTTGCGGGCTTGGCTCGGCTCAGTCGCGGCTTTCTCCAGATTCCGGCACGTCTCGGACGCCGCTGCGGTCTGGTCTGCCGCCTGACAGAGGGTGTCCGTGGCCGCCTGAGCAAGGTCCTTCTTCTCCTGCTCCTGCCCAGCCCCCCCATACTGGGCATTCACAACAGCCAGCCGGTGATTATCCGAAGCCAGCCACGCCGAGAAGACCACCACAGCCAGCAGCACCAACGAAAGCGCCGCCAGAATTATCATCGTCCGCTTGGCGGCACGCCTCGATTTCGCGGCCTCAGCCTGCGCAGCTTCGAGCTCTGGGTCATTCAGTGTCGTCATGGTCATCCTCCGGCCATTCGGCGGGGGTCAGGTTGGATGTCGTTGATCAGCAGCTGCTCCCGCCACCTTCCGGCAGCTGCCTTGATCCGTGAGTTGTAGCGCTTGTTACGGCGCCGTTCCTTGTCGAATGTGTCGGCCTGTTTTTGCAACTGGCCCTCGAGGGTAGCGACCCGGGCTTTCAGGAGTTCTTCCACGGCCACCTCCCGGCGTTCGCGTTTCTTGTCGGCCCGGTCGATGAGTCTCCAAGCGCCGCCGCCGCAGGCCACGAGGCCGCCGACGATGGCAGTGATGAGCGCTGGCTCCACACGTCCGGCCCTCCTGTCGTTGGGTCTGTTAAATGGAGAAGCCCCCCCGCACGCTGGCGGGGCTTAGATGGTCTATTACCCGGGGGCGGGTAAGTGGTCCTCTGTAGGGCTGGATGACTGCTCTGACCTTGTACCATTGCAAAGCTCAGACACTTATCGGGGGGGACGAATGACCAGCAATCGCAAGGCGTGCATATTCTGCGGCTCGACTACTAACAAGATCAGCAAGGAACATGTTTTCCGCAACGCGCTCCGCAAGTACGCACCCAGCGACCTCGGAATGATGTTTGAGAATTTCACAACAGGAGAAAGGCGTGAACTCAAGGACTCCCTGTTCGATCAAACCTTGCGCAAAGTTTGCAAACCTTGCAATGAAGGGTGGATGGAACGCCTGGAGGTTCAAGTCGAACCTGTCCTGGCCGCGCTGATCATGGGGGAGCCAACGTCTCTAACTCAACATGAAGCCCGCGCGCTGGCTCGGTGGGCCGCCAAGACCAACGTAGTTCGGGGCCATACCGGGAGGTCACTAGCCGTACAGCCATCTGCTGCCGCAGAAATTCGAGACTGCGAGGTCCTGCCTAGCGACTGGCATGTCCTAATTTGGCGGTATGCAGAAGCCACAACCACGGATCTGCTTCGGCACTTTGACACAGATATCTACACCGTGGAAGCCCACGGCGGAAATCCGGATACTGTGCATCACGGGAAGGCATGGTCCCAAGAGCACATTCTGGTGCTCGGTCAGGTCATTATCTACTCCAGATTCTCCCGGCAGCCTGAGCATTTTATCGACCACTTAGAAGACAGCTGGGCCGAGGCCTTCGAGATGACTTGCCTTCAACAGTGCGTCCTACCAGAAATAGGAGAGACGGTGTCCAGTGCAGAACTACCTATGCTCAAAGTAGGGGAGCTGTGGAAACTGGCCTCAATTCTCCCACGCGCCTTTGAGCTTCAGACAGGTAAGCGCTGGGACGGCGGGGGGGACCTTTATCCGCGACAGCGATAACCCGGTCGCCCCCTGTGTCGTAACAGACTTGAGAGGGCCGTAGAATAACGTGACTTGTCATTTCACTTTCTGGGGGGGATATTTATGCGCCTGCGCCGCGCCCTGCCTGCTCTCATGCTCGCCGTAGCCGTCACCGCTTCCGCTGGTTGCGCTGCTGAGCCTGCGCCCGTGTCTCAGAAAGTCCAGGAATACTACGACAACAACTCGTCGTTGAGGCCGAGTGTTACCGGCACTCCGACCGCAGCCACTCCAACTGCCGCCGCTCCCGCGAAGTTCGTTGTACCGACCGGTCGCGCCACCCGCGTGCTATTCACCGGTGACTCTCTGACTGGTGGCTTCTTCGCGACATCGAAGGCTAAGGCGTTCCCTGCACTGGTGCAGGAAGCTGTGGGAGAGGTAGAGGTCACCCAGGCTGCTATGGCTCACCAGACGCTGACCACTGTCAGCCGAGTTACTGATGTGCCAGCCGATCTTGACCTGGCCGTGGTGGAACTTGGAACCAATGACGTTTCTGTCCCCCACGCCTATCAAGGACTTTGAAACGCAGTACACCGAATTGCTGGGCAAGATCCAGAAGACCTCTCCCAAGGCCGCCATTGTTTGCGTAAGTACATGGGCTGCTGGCGGACAAGCCTACGACGACGTGATCAGTAAGGCCTGCCAGTCTGTTGCGGGCCGCTATGTGTCCGTCGCTGACGCCAACAAGAATCCCGCTAACCACGGGCCTGCAGGTGTTGAGACTGAGGTTGGCGTCAGCGACACGTTCCACCCCAACGACGCCGGTCACCGCGCAATCGCGGATAGCATCCTCAAGGCTCTGGGGATCTAGCTCGCGGAGGGACCATCTTCGGGCAGCTTTTGCCTGATTTGGATATATCCGCGGCACTGGCCTTGAGGGTTTCCACCTGCGCCTCCAGTTTCTGGTTATGGGCCGTGAGCTGAGCTAGGACGTTGGCCTTCTCGCAAGTGCCGTTTGAAGCTGAGTATTCTGTTCTCCCAGGAGCGCGTTCTGGTTGTACAGATCACTGATGAGGGCAAGGATTACGGTGGGGGTTCATGAAAGTGGTACCTCTCCTGTTCGGACAGTTCCGTCCGCTTGTTTGGCTTTGATCTTGAGCTTGGCCGCGCCGTTGGTGGAGTCGAAGTAGAACGACAACTCACCATTGGTGAGTTGGGCATCGACTGGGGGCGGTTGTCACCTTGGTCATGATTACGCCGTCTTTATCGATGCGTGTTTGGAGTGCACCCCCCCCTGAGTCGCGGAGACTGATCTGATCGCCGGTCTGGGACGCGCCGCGGGTGATGTAGAGCGAGTGTGCGGCGGTGCCGCTGTTGGCAATGTTGACCGCGTTGCTCGCAGTGTTCCCGCATTGCCGAGTGACGAACCGAAGCGCAGTGCGACGAGGCCGGACGCCAGTACCGAGAGTGCACCAGCTGCATTGCCATCTTTGAGCACGGTCAAGATTTCAGCTGTTTGCCCAGGCGCAGCCTTCAGCAAGAGCGACTGGACTGCGATGTCGTTGGACTGAATCTCATGCGGGACTGCGCCAGTGTACTTGCCCAAGGCAAACTCGTACCGTTTGGAAGTCCCATTGGTGTCATACATCGTGAGGTACTGCTGAGTGGCCGCCGGGACGCGCCCGCCAACCAGAAACGTTATGCCCGTGCCTGAAGCTGTGGCCGCAGCTGACAAGACAACTGTGGTGGCGTTCGTGACCGATGCGATGGTGGTCCCGGATGGGATGGTGCCCGAGACGTTCAGAGAGCCTTTGCTGGTGGTCTGCTGAATGGTCGCACCAACGTCGGCGGCCGTGAAGTTGGCTGTAGCCGAGGTGAACGTCGTGGAACCTGACGTTGCCATGCCGTCGCCGTAACCCTCGCCAATCTTGGCGAAGAGCTTCATGCCCTGGTTGCCCTTGAAGATTTCCCCCCCGTTGTACAGGGTGGAGTGGCTGTATCCCACCATGTATTGGAGGATGCTGGATCCGCCGTGCCCTACGCCACGAAAGCCCGCACCTCCGTTCTTGTGCGAGACAAAGAAGCCATCTCCAAGGCCGAGGTCCGTGCCGGCCGCGTAACATCCCGCGAGAGCAAGCGAGTTAGCGCCCATCACGAAGTGGGTCAGGTACCCGGAGGTGCCTTCATGACGGTAATCGAGGGCTCCACTCTTACCGTCACCGACCTGACGAGGTGAAGCGAAGCTTGAGGCGCGAAGGCTGCACGCATGGTGTTTGCCAACGGACCATACGTGGCGTTCAGTACCGTCCTTGTTTCGGACCCGGAAGCACTGATGACAGTGGAGATGGCAGAGTCAACGGGGGGGCTCCCACAAGGGCGGCGGCAGCCTCTGCGGCTGCCTTAGCGGTTTCGGCATCTTCCACAGCATCAGCAAGGGCTGCAGCTGCAGCTTCCGCAGCATCGGCACCTGCTGTTTCCGCCGCGGCCTGCGCGCCGATGGCTGCCGCCTTGGCCTCCTGAGCTTCGGTCTGTGCAGCCAGGGCATCCTCCCGAAGCCCTTGGTAGCTGTTCAGCACAACAGTGAGCCCACCGCCGACGAGCTTCACCTGTGCGGAGCTTGTGACAAACGCCGGGGGGGTGAACGCATCCTGCGAGGAGGTCAGCGGGTTCGCGAGCGGAAGTCCGTTCAGATCCTTCAGGATCAGCGGCACAGCGTTGGTGGCATCATCGGCGTCGTAGACCGTGATCGATGCGTTAGCCGCCCGCAGGAAGGAAACTGAGTCCGCCACCAGCGCGGAGTCGTGTATGTAGTCAGTCATGGGTTCTCCTGTTCAGCCCGTCCGGCGGGTCTGGGTGAGCAATTAGCTGATGCCGCCCTGAGCGATCCAGCAAGCGTTGAGGGACATCCACAGCTCGGCGGGTGCCGTCGTGGCCACGGAGTATGTGAGGGTGCCGTCCGGGTACACATAGCCCATGGCCTGCACCATGTGTGGGGGGGCTGACATGCCAAGGGGGGGGAACGACGTCTTTTTCGCCGGGGCGGCCCAGCCGGGAATCGTCCCGAAGTGGTATTCCTTCTGGTAGATATGCGTCACGGAAGACACGTTGTGTCCGACGCTGCCACTCAGTGAGACCAGCCCTGAGGGGGGGTGCACGGTCCACGTGGGCCCTGCAAACGCGCCGCCGTAGTTCTTGTACGGGGGGGTACCAGTCATGGAGAGGGCGGACGTGACACTATCTACTGCCCAGACCAAGGAACCGTCAGAGGCCGGGGGGGCGTAACGCCAGGCACGGGAACCGACCTGCACACGAGAGCCAGGCACATCGAGGTAACCGAGGCTAAGGAAGTCGTTGGCGAATATCCCGCCAGGGCCAGCGAAGCAGCGCAGGTCTACGGTAGCCGTGGGCTGCGTCTGGCCAGCCGTCCACTGAACCAGCCACAAGGCTGCTCATCCAGAACACCGGGGTTGTGCTCCCGGGTAGGAAGCTCTTTGCTCGCACCACCCGTGATCTTCGTGAACGAGGTTGCGCCTGCCGGTGGCTGCCAATCACGCCGGGCAACGATCATGTCCCAGCGCGTCCCCCCCGATGCAATTGGATCGCACTGGACAGTGGCCACGGAATCACTGGAGTCAAGAACACTGTGCCCGTAACCCACACCGGCGGAGAGGTTCACCGCACGAGCGTGGAAGGGTGGGGCGTCAGCTTCCAGTGCGTGGGGGTCTAGCACGCCGTAGTCCGCGCCGCCGATCCTCGGGAAGAAGTTGGCAGACTGGACCTCATCAATGCTTCCGTCATACCCGATGGAGGTGATGGTCATCTGCTGCTCCTAAAGTCTCTGATGTCCTGCGAATTGCGTTTGATGGCTCGCGCGAAGATGAGGTCTGCCGAGTCGGTGATGTCCCCGACCTTGGGTGTGATGTTCAAGCCCTCGTCACGGGTCCACGACAGCTGGGCTTCGCGGAGAACGTCCGTGATCAGTAGAGATGGCCCGACCCGGAACGGGACTTTATTGCCGACCTTGAGCCCGTTCCTGCCGTAGCGGAACTCCTTTGTTTCGGAGAGCTTCAGGGACAGCCCGGACTTCTCGGAGGTCTCCGCCAGGGTCTCAGCTGCGCGCTGGCCGTAAACGTCCCCGTCTTCGGTGTCTCGGGCGTCCCGGAACACTTCAATGACGTCGCCCCACTCGGTTTCCCGGGAGGCCGCGTTGAATGCTTGGAAGGCCCGTAGTACACCTTCGCCCTTGCCGCCGATTACACCGCGTGAGGCTTGCGGGGGGGCTTCGTTACTCCAGTCCCACTCCGTGACCACGCCTGATGCTTCGGTGAGCTCCTGCTTGTAGAGGCTCGGCTCGAAGACGTCCAGAACCAGCCCTGCGCCTGATTGCTTGATGGTGACGCCGAGGCCGGCGGCCTCCACTGCTGGGAACAGCCGGTCGTAGATTGGGTGGAAGCGGATGCTGGCCGTGATGGTCGCCCCGCGGCCCAAGCTGGGAGCAACCGTGAGCGGACGCCCCAGCCGCGTAACGATGTTCTTCTGAACAATGTCCTTCAGCACCGTCTCAGCCGGGCCTGTCACGGTGTAGTACTCGACGCTCTGCCCGCCAAGCCCAGCCGCGGGGGGGACTGGCCAGCCCAGTGTGTTGTTCAGCAGGCGGAAGTCGTCCTCCACGGTGACCGAGACGGTGCCCTGAAGGTGTGGGCCGTGACCACTACGGATACGGACAGGACCGGAGATGATCTGCTCGCCGTCGTACTCACACGTCAGCCGAGTGCCCGAAGTGTTCAGCAAACCCAGCTTGGCGTTTGCCGTGGACACCGTGATCTCCAGCGACCCAGCCAGGTTGAACCGTGGAGTTGCGTGAACCTCAATGGCATCACCCAACCAGCCTTCCGGTTGAACGCCTTGTCATAGATGGTGAGCTTGAACGGGTTTTTCACCAAGCCCTCCGATACAGGGGGAGTGATCGCAGCCCGGATAATCCCGTCACCGGTCATACTGATGTTGAGGCGACGGTCCTGCCCCGCAGGATGGGCGCGAAGTTTGCCGTCCCAAGGTCCGCGGTACAGTCCACAGGGTTGGACAGGATCTCCGGCGTGGATCCGTTTGCCGGCGTGTAGTTGTACATGACCGCCGTCTGCACAGTCGGGTCAGTGTTCACCACGAGCGCCTTGCCCGCAGGAACCACGAACGGGACTTCAACAACGGAAGTCCCCACGCCCACTGCAGCTGCCGTGGAGTCCCCCGATGATCGTCCACGTCGGCCATGCGTCCACGTCGCCCGGGTTGTTGATCTTGGCGTTGGCATGGTGGAACCGGAGCTGATGTAGAACGGCGGCCCGGGGGGGAAGAAGTCCACAAGCTCCTCGCCCTTCCACACACGGGACACCTCAGGCCCGAACCAGAACGGTGCGTCAGCCATGAGAGACACCCCCATAAGTGGCCCAGCGGCGCTCGAACGGATCATGCTCGAAGGCGTGCCCGTCGTCGTCCTTGAACCTGCAGCGCAAGGACCGCGAGGAACCGCCAGGCGCTGTAATGGTCCAGATGCCGTACTTCTCCGGGTCCATGGTCTTCCAGAACGCACGGTCCAAGTCGATCCAGCCTGAGTGCTTGCGTCCTGGAAGACGCACAGCGGCCAGAACACCCGGCGGGGATCCGCAACAGCGCCACGGAACCACTGCCCTGCCACGGAAGGTGAATTCTGCACCCACTCCGTGAAGGCAGGCATTGCCAGGCCCTCGACGCCGGCGCGGATGAGGCACACCCCCCCACCGGACGGGTCGCTCAGGTCCCAAACGGAACCGTCCCAACCCGTCCAAGTGACGCGCATGCCGAACCACAACGGCGCAGGCGGGGCAGGAGGCATATAGGCGCCGCATAGACGATAGCCATTTAGCCTCCTGCCGCTACTGCACGGAGCTGCGTTACCTGAATGGTCCGCCGCTTCTTCGTTTCCATCTCGGTGACGATGTGTTCCGGGTTGCCGTAGACAGGTCCGTTGAAGTTCACGACCGTGCCGCCGGCGCCAGCAACACCGGCCGCGGTCCTCCGAGCCGGGGGGGAACCCGTGCCCAAATCCGGAACGCTGGGGGGGATGGTCACAAGCTGCTTAGCTGCGGCAGCCACGGACTTCACCTTGTCGAGGATGCCCAAACGGGCGCCCTCACCGACCTGCTGGCCAACCTCAAACCGGAACCGCCGCGACGGTGACTTGATGCCAAGGAAGCCCTTGACACCATCGAGCATTGCCCCGCCGACGTCCTTGATGGCCTGCACGGCGCCGTCGATCATTCCCTTAGCGCCGTTGATGAGGCCTTGGACGATGTTCTTACCGACGTCCACAAGCCACGTGCTAGCACCAGAAAGCGCGCCCATGATCTTGCCTGGTAGGTCATTGAAGAACCCGAGGAACCCGGAAATGAACCCGGACACGCCGTTGGTGATGTTCCTCCACGTGTCAGCGAAGAACGAACCGATGCCACCTAGGACGGAGGAGACGACGTTTCCGACGATGCTCATTCCGGCTTGGATCACAGAGCCGACAATCTGAATGGCTCCGCGCACAACGGCAACGATGGTGTTCCAGATACCGCCGAAGATGTTCTGGATCCCAGACCACACCTGCGACCAGTCGCCGGAGATGATCCCCGTGACCACCTGGATGATGCCTTGCACTATCTGCATCGCCGCTTTGATCACTTCAGCAATCACACCGAAGACCGTCACCACTACAGGCATGAGTGCCTGAATCACCGGATCAGGAGATCCATGATCTGAGTGATCAGCGGAGCGATAGCCGCGATGACCATGCTGAAGATGCTGATCAGCGGAGGCATGATCGAGGTGACCAAGTTGATGATGATCGGCGCGAGCTGAGACACCAGCGTGGTGATCAGCGGAAGCACCGCACCGAGGACCATCGCAATTACCGGCGACAGCATGGTGAACGCGTCACCCAGCATCGAGACGAGACTGACGATGCTCGGCATGATCGCGATGAACACGCCACTCAGTACGCCGATCAGCGTTTGAATCAGAGGCTGAACGGTGGTCAGCGCCGAACCCAACACTCCAGCAAGGGCCATGCCCAGCTGCCCTATCGCAGCAGCCAGCACCGGCAGGACCGGTTCCAACGCCTTGAACAGCAGGCTAATGGGGGGGAGAAGGACTGGAAGAGTCCCAGCACTGTGGGTGCCAGTGCGCCGAACGCCTCGAAGACGGGTCTGACGGCGTTGGCCAGCTGCTCCATGAAGCCCGGGAAGCCTGAAGAAGTTACGTCGCCGTCCGCGGCTTTCCACGCGGCAGCGAAGGCCCGAAAGCCTCCTACTACCTCTTGAGCACCGTCACGGATGCTGAACAGGAAGCTGACAAAGCCGGAGTCTTCCTCGACTTTGAAAGCTTCGCGCAGGTTGGTGGTGAAGTCTCCATTGGCGAAGACATCAATCAGGCCAGTAGCGGCTTTGCCCGTCCATTCGAAGGCCTTGCCGAGACCTCCGGAGAGAAGGTTGATTGCCCCCCCAGTGATGCCGGGCTTCATCTTGTCCAGAGCGCCCATCAAGCCCGAGTTGATCGTGGCCTGAAGGTTGCCGATGGCACCTTCGAAGGTCTTGGTGGACTTCGCAGCCTCCACAGCAACGGGATCGTTGCCGAGCTTCATCAGCGCTTCGTTGAACTCGTCCGCCGTGATCTCACCGGCGGCCATCGCGTCGCGGAAGTTGCCGGTGTAAGCGCCAGCCTCCTCCAAGGACCGCATCAGCGGACCAGCGGCGCCTGGGATGCGTCCGCCATCTGGTTCCAGTTCTCCGTGGTCAGCTTGCCCGCGCCGGCGGTCTGGGTCATGACCATGGCCACTGACTTGAAGGTGTCAGCGTTACCACCAGCAACGGCGTTTAGGTTACCCGCGGCCTTGGTCAGGCCCGTGTAGTCCTTGACACCGTTCGAGGCCAGCTGCGCAATGGTGTTCTGGATCGTCGGAAGGTCAAAGACCGTCTGATCCGCATAATCCTTCGCAGCCTTCGACGCGGCATCGATGGCCGAAGTGTCCAGCCCGGCGAAGTCCATCGTGGCTTTGAACTTGTCCGTAGCGTCACTGGCTCGGGCGCCTCGCCAATGAACCCGGCGAAGGCACCCGTGGTCGCCAGGGCAATTGCCGGGCCGATGAGAGACTTGAAGCCCTTACCGAACCGGCCACCAGAATCCTGGCCAGCCTTGTCTGCAGCGGCCTTGGCTTGGTTGCCCTCTTCGTCACGGCGCTCTTGGCTGCCCCCCCGGAGAGTTTTGATTTCAGGCTCTGCCAGCCGCGGGCGAACCTGCCAGAGGCTTGCTCGCCCGAGGACCCGGCAGCGTCCATGGCCTCAGCCAGCTTGGACTGGGACTGCCGCAGCTGGTCCGATACGGTGATGGTCTTGCCGCTGGCTTCGGTCAGTTTCCGCTTGGCAGTTGCGAGGCGCTCCTCTGCGGCCAGAACACGAGCGCTGCCCTGCTCGCCCTTGGCCCGGGCTTCGTTCAGAGCTGCCTCGGCAACCCGGACCTTGCCGGTTGCGTCCTGCTCCGCGAGGCGGGCAGTAGACAGCGCCTTAGCGCCGGAAGCAATTTGGGCGTTGAGTTTCTTGATCAGCGCTTGGCCGGGATCCCCCCCGGCGCCGACGTTGAAAGCCGAGCTGAAGGTCTTGCCACCCTCGCGGCCAGCTCCAGAGGCCTCGGAATTGACTGAAGAACGGAAACCTCGGAACGTGGGGGAAGATTGCTATCTGCCCGGACCCGACTTCATCAGCCACGTGCAACCCCCCCTTTTATGTAGTTCTGATTTGCCCGAAAGCGCTGTATTGCTTCAGCTGAGCCTCGGCATGGGCGCGTTCCTCAGGGGTGATTTCTTCGGCTGGCTGCTCGGTGGGCCAGGGCCAGTCCGGAATGTAGGGCGGTGTGCCCTTTTCCCGGTACATGTTGACTGCCTGGGCGTGTGAGGCAATGGCCATCATTTCCGCGCGAGTCATCGGGAACGCCCAGCCGTTGAGGGCAGCGAACAGATGAGAGCCCATATCGAGGACGATCTGTTCCGCTAGCTCGACTGCTTCCCAAATCGGCAGGGATCCGCCGATGTCCTCGACGGATACTCCCAGCCGGCGGAAGTCATACGCTATTGCCCCCCCTCGGTGCTCTTCGAGGAGTCCGACGAGCCAACGGATTTTCCCACGCTCACCTGGAACCGCGCCGACAGGGCCTCAGCGTATTCCGCGAGGATCTCTCCAGCCTCGGCAGCCTCCAGATCATCCAGCGCCTTGTTGTCGGCTTCGCTGAAGATCTCCGTCATGAAGAATTCGAACTCTTCGTACTGGGTCTTCTGCTCACCGCCCATGAGCTTGCGGATTGTGCCGAACTTGACGGAAAGCGGGAGGGAAAGTTCGCCGTTCTCTGTTTGGCACTTGAGGGTGTTCTCGACAACTTGGAACTTGGGCTTGGGTGCGGCCTGACGGGGGCATTGTGACTCCTATGGGATGTGACGGGTTTGATGGGTTGGTGCTGTGGTCCCGCGCTCACCCATCGAAAGCGCGGGACCACAGGTTCAGGGGAGCCGTTGAGGCTACGGGGTGGTGGGCAGCGGGATGAGCACTCACCCAGGTGCTGGTTGTCCAGTTCAGGGGGGGACCGGGACACGGAGAAGGTCACTTCGTAGCCGAGGACCTTGCCGCGTTCGGACTTGTCTTCCTTGACGGACTTCACGCCGACGTTCGCGGCCACACGGCGCCGGATGACGCCGTTCTTGAAGATCTCCTCCGCGAACACGACGTACCGGGCGGAGGTGCCGCCGCCGTCGATGGTCATGTAGCCGTTGGCGTCAGCGGTCTTGCCGCGGATGATCGATCGCACGGTCTCGTCCGTCTGGGCGAACTTCACCTTGAGCTCGACGTTCGCGAGGCCAGAAGGGAGCGAGAAGCCGTCCTGCCAGAAGGTGATGGCGTCACCATCGGCCTCCATGGTCCACTCGAAGCCGCCGTCCTCCGTGAGAAGGCCGGGGATCTTGAAGTCCACCGGGAGTACGAAGTCCAGGGCCTTGCCAGCCACGGGAGTGGGGGGGACAGCGGTCCCGAAGGGTGCGAAGCCGATGTGACCGGTTACCGGTACACCAACAGCCTCGACGTCGTTGCCGAAAGAATCAGCAGCCATTATTTGCCTCCAAATAGAAAAACCATCCACAGGCGTGAATGGCTGGTTGATTGGTTTGGGGGGGTGGTGCTATGGGTATGCGTTGCCGACTACGGATAGATCGAAGGTCATGTACCGACGCGGCTGGCCGCCCTCATCGCGCACCTTGAAGGGGCCGTTGGAGCCGCGGACGTTTGCCACTGGGTTATCAAGCTCAGGGCCTGCGCAGTCGCTCATGATCATGTGGACGACGTTGGCCAGGTCAGTGGCCATCTGGTCCGTTTTCCCAAGGACCGTGATGCCGACGCTGGGTTCCTTAGTGATGATGGATGAGTTGGACCCGCTGTCATCTCTGACAACGACGGCTTTCTCTCGGGCGGGGTCCGGGAATCTGTTGCTGACGAACACATTGGCTGTCAGCGATGTCCCGAGCGCCGCCAGCTCGACCCGGATTCTGCCTGTCAGGTACAGCTCCAAGTCAGTGAACAGGACGCGCTTACCCATTCTTTTTCACCTGCTTCAGCGCGCGAGCTAGGTTCCCTGTCCTCGACTCAATGAGCATGGTTTTCCAATCGCTGCCCACCACGAGGGCGACATTCCTGTTCTGGACGGTCTTGACCTCAACATGCAGGCCATTCACGTAGTCACCTTCATCGACAGGGGCTGACGCTTTTGCAATAGCAAGGGCCTTTTCCGCCACGTCCTTCGCCATATTCGTGATTTCTGCTGACTTGCTATCCGCTCGAACCACTTTTGGTTGAATTCAAAGTCAGCCATCAGCCGGCCACCTTCTTGATGCGGAACTCAGCGCCAGGCGCCCAGCCCGTGAGCGGGTTCTTCCAATTGGCGACTTCGCCCTCGACATCCCAGAGCACTGAGCCGTCCCGGATCCGATCGCCTTCGAGGATGTCCTCATCAGGTCCGCAGTAGATGCTCATCTGCGTGATTACTTGGGTGCGGTTGACGTCTGCAACCTCGACGCTGGAGGACGGGGGCGATTGCCACGCCCTCCAGCGTGAGTTGCAGCGGGTCCGACCAGTCGGCCAAGGTGTTCTCTTGCGAGTACGGGTCCAGCACGAGGCGCCGGCGTTCCCTGATGACGGTTTGGCCGTCAGCTAAAGGGAACATCGATGCCTTCTTCCTCCCAGATAGAGCAGCGGGAGAGGTTGCCGAAGCGTACGCTGTCAGGAGCGGCAGTGCGGTACGTGCGAGTGCCGCCACCGCCGGTGACGGAATCCATTTCGTCAAGCTCTCCCTGCAGGAACCACGCCCCCGAGGGAGCTGGCCGGATTCCACCTTGCGGAGAACGGGCCAGCACCCTCGGAGTCGATCATCTGCTTGAGCTTGTCAAGACGCCGTTGCAGGCATCAGCGACAAAGACCAGGAACAGCGGTTCCAAGGCCGAGGTGAGCTTGTCGCCGTACCTGTTGTCCAGAAGGACTTTCAGTCCGGCGAGCCAGCCTCAACTCTTGGGGGGGTTTGCGCCGCGCTTGGTGGTTTGGCGAGCAGAGGCGTCACCTTCGCCAGCGTCAGATCCATTTGCGTCCCCTGCCTCCTTGGCTTCAGCAGCTGCCTTAGCCTCGGCGTCTGCCTGAGCCTTGGCCGCTTCTGCGGCTTCCGCGTCCGCCTTTTCCTTGGCTTCAGCAGCTGCCTTAGCCTCGGCATCGGGGTCTGTCGCCGGTGTCTCTTCCACGGCCTTCCAGCCGTGCTTGGTGTAGAGCTTCTCCAGGTCCTCCCGCACGTTCACGGTCAGGCCGGACTTCTCATGCTTCAGAACAGTCACTGGATGCTCCTTAGGCTGCCGGGGTGATGGCAGCGACAGGCTCAGCTGCCGTGCCATTGGCGGTGAGGACGTTGCCCAGCGCGTAGGCGTAGCGTGCCTTGAAACGCAGAGCAACCATGTCCTTCTCGGCAAGGTTGATGCCGTTGACGGTTGCCTGGTCGAGGAACTTGACCGTGACATCCTGACGGACGCCGATCTTCACGCGGCCAGCGTCAACAACCATGGCGGTGGCCAGAGTGTTGTTCCACGAGCCGTTCTTGGCGTAGCCGGCCTTCAGGCCGAACACGTCATCAGAGCCGAGCGCGTTGGACAGGCCCGGGGGGGTGAACACTGCGCCACCCTGAGAGTCGCGGAGGTTCGCGAGGCGGTAGCGGAGGCCAGAGCCGGACAGCAGGGCAGAGGGCTCGCCACCGGAGTCAGCCACAGCGCCAGCTGCGTTGAGGATCTGACCGCCAAGGTCGCTCGTGCCTGCGGTGGCGCCGATCTGGAAGATGTTGCCAGCAGCCGTAGCGGCGGCGAGCAGGTCCAGATCAGTCCACGTGCTGGGCTTGTTCAGGCCGAACAGCACCGCCTGGTCGAGCTTTTTACCGAGCGCGGCACCGCCGAGCTTGGTCAGGGACTCCAGGAGGTTCTCCGTGGAGTCCTCCAGGACGTCTTCGTGGATCGGGATGATTACGGCGACTTCCTCAACACGAACTTCTTGTTGTCCCAGATCGCCTCGGACGTCGGCTTGGTGCCGGCGGACGTGGAGACGCTCTCAGTAACCCAAGAGGCTTCCGGGAGGCCAGCGAGGACGGCAGGTTGGTGATCTTCGTGCCCAGCGGGACATTTTCGAAGACGGACAGGACGGCCGACTCTGCCGAAGCGGTGGTCAGCAGCGAGCTGCTGTACTCCTCCTGGATCAGAGTGGCGACGTCGGCGCGAGAGATATCGGCCATGGTTTCGCTCCTTCAAGCGTTGAGGCCACCGTGTAGTGGCCGGGATGAATGACTGCGTTGGCTCTATTCGCCGCGGCGTGCAGCGCCCAACTGCCGCAATGCGGCAGCAGCCTTGGACTTGCCAGGCTTGTTGTCGGCGTCAGATTCTTCGCCCTTTACCGGTTTCGGTTTCGTGACGACTTTGGGACCCGTGGTGGTCTTGAGCAGGTAGGGCTTGTCCTTGGCGATCTCATCGAGGCGGGCCTTGATCGCTTTCGCGTCCGGACCGTCGTCGGTGATTTCGACCTTGGAAATGTCCCCGAAGAGCGCGATGGCGTCCTGCGGGTCTGAGAAGCGAGAGTCGCGGCGGTTGCCCGGATGTCGGCGTTCACGATTCGTGTCGTGAACTTGCCGGTGACCTCCTGGGCGCCTTCAGCTCGTGCAGCTTCGATTGCTTTCTGCTGCTCGGTCTTGCTGGACTCCTTGTACTTGTCGTACTCGGCTGCTTTCGACTTCAGGTCGTCGTAATCAGCGGGCTTGGCCCGCTTCAGCCGGTCCTGAATGATCCGGTCAAGGTCAGCTTGGTCGCCGGGGGGGAGTGTAAGTGCTCTCGCCGCCGCCTTCCGCGCCTTCTCCGGTACCTTCAAGGGTGGCTGTGCCTTCTGGGGGGCTGCTCCGGTCATGGTTCCTCCGTAAATCCGTCGATATACCGGCAAAATGAGCAGTTGCCGTCACTGCGTCCCCCGCTATTCGGGTGGGGGGGTTTGTAGTTGCGCGCCGATTGCGCGCATGGTGTCGTCCGTTTTGGCCTGAATCTGGGCCGGGATGGACTGATCACCGTTTTTCCGCGCGAAATCGGCTGCTTCGAGGGCGTCAGCCTTCGACCAGCCCGGAATCATCGCGAAAAGCATCTCCAGAGGGGCGTTGAGCGTCCGGAGCTTCACCATGGAGTCGCTGATTTGAGCCAGTGACCGTGTTGAGGTGTCCTGCCAGTGCATTTGCGCCGAGGAGTCCTGTGCTGCGTCCTCGTAGCCGAGGATTGCCGCCGCAGCGCGCATGTTGAGCTCGTGACCTTCACCCATGACCACCTTGTGGTCATCGATGTTGCGGAAGTAGCCCGATTCTGCGGCTGCGATGCCCTCAGCGGACATGTTCACGATGGCGCCGAGCAGGTAATGCGGCGGGACCTGGCAGACAGCGGACAGGTGCTTGATGTGCGTGTCCACCGCGTTGGCCACTTGGGTGATATTCGCGGCTGCGAAGTCACCGAAGCGCACTTCACCTTCGCCTGATCCATGGAGGAGCGAGTCAATTGCGGGCCGCACCAGCGCGTTACCGTTGCGTCGGTGCCGATCTTCCCGCCGGACTGCCATTTCTGCGGGAACGCGCCGTAGCGCTGGACCATTTGCAGGGTGAACGTGGCGTCAACGATTCGCTTGTAGACGGGGGAACGCCGGCGCTAGCTGCGATTTTGGCAGCCCGTCCATGGCGAACTCGTTGGCGATCATCGAAACCGGTGTAAAGCCGAGGTCATGCGGGGCGATTTCGAGCTTTTGAATGCTTTTCGGTGTTCCCTTGATGACGTAGCGGGCTTCGTCATCGAGGAATTGCCAGCTGTCCTTGGAGATCCGGTGCAGGACGTACTTGGGGGAACTCGTCCCACGGGTCAGCCTTCACTTGGAAGGTCTGCAGGCATGACAGCGGGCGCATGACCACACCGCCGTTGGCGGCGGGGAGGTCCATCATGTAGCTGTAGCCGAGCCCTATCACCTCACGGTGCAGCGCGCCCTGGCGTCCGTCCATGCCGTTCTCTTGCCACGCTTCACGCCACACCCGGTCATCGCTGTAGCCGTCAACGATCAGGCCCTGAGCGATGCAGTCCCGGACGAACTGGAGCCACGGAGTGGACGCCTTCCGGAACATGTCCTTGTACTCAAGGTCCGCGTGGTCCGGCATCCACGTCCGGGCAAGGCCGCCGTCGATGTTCTTCTGAATGAAACGGAGCCGTGCCCATTCCTTGTTGGCCTCGGGAAGGACCTCATCAGTGATGACTTGGGAAAGCTCAACTGCGCTCAGCGCCACGTGATCACCTGATTCCTGTAATGACGCTTCTTCTTTCGCCGGGCTGGATTCGGACTTCTTCACGCCCCAGTGCGCAGGGTGACGGACTGGACCTGCGTGATAGGTTCCCGGGGGGGTCTGACTGGTCCCATGTATGGCCACCAACCAGCGGGCGGGTAGTGGCATTCTTCAGGGACTGGTAGAGGTCATCCTGGCCGCGGTGGACCACGAGCGATTGGTTTATGGACTCGACCATCAGCCCGAACGCGCCAGCGACTTCACCGGCGTTCACAGCCATGTACTTGATGCCAGCTGCTGTCAGGTCAGTGAGGATCGGCGCGCAGTTTTTCTCATCCAGCACCACAAGTACGGGGGGGCCGAGGGAATCTACGAGAGCCTTCAGTGCCGCCGGAACCCAAAGCGTCTGTACGCGGGTGTCCAGCGTTTCCACGAAGATACGATGGCCGGCCCGGGAAGCCGCGGCGATGGTCGCATACCCGCCACCGCGCCCCCCCAGAGCGACAGCCAGCACCGGAAGAGCGCCGAGAGAAGCCGCAGCATCAGCCGAAGCGTTCCACTTGGGCAGCTCGACGTCGTTATGGCTGATTTCCTGCTCCGGACGGCGGTTAGGCCACACGCTGCAGCGCTCACGTGCGAAGTCCTGCTTGTCGAGGCTCTTGTCACGGTCGTACTGCTCTGCGATGGTCTCCGTACGGATGCGGATGTCCTTCGCAGGGTTGGAGTCGGCCCACACCTTCTCGTCGCTCAAATCGAGCAGCTCTGCAAGGTCTGGATCTTCCGAACTCCGGGGGGGACCACTCCATCCATCCTGTTCGGTCCTTCTTCGTGGACCGTCCACGGTCGCGGACACCCTCGAAAACCTCGCTGTCATTCAGGCCCTCTTCCGGAACCGTGCCGGTGTAGAACTCCTGGCGATTCGGGATGGCTGACTGCGTGTATGTCAGCGCGTTCCGGGCCGCGGTGCTCAGCTCCTGCGCCTCGTCATACACAATGACGTCAGCAGAGAAGCCGCGGCCTGAGTTCTTGGACCGGGCTACGAACTTGATGCGGTTGCCGAGGCTCTTCTGCCCCGGAGCCTGCTTCAACAGGATCTCTGCGGTGTTGCCGCGGTACACCTGCTCCACACGCTCGCTCAGCCGGGGGGGACGGACTCAATTACACCGCGCAGACGGTCAAACCCGTCCATGGCTGTCTTGAACTCGTGCGCCGTGTGCAGGATCGACTTACGGCGCTTGTCCGGACGCGGGAAAAGGAACAAATGCGCCAAGTCATAGGCAACAAGAATCTCGCCCTTGCCGTTCTGACGCGCAACGAGCGCTCCGAACTCAGTAGCCGCCCACTCGTTCGCCTCATTGACCGAAAACAGCGCATCGATTACGTACGACTGCCAGTCATCCAAGATGACGCCACAAAGTTTTGCGAACTGGGAAACCTTGGGACCGTGCGTCCCTACGGAATCAGGAAGTTTTTCGATCCGCGGGCGCTGGGAACCCAATAACGTTCGAGGCATCACCGCTGAGGAACTCATCGAACGGGTCAACCTCCTTCACAGTCGCGCCCTCCAGGGCCTCAATCTCCGCGAGCAGCTCAGAATGCCGCTTCGACAGGGGCGCAAGCTTCGCCGGCTCTTCACCTGACACGTGAGCCATGGCCGCTTCAACCAGAGACAATCCCCCCCACTGCAGCCGCTCCACGCGCGTACGGGTCGCCGGTGGAACCTCGGGAGCTTCCCGACGCTCTGCATCGAAGTCCTCCCAGTTCTCAAATTCATCAGGAGGAGTGGCAAGAGCAGTCTTAGTTCTGGCAGGCTGCCCGGACTCGCGAGCATCCTTCTGCTCAGCCACCCGCTCATCCGAAGCGCGCCGACAAGCAGCGTCCACCGGTTCGCCCTTGCGCAGATGCCGCTTGTACGCGCTATAGGAACCGCAGGGAGCAGGGGGGGACGAGGCATCCGGACACCTCCAATCGGTGTGAAGGCCCAATCAGTGTGAGATCTCTGTTTTGGTGCGCAGGAAAAATGCCCGGACCAGGCGGGAGGTGGGCAGAGGGTCAGCCTTGGGGGTGTACCCCCCCGGGGGGTATGGGGTCGGTGCAGTGACAGCACACAGCCGGCAACCATCAGGAATCCCTGACACGCCAGAAGGGAAGGCCGGTCCATGGCAAGGGCTATTAGCATCCCGACGAAGGCGCCTGCAGCAACCGTGTATCCGAAGCGCCTCACTGTTGGCTCTCAGTCGGTGGTTGGTATGCCTGCTTGGCACGGTCAGCCACGCGTTGGATGAGCGCTTGCGTACCCATGGAGATCAGGGTCGCACCGCTGTAGGTCATAACCTCTTCAACCTCTGAGCTAAAGACATCCTCACTGTCTTGGTGCTGCACTGTGATGGTGACTCGCATGCTCGGCTCCTACTGTGCTGGTCTGATGATGGGTGCTGCGCTGTCGCTCTTCTTTGAGTTGCAGCTGCGGTGCATTGGCTTGAGGTCCTGCTTGTACAGGTGACCACCGTTGCTACTGCTTCTGGGTGGTCAGCTGTGAAGGACATGGCGTCTGTCTTGGGGGGGAGTGTGTAGTCGATGGGCTTGCCGCACCATGTGCAGTCCAGGCCTCGACGTTTGAGTGCAGCTTGCTTGCGGCGGTAGGCGCGGTGTCCGCGTCCATCCCTCACTGATCCCATGAGATGGCCACCTCCGTGGTGTGGTGTTGCGTGCGCCCGCAGGAAGTCCCATGACAGGCACATCCGAGGGGTGCCCGGTTCAACCTTCGGTTCGAAGAGATGCCGTTGACGGGCGCACGCTGTGTTGAGGGAACACCTCATTCAGAAGCTATGGAGCTTCCGTGGGCTGACAGGATTCGAACCTGCATCTCTGGAGTGGCCCCAGCCAAACTCCATCGCTCTTCCAATTGAGCTACAGCCCGGGCAGGTTTCGGGGCTGATGCACCTGCCAGCTATCCCAAGTCCGTGGTGCAGCCCCCCCACAGCTCACTGCTACTCACGGAAGCGGACCCCTATGCGTCTCCCCCAAGAGACGACAAAGGCCCGGACTGTACAGGGGGGGGTGACAGTCCGGGCCTCGCTTGCCTGAAAGTAGAGACACTTCCGCGGCGGTACCACTAGTTTAATTCAGATCGGCGTGGATTAAAAGTTAGCGGGTCGGCGTGTTGATGGCGGCGTTGAGGTGGTGCATCTCAGCTCCCACCCATGCTGATCCACAGTTTCCGCACTCCACCCATGCCTCGCCGTTGAAGGCGTGCCCTGTGAGGCAGCGCTTCCACCTGGACTCGTCCTCCTCGAACGCCGTGTAGAACAGCTCCCCCCCACACTGCGGGCAGGGCGCGTCGATCACGAGCGGCTTGGCCGGTTGAAACACCTGCTCGATGGCGGCCACCCACTCCGCGGTGAACTGCTCGGCTTCCTTCCGCGGGCCATCGTTCACTGATGCCACCCGCGCCCATGCCTTCATGGAGTCCTCCAGCGACCCATGCTTGACACCCGGGAAGAACTTGCCGTGCTGGAAGAACACCACGGACTCGATGCGGAGATACAGGTCATAGGCGGACAGGGCCAGTGGTGCCGGCGTGCCGGACCCTCCACCCTGAGACGATCCGCTGATGCCTTTGCACGCTACCCGCAGCTGGTCGAGCAGGGGCGGGGCTTTGACCCATTGCGGGCCGTTGTCCGTGTCGATCTTGTGTGTGGTCTCCATGGTGAGCTGGTCGACGTTGGTTGCGAGGTTCACCATGGCTGTCCTGGGTTGTGGCGGTTGACGGGCGTGGCGCGTGAAGCTTCGGCCCGTATCAGCGCCACTCGCTCCTCATCAGCCTCTTGCCGGCGCTCTTGGAAGTGGCAGCCGCAGGCGCGTCCCTTGGCGCAGCGGTACGGGGGTCCAGCAGCAGGACCGTTTGCAGTTCTTCATGATTCCCCCAGTTCCCATGCAGCCCAGTGCCGTGGTGTTTCGTTGGTGACAATTCGGTAAGTGATTGCTCCTCGGTGGACGGTGGCCAGCACGGGGGGGAGTGCGCTGCAGAGGTGTGCTGCGCGGAGCAGCCTTGCCCGGTCAGCTGGGCCGAGGGCCTTGCCTGCCGTTCCGACCTGGACGAGTGCCAGGCCGTGGGCTTCATGTGCCATTGCAATGTCTGCCGGGCCCTTTGATCCAGCTGCGCGCATGATCAGTTCGAAGCCTTGGGCGATGAGGTGGTCACGGACTTTGTATTCTCGGGCTCGCCCCCGAGGTGGCGGTGCTCAAAATGGTGGCTCCTGCCCGGTTGGGCCGGTGCCCCCCCAGCTGTCGGCGTCGCTGGCCCCCCCGGGAGTTGCCCACTGGTCCTGCTGTGCGGGCTGGCTGCCCCCCCAGTTGTTGCCCGTGTTCGTGTTGCCGCCAAAGCCTCCAGCGCCCTGGCCGCCACCGTTGCGTGATGTGCGGGTTACCTTCGCCGTCGCGCTCCTGAGCGAGGCGCCGATTTCGTCCACTTCAAGCTCAATCACCGTGCGCTTCTCGCCCTGCTTCGTTTCGTAGCTGCGAGATTTCAGTCGGCCTTCCACGATGACGCGCATGCCTTGGTAAGGGACTCGGCCACGTTCTCGGCCATCTCCCGCCACACTGAGGCTCGGAGGAACAGGGTTTCTCCGTCCTTCCATTCATTCGACTGGCGGTCGAACGTCCTGGGCGTAGAAGCGATGGTGAAGTTAGCCACCGCGGATCCGCTCGGGGGTGAAGCGCAGCTCGGGGGTCGTTGGTGAGATTGCCGATGATCGTGATTGTTGTTTCGCCTGCCATGTTCAGGCCGCCTTTCGTTCTGATTTGAGTTCCTCGAGGAGGTCCGGCCGGAAGCCGTACCAGTGCCGTTCATCCACCTTGACCACGGGTGCGCCCATGTAGCCGAGTGCCTTGACTGCCTCCAATGCGGTCAGGTCCTGGCTGATGTCGATGGTTTTGAACGTGAAGCCTTCGCGTTCCAGCCAGTCCTTGGTCAGGGTGCACTGGACACATGAGGGCTTCGAATAGACAGTGATTACCAAGTGACTGCCTCTTTCTGTGGTTGGTCCCAGCCGTAGTACTTGCGCCGGGTTTCGGGGGGGTGGATGTTGTCTGCGGTCCACGGGAACGGGCCGCCGCGCTCCAGACGTTTGGGCCAGTCCGTTTGCTGGTTGCGGTCACCGCGCCAGCGCTGGATGGTCGCGCCGGTGGTGCCGTCAGCCTCGGGGGGCGAGCCCAAAACCGAACTCAGGCCAGCCCATGAGCGCAGCTGAGCCACGAGGGGGACAGGTCGCGAGCCTGCTGGCCGTTGCCCTTGGGGGGAGTGACCCTCCATGACCATCACCAAGCCGCGATCCCGTAATGAGTCCAGCGCGGTGATGAGCGGGGCCGCGTCGTCGTCGTTGTTGATGCCGTTCGGGACCATCTTGTAGATCGGGCCGATGAACAGGACGTCGGGCCGGTTCTTGTCCACCAGGCGGTGGATAGCGCCCAGTGCGGCGTCTTTGGTGATGTCGATCCGGCCTGTGCAGGCAAGGTCGATGTTGGATGGGTCGTTGCTGCCGTACTGGCGAGCTTTAGCTGCCATGCCGCGGACCTCACGGCGCCACTGGCCCTCGGTGTTCTCGACGTCGACCACCTGCACCCGTAGCGGGTCGATGTGGTCAAGGCTGATCGGGTTGATGCCGGCGGCGAACTGGACAGCCATCTGGCGGATCCATGTGGACTTACCGAAGCCCTCGAACCCGGTGATGATCATCCGGTCGCCGCGTTCGAACAGTCCCGGCACCAGCCAGTCATGGTCTTCCTCGGTGGCGAGGACTTCGCCCAGCTTCTTCGAGTCGATGCCCTGCCCCGGGGGGGTGTTGTCCCGGATGCCCTTCAGGTCCTCCATCGCGTCACTGAGCGCCTTGGCCGGCGGCAGCCGTCAGCTGTGGCCTGCTGGATGAGTCGCTGCCCGGCAGACCGGAGCGCCCGCTTCACGGACGCCTCCCGGACCTGCTTGGCGTAAAACTCCACCGTGTGAGCCGATGACGTGCCTCCATCCAGGCAAACACTTCCGTGATCTGCACACCCTGCAAGCCACGCGCCAGCAACTTCAGGAACACAGACCCCCCCGGCTCGATGGGCTCCGGAGTCGGGTGCATCTCCAACATGACCGCGAACGCCTCACCCAGCATGTGGGACTGGAAGTCCAGCGGGTTCACGATTTCCGAGGCGAAGCGCACAGCATCCCGGGACAGGAGGCAGGCGCCAATGACGTAGTGCTCCGGAGTCATGCCGCACCTCCCAGATCCAGCACGCCCTGCGGATCCTCAGGAAGCGCCCGGGGGGGCACTTCCTCAAGGCGCTGATGGATTCCACATGGAGACAGCTCTCCGCAGAATCCACACTTCGGCGTCCAGTCCTTCACATGGGCCACCGGGGGGGCATTGCGATAGATCGGTTCCCGGTGTGCGGTCCGTGACGCGGCCGCCATCAGGTTGATGATCAATTCCAACGGCGCTGGCTCCGGCTGGAGCAACGGAGCCTTGACCTTTGCGCGGAGCCCCCGCGCGGTTTCCACCAAGAGGCCCCAGCCATCAGGGAGCTCGCCTGGCTTCACAATGGCCGCGTCCGGCACTACTAGCCACCAGTGGTGCATGTAGCGCTTGAACGACTTGGCCTTGTCAGGGTCACGCAGCTCTGACAGCCAATCAGAGCGGGACACCTTCACCTCATGCCCATGGAGGGCAAGCGTGGAGTTCCATTTATCCCCCCCGGCCACGAAGTCCGCGATCCGGTTGCCGTAGTAGCTCTCGGCCTTCAGGCGGACGTGCTCAGCACGCACCCAGCGGTCAGCAATGGTGCCCTCACGGACGTCCGTGTACCGATCCGCCAGCAAATTCAGCATGTCGCGTTCAGTGCTCATTGGTTCGCCCACCCATACTGCTGCGGGACCACTGCCAGCGCCGGACGCTGCTCAGGCTCGTCATCCCACCGGCCAGCTGCCAACCAGGTGGAGGCGTGCGGGGGTGAATTGCTGATCCTTGCCAGCGACCTGCATGCGGAGCGTGTCCAGCCCGGACATGATCTGCTCCGGTGTCGCCAGCTTCAGCGCCCGCTCGTAGGCCTTCCTCGCGGCTTCCTTGCCTACCTTGCGCGGGTAGACCCTCCAGAAAGCATCAAAAGCATCCTTCGAAGCCGCAGGTTTTGATGAAGTCTTTTTACTTTCCCTTCCCATCCCTTCCCTTCCTAAGGGGAGAGTGGGTGAGACTTCGGGAGTCTCGGGGGAGCTCAGGCAAACTCACCGGAGTTTCCACGAGTGCAAGCGAGTCCTTCTGAGCACACGCGGGGCAGCGTGTTTTCCACCGAGGATCGATCTTCTGGTGATCCGGGAAACGTTTTACGTGCAGGTAAGTCCTGCCCGCTTCGTCGCTGACCCGTTCGATACGTCCAGCTGTCATGAGTTCGGCAAGGAGCGCATCAATGTCCACGTCATCCATGGGCAGGATCTGCAGTTTCAGCCGGAAGGCATCATCTGCCACGTGCCCGTGGTCGCAGAGCGTGAAGTTCCAGATGCCGATGTAGAGCAGCCTGGCGAATGCTGAGAGGCGGACAATGTTGCCGTCCGTCCAGAACTCAGGCTTGATAGTGCGGATGCGTGACATCAGCGCTTCACCTCCTCAGAGGTGCGCTGCAGGTACGCTGCTTCGATCTCTTGCAAGGTGCCTTGCAAGGCTTGGCCCAAGGTGACGATGCCCTTGGGCAAGGTTGGTGGTGGTACTTCCATCAGGCGACCTCCTCGCCACTAACGCATGAGAATGGTGAGCAGCCGGTTAGGCCAGCGCTCTCCTCGGATGAAAGGCGCTCTTCGTAGTCGGCTACCGCGAGGATGCTGAGGGCATCCGACTGGCGGCCTGCCCACTCATGGAAAGACACCTTGTCGATGGGGGGGCCTGGTCGAGCGGCACCCTGGAACGGTGAAGGAACGCCTGCCCAAGGAGCGGCTGCCCCCTGGGCATTAGCGCGAGCCGACCCAGCACGGATCGCGGCATCAAAGGCAACCGCGTCCTCCCACTCCTCAGGCTCTTATCGCGGAGCTCCCGCCACTGCATATTGGAGTGAAACGGGCACCCAATGCAGGCTGACTTTGGCGTTGCGCCGAAGCCGTGAGCTGTCAGGAGGGCTCGGCATTTCTCCCGATCCATGTCCAACTCCAACAGCGGGTATCGGTTGCGCGAGTACTTGACGTCACCAGTTTTGAGGTTGCCGTCTTGGTCGAGAGCGCGTCCGATCTCATCTGTGCTAATGCCAACCCACTGCTCTGCAAACGCGCCCTTGGGAACGCGGCCCGCCTTGCCGTCCTCCCTAGGCTCAGCGCCGAGGATCTCCCGAGTCTTTTCCTTGATGGGCTTCAGTTTGTATTCGCTGGTGCACTGGCGCCGGGTCATACCATCCCCGCCATCACGGTTCTTGATGAAAAGCGGCATCGAGGCAAAACGGTGGGCAGGATCCAGGGCATCATTCCGGATATTGCCGGAGCTAACCCTGTGGATAGGGATGCCAGCAGGCTCGGCCACCTCGCGTTCGAGGCGGTCAAGGTGCTCGTAAACGGCCGCTGGCTCCCAGCCCGTGTCCGAGAAAATTGCAGCGTCAAGGCGGGGGAAGATCTCCTCGAGCCGCCAAGATCAGCAGCGCCGATGATTGGACTCCCGCTCCGAGTGAAAGGATGCGCTTTGTTGGCGCGGTCATGACTCTGCCCTCCAGTAGGCGCGTTTAGGTTTGGGTGTGGCTGACGCCTCGACTACGACGACATGCCCTGTGCCGCCCGATCCGGGGGATCTTGCTGCTTCGGTGATGTAGCCGCGGGGTTGGCCGTCGATTTTGACTCGATGGCGTTGGGCGACAGCGGGCAGGTCATCGAAGGCGAGCTGCAGCAGCTCCTCGTTCGTGGCGCCCGCTGCGTCGTTGTTGACGATGGGCCAGATGGCCCGGAATGTCTGGGTCTCGGTCGTTGCGGTCACCGTGCCACCTCCAGCGCGGTACGGGAACCGTCGACCTCAAGTCGCCATCGGAACCCTGACCAGTCCTCCAGAGGTGTCATGTCCGGGTGTTCCCCCGATGCCCAGGCGGAACCCGCGGCCTGCTGCTTCGATGGGGGGGTGGGCCTCAACATGACCGTGGCACTGGGTTGTACCAGTGCCACACATCAGAACCAGGTTCGCTGGGCCGTTGACCCATGCTTGCTTGGTGCCTCCCATTCCGCGTGATCTGCGGTGCTGGAGTGAGTACCAGCCGCTGCTGGTGTCGACGTGGCAGCCGCACCATTGGCAGGTGGACTGGTCCCGCTTGATGACTGCCTGGCGGACCTTGGGAGTTGGGCCGCTCATTCGCCTCGCCCCCCCGCGACTTGGTACATGGCGCGGACGCTGGCGCCGATGGACTGGTAAGCGCGCAGCTCCGATTCCAGAGCCTTGGCCAGCCTGTCGGCGTAGCGGTAGGCAGCGTCGGCCACGTCCCGAGCGCCCCGCGTCTCGGCAGTGGCAAGGTCCGCGGCGTACCGCTTCTCATGCGCCGCCCCTTTGTGCTCCATATAGGCGGCCGCGTAGGCCAGATCATGGTTCCGGTCAGCCGTCATGAAGGTGATGTATCGGTCATTGCAGACAGCCGCGGAGTTGGCGATGCGGTTGCTGATGTCCCGGATGCGCTGCTCAATAGCGACGGGGTTGAGTACTTCGTTACTCATAGCGGCTGCCTCCTGCCCCGGATCGTTGGAGGCTGTGCATTCCTCGTCGTGGCTAGTCGCTCGGGGGGGCAGCGCTTGTTGCCGCACTCAGGGCAGACAATCATTCGGTTCACGGGGGTTGTTATTGATCCGGGTCGAGAGGTCAGCAGTCGGATCTGAGGTTGCGATAACCTCGCCCACGCGGCGTGAGCACTCGTAGCAGTCGCAGACTTCGCCTCAGTGGTGATCACGAGGTACTGGCCGATCTGCACCATGTACACCTCACCCCCCCAGAGGGTCTGCGTGGCGTCCGAGACTTTCCCGAGCACGTCAAGTGCTAGGGGGGGCAGCCGGACGGCGAAGACAGGGCTAGCAATTTTCGTATCGGTCATGGTCGGCCGCCGATCTGTGGCAGGTTTGGGTCGAGCTGCAGCGGGATCCCGCCGTCACGCCACGCCTGGACGAGAGACAAGCCCTTGTCCTTGGCCGTGTAGGTGACCGTGAACTTCGTGGGATCACCCGGCAGCCGGTGCTCGACGCCTTCCACCAGCTCGCCCTCATCAGTCACGAATGAATCGCCCGCCAGTTTGCAGTCAGCGGCGATGTGCTCCACAGCGGAGGGCTTCACGCGCACCTCTGTCCAGCCCTCGACGGGCGGGTGCTCCACGGTTTCGATGAGGTCCGGGCGGTACTCGCGGCACCAGTCCAGGAGGGCGCCGTGGTCAGTCACCACAGACTCGGCTTTGGCCTCGGTCAGGGTGATCTGCGCGACTTTGTCGCGTCCGGGTTGAACACGCTGAAGGACTTGTTGCCGGTTTCCTTGTACTGGGCCACGAGATCCTTCAGAGCAGCCTCGCGGCCGATCTTGTTGGCGTCCACGATCACGGAGGTCATCGCGTTCATGACCGCCGTGCGCAGGGTCTTCTCTTTGAAAGTCAGCTCAGGCATTGGTTACCGTCCCCCCCTCGATAGGTGTGCATTCTTGGATTGCCGCGTCTACAGCGGCCATGTAGTGCGGTGGGGCTCCAGCGCGCCCAGCCATCGCCCGCAGTGCGGCCAGCCGATCCGCGTCGCCCTGGGCGTCGATGAGTGACTGCTGCCAGTCCACGCTCGGAGGCTGCTGTTGCGGGGGGGCTGCTGTTGGGCACGCTGCTGCGGAGGCTCGACGTCGTGGTCTTCTTCCGCGATCTTCTTAGCCGCGGCTGCCTCCGACTTGGACCACAGGTAGGTGCCTACACCGAAGCGCATAGCCGCATTGCGGATGAAGTCACCGATGGTTTCCTTGATGGCGTTCGGGCCACTGTTGCGCCCGGGGGGGTCGCCAAAACCGATGCGCGTCACGCCGAGCACGGTCATGCGCGCCCACATCCCGCCATCAGTCAGCAGGGGAGTGCCCGCAGGTGAGAGGCGAACGGTTCCCAGTGCCACAGAGGATCCACAGCGTTCAGCCGGTCAGTGATCCCCCCCGCGTGGCCTACATAGTCCAGATGCATCGAACGGGCATGCCAGCCGCCGCAATAGAACCCGTCAGCCGAGTAGCGAGACCCTTGCTCGCACTTGCCGCGCTCCTCGTCGTTCTTCCGAACCTGCTTGGGCAGCTTCTCGATCTCATCTTGGGCAAACGGTTTAGACAGCAGTGCCAGGCGCTCGTTGTACTCAGTCACTGGCATATGCCGTCCATCAGGCAGCTCCACAAGTTCTACTTCCTTCGCAACCATCAGCGGTCTCCCTTCCGCCAGGCGTCGGCGTCGTCGGTCGCGCGCTGATCGTTAGCGTCCGCAACCGCGTCATGGTCGATGCCCTCGGATTGCTCGAGGAGCCGGTCATGGTTTCGTGCGGGGATGATGGCGAGGCCGGCGAAGATCGCCCCCCCGACAAACACCACGAGGAATGGGCCGTTCAGCATGAGGCCCCCCCTTTGCCCATCGCTCAACGTGGGCCACTGCTTCTTGGAACGTGCCGGGGGGATGAGACTGGGCGTTGCCTGTCGCCGGGTTGATCCGGTCAGCCCACCAGTAGTTCAGTTGCTTGACGATGCGAGGCTTTACGCTCAGTCGCTGGTCGCGGAGCCTCATGCGGCCACCGCCGGAGTCTGATCGGTGCGGGCGTCGATAAAGGCCTGCAGGTCGTCGGCGCGGACACGCCACTTCTGCCTGCTGGTCCCGAGCTCGACGGCGCGGAGAGAACCGTCCTTGATGCGGTCGCGGACCCAATCATCGGACATGCCGAGAAGGTCAGCTGCTGCCTTGGTTGAGTAGAGCCTTACGGCTTCAGTTGGGGGGGTGCCGTTCCCCCCCGACGTTGGTCGGCTGGGTATAGTTGCCATTGAGATTTGCTTTCTTGTCGAGGTCCTCTCCTGGTGCATCAGGAGAGGGCCTTTTTCATATCTGGATCAACGTCTTGTGACGTGTGGAGCCTGCCGCATTTGTCACTCGATGCGCGCGAGAGTCCTCTTTTCGGATGAAGAGTTCGTCTAGGTCCCGCTTGAGCCACTTGCAGATCTGGATAGCCAGGTCTTCCGAGCACTGCTTCATGGTGCCGGTCTCCAGTGCGGAGATCGCGGCCTGACTGCACTGGCAAAGGATGGCCAGCTGGCGCTGGTTGAATCCCTCGCGGATGCGTCGCTCTTTCAGCTTTTCGCGGTTGATGGGTTGCATGTACACCTCCCCTCTGAGTCGTTGCTTTGGCCGGCGGTAGGTGCTGGGCGCCGGTCGAACTGTTCCTTGTCGCAAGTACATGTCTACTCCTCTGGATTGTCTTTGACAAGTAGAGCTTGCCTCAATTCTCATTCACTTGTCAACACGCCGCCGCTGGATGCACTGGGGGGGATAAGGAGAGTAGGCGGTTTACTTGTATCGGAATCTCGTTTCCCGACTTCAACAAGTAGTACAACTGCCGCAAGGATTGAGCCATGGAAAGCACCGAACTCTCGCTGCGTCAGATCGCCCAGATGGCATCTGACAACAACGGAGGCGCTAAGGGCCGCGAACTGGACCGCATCGCCAAGAGCAAGGGCCTGACGCTCTCCTACACGACAGTCAACAAGATCATCGCCGGCACCTACACGTCCCGCCCAGGCATCAAGACAGTTGAAGCCCTAGCGACGCTCGCCGGAGTACCGATGGCCGAGGCATACAACGCCGCAGGCATCGAAGCTCCCCAAGCATCGCTAGCAGAACAACTGCCGCCGGACGCGGACACTCTGACCCCCAGATCAGCGGCGAGTAGTGATCGACCTGACCCGTGTGTTCATCAAGCAGAACCGACTGGTTCACGAACTACGGCAGGAGGTGGTGGAACATGAAGACCGTTCCGCCCCCCCCATTACGCGAACAGGGGAGAGCCCTGTATCCGCAAAGAATCACCTCAAAGCAGTACCCAACTACCGAGAAGCAACCGAAGAAGAGCTGGAACACCTGGCCGCATTCCCGGGAGATCCTGACATCGCACACGATGAGGAACCGCACGGCGACTAGGCCGAGGCTTATTTTGTCAGCCCACTTGTATAGCGTCGGCTGGCATGGGGTACGAACGTCTAGTGGATGAGCTCGGTGTCCGTCTAGTCGATGGATACCCGCCGAATGGCTGGTGGGCCAGTTACGATCACCGAACACACACAATCACTCGCAGGCCTGATCTTGGGTCACTGCAGCGCAGGGTCGCTACCTATCACGAGCTCGGGCATGCGTTTTTCAAGCACGCCGGGTGCGATCCCAAGCAAGAGGTCCAGGCCAGCATCTGGGCATCTCGCCAAATGATCACCGACTCCGCTTCATTGAGGCTGCCCGGATCACGGACGAGCTGCAAGGCATCGCCCACCATCTAGGCGTCATGAAGCGGGACGTGGAGTTCTATCTGCGATCCCTCAGCTACGCCGAAATGGTTGCGATGCGCCACAAGATCGGGTGGGGGGGACACCCATAGGGAAGGGGGGGAACCATGGCCAGAGCTGCAAGGGGGGGAAGGGACCCTCTACAAAACGGACAACGGCTGGCGCGGGTACGTCACCGTGAATGGCGCCAGGAAGTACTTCTCAGCCAAGACCAAGGCCGAGGCATCACAGAAGCGCCGTCAGTTGCTCGCCCAGCGGGATCACGGGGGGGAGCTGTCAGTGGGCAAGGCGCCCACAGTGCTGCAGTGGCTGGAGCACTGGATGAGCATCTCCAAACACAGGCCAACCACGGCGGCCGGATACCGCCACTACATCAAGACCTACATGAAGCCCATCACGCGCTGCGCCTGGACAAGCTCACCATCGAGCACCTCGAAGGCTCTACACCCAAATGGAGAAGGACGGCCTGTCTGGATCCACCAGGCATCAGACGCACTCGATAATCAGGGTCGCCTTGAAGCATGCTGTCCGGCGCGGGCACGTCTTCCGTAATGTCGCCGCGCTGGTCGAGCCCCCCCCATCAGTTGGGCCACGCAAGACTAAGGCTTTGTCCGAAGCTGACTTGCAGGCGCTCTACGCAGCTGTGGCCGGCACACGGTATGAAGCACGCTGGCTGCTGTCCTTGCAGATGGGGGCTACGCCCAGGTGAAGCAACGGGCCTCCAGTGGCAGGACCTCGACTTTGAAACCGGGATCCTGCATGTGCACCATCAGATCCAAGCGGTGGCAGGTAAGGGTGCTGTTCTGGCTGATCTTCCCAAGACTGCATCAGGTGACCGGCGCATCCCTCTACCGACGTACTTGCTCGACATGCTGAAGCGACGCCGCGAGGAGCAGCTGCGCGAGATGGTGGAAGCGGGGGGACAGTTGGAACCCATGGACACCAGACGGCCAGCCCACTGCCATGATCTTCACGCAACTGGACGGGCAGCCTCTCCGCCCGAAGCTGGATCATGACAACTGGCATGCTCTGCTCGCGTCAGCTGGCCTACCGAAGATGCGCCGCTATGTTTCCCGCCACACCGCAGCATCGATGATGATCGCAAACGACGTCGACGTTGCCACCGTGGCCGCCACCCTGGGGCACGCGAACCCGGCATTCACCATGAGCGTCTACACCCACGCCATCGATGAACGGCGGGAGGAGCTGGCGGTGAAGTTGGACCGCCTAGCTGCACCCTATTTTGCACCTTATGTTGCCGGTGGCGACCGTTCTCCAGCGGTCAGCGATTCCACTAATCCCTGACTTATCAAGGGTTGTCGGCCCGCTACGGCGCCCACCGGGGGGGGCGGTGCGTGAAACTCATAATCCTAAGGTCCTCGGTTCAAGTCCGAGTAGCCCTACATTTCACACGGGAGCCGTGGCCGACGATTCATTCTTCGTCGCCCACGGCTCTTTTGCCGGCCGTTTAGCCAATGCCGCTGCCAGTTCGGAGCGTATGCGGGTTTCCTCCCCCCCGCTTCCCGTGGTCGGCAACCGCAGAAGACGGATCTTATGTGCACGGCAGATGGCATCTTTGAGGTCATCCCGGACTTGCTGCGCGGGATTGTTTTCGTGGTAAGCGAAACCGTCAACTTCAATGGCCAGGACGGGCATGTTGGTGACGCGGTTATAGACCACGAAGTCCAGGCTTGCCCGGTTCTGGACAAAAGAAGCCTGTTGGGACGTGAGCATCGCAGGATCGCGAAGCAAATTCTTCAGCAGGACCTGTGGCGCCACAGCTAAGTCGGAGAACAGTTCGTCCTCGAGGATCTCCGACAGGAGGGTCCAGATAATATTCTCCGACGTGTACGTGGAGCTGTTCCGGAGCCGGGCGGCCAAAGGGCGCAGCAGTGCTGAGTATTCTCTGTACAGGAGGTCAAAGACGGACAGGACGTTGCTGTCGAAGACGCCATCCTCCGGATTTCGGTAGCGAATAAAGTGCACCAGGTCTCGAAGGTGTCGGCTTTTCGGCAGCATCTCATTGTTGGTAACAAGCACGAACCGTTTCACTGCGCGGGAGACGGCGACGTTGACGAGGTGCGGGTCATCGACGAAGCTGACGCCTTGGTGACCGCTGTTTGTCTCGTCCAGGACTGTGCTCATGATGATCACGTCCTTCTGCCGCCCTTGGAACTTGTGGACTGTGTCGGCGTGGATCCTGTTGAGCAAGGCCTCGGTTACTTTGTCCACTTGCCGTCGATACGGGGGGGTCACCACGCCGATCTGCTCGTTGCTGATACCTGAGCAGAATTGCCCGAGGACCTCCTTGGCAATAACGTCCGCTTCACGCTGGTTGGTTCGGCCCCCCGCTGTTGTGCTGCCGCATGTGGTTCCCCCTCGGCTGTCCGGACGACCACCAACGGCTGACCGCCCGACCCGCTGGAGGTGTAGGGGACCAGCCTCCCGCCGTAGAACTTCCTGTTGCAGAAGTCGATGATCGCCGGATCGCAGCGGTAATGCTCCCGAAGCATGGTGCGGGGGAAGGTCATCGCCGAACTGATCGATGATTGAGGACAGAATGTTGTGCTTCCTGTAGTCCACACTGGTGGACGGGGCCTTCTTGGAGTTCCTTGATGCTCTCTCATCGGCGATGTGCTGCAGTTGCTGAAGGTCGCCGACCACAATGACGTTCCGGGCGCGGGAGAGTGCCAGGCCAGCGGCGAGCAGATCAACTTGGGAGGCCTCGTCAATGATCAGGTAATCGAGGAGCTGTCCTGTAGGAACACTTCGTCGCAGGGAGTGGCACGTGCTCAGAATTACCGGGTAGTCAGCGGTGAATTCCGCGAAGGTTGACCTGTACGTGGCTTCTGAGTGGACCCGCCTGCGCGTCTGGGCGTAGCGGCTATGGAGAGATGCTTCGAGCGTCTGCCTGGAAGCCAGCCGATGCTCCTCCTCAAGACGTCCATAGTCTTCATTCGCCAGCAGCTGCCCCGCTTGATTGATACGCTCTTCAAGCTCCTTGACCTTGCTGTCATAGTAGGCGCCCTGAAGCCGCAGAACGACGTCAGTGTCGTGGGGGATCAACTCGTCCGAGTCGTCCGTATCGGAGACGAAGTCTCAGGCGGCGGAAAAGTTTTCGGACCGGTCCGGACTCGACAGGCATGAATGCGGTATCGGCCAGGAATTCGAGGATCCGAGCGGACGGAGCACGCAGTAGCGGGACGCCTTCCAGTGCGGGCAACTCACGGGTATCGGCCTGGAGCAGGAAATGACGCCTCTCGAGCTGGTAGCGTCGAGCTCTTGCTTCCACATGGCCAGTTGTCTGGCGGTCCCTTGCAGGGTCTGCAGGCGGCTGTCGAGTTCGGCCACATATTCTGCCGGGGGGGGTGCCTCGGCAGGCGATTGCCCGACGAATTCATCCACCGCGGCGTTCCTGGCTTCCTGCCTGGCGAAGAATTCGGCAATTTTCTCCTTCCGACCGAGGTCAGCCACCATGTGTCCGTAGCCTTCCTCGGCCAGTTTGTCCCGGACATTTTCCACGGCGGCGTTGTTGAAGGAGACGATTCCAACTCTCTGGCCCGGAACGGTAACGATGTTGGCCACAAGGTTCAGTATGGTTTGGGTTTTTCCCGTGCCGGGTGGACCGTCGATCACCGTTATTCGATTGCTAAGTCCTTTCAGCAGAGCCTCGCGCTGGCTGATGTTTGACGAGAAAGGCAGTATCGGATGCCGCTGAATCTTCTCGGGGGGAAGTCAGGGTTTGGCGCTGGAGCAGGACTTCAAGGGCGCTTCCTGCCGGGACGCGCCTGAAGTCCTCCTATTGCCGGCGTAGCGGATCGTCCTCCCTCAGTTTCGAGGCGACGTCACGCCAATAATCCAGCACGGCCTGGGCTTCTATTTCTTCCTCGGACGGCTGGGAGATTGTTATCTGGGTGTCACGACAGGTTTCATATCCGGGTCCTGCGTCACCCGTGTGAAACACGCGCAACCAGGTTCCGTGGGGGGGCGAATCGAAACGGAGGACCTCGGTGACGGCCTCAAACACCTTGCCCCGCACCGTGACTGTGTCGCGCGGCTTGAGGAATATGGGCGCTGGATTTCGGAGAACAACGACCTTGTCGGCCGAGTATTTGTATGTCTTTCCGGAACTAAAGGTGATGTGCGTGAAAGCACCGGCGGGACGATACCCGGTCACCTCCGGGGGTCTTGTCATCAAGGCCATTCTGGTGACGATTCCGGACCAGAATCGCCTCGTAACGTGGATTGATCACTGTGCTTCCCCCCCCAAATTCATCTGCACCGTTGCACTACCGACGTTACAGAACTGTCCGCTGCGACAAGAGTCTTTGGAACCAGAAAGGAAAACTCCAGCGTTGCGGGGAACGAAGAACCTGCGGTATGTTACTGATCAGTAACTTACTACTCGCCGGTAACTTGGCCGCCCTGGCGCCCCTTGGGTTCAGCGCGGTTGGTCCGGATCTGACGTGGTCGCAGGTGACCACCCTTGAAGGAGCGAATATGTCCAACGCTGCATTCGACGCCGCAAACCTTCCGTATGCCGACGGCGACTTCTATGCCTTTGAGCAGATGCTGACAGAAAAAGAGCAAGATCGCCTGGCGGAGGTCCGCGAATTTCTTACACGTGAGGTCAAACCCATCGCGGTGGATTGCTGGAACCGTGGCGAGTTTCCGATGGATCTCATTCCCAAGCTCGGCGAACTGGACCTTGTCAGTCCCGTCCGCCGCCAGGGGTACTCCAACTTGTTCGCCGGCATGCTCCACGCCGAAGTGACCCGTGCGGATGCTTCGATTGCAACCTTTATGGGTGTCCACGACGGCCTCTTCACGGGCTCGATTGAAGCCCTCGCATCGCAAGAGCAGAAGGATGCCTGGCTGCCGGACATTTATTCACTGAAGAAGATCGGCGCCTTCGGGCTGACCGAGCCGCTGGGTGGCTCGGACGTAGCAGGTGGAACGCGCACCACCGCCCGGCGCGACGGTGATAACTGGATACTCAATGGCGCCAAGCGCTGGATCGGCAACGCCACGTTCTCCGATTGGGTGGTCATCTACGCCAAGGACTTGGCAGACAACCAGGTCAAGGCGTTCCTGGTGGACACTTCGCTGCCCGGCTACTCGGCCACCAAGATTGAAAACAAAATCTCCCTGCGTACTGTGCAGAATGCGGACATCGTTCTTGACGATGTGGTGGTTCCGGACTTCTTCAAGCTCGCCAACGGCAACAGCTTCCGCGACACAAACAAGGTCCTCAAAGTAACCCGCCTGGCCGTCGCGTGGCAGGCCGTGGGGGCTGCAGATGGCTGCCTTCGATGTCGCCCGCAGCTACGCCGTGGAGCGTCAGCAGTTCGGGCGTCCGCTTGCAGCGTTCCAGTTGGTGCAAAACCAACTGGTGCAGATCCTCGGAAACACTGTGGCCTCCATGGGCATGATGGTTCGTCTGGCCCAACTCGAAGACGCCGGAGTGGCCAAGGACGAGCAGTCAGCCCTGGCAAAGGCCTTCACTACGGCGCGCATGCGCGAAAGCGTCGCCCTGGGACGCAGCATCCTGGGCGGCAATGGCATCGTCACGGACTACGGCATGGCCAAGATCTTCTCGGATGCCGAGCCATCTACTCCTACGAGGGCACACACGAGATCAACACCTTGGTGACCGGACGTGCCATCACAGGCGTTTCGGCCATCGTCTAGAACATTCGCTGACCTGGCGGGGAGATACGGCGGGAACGCGGCGGGGGACTTGGACGTTGCCGGGGGGGCTCAGTGGAGCGGCAGCAGTATGGATGGCCGCATGTCCGATACGAAGCCCAACGGATTGACGTAGTCCTCGCCGCGCCGCACCCCCCCAATGCAGGCAGGTGGCGCTGCTGCAGTGGCCGGGTTCCAGGGTGCCGATGACCTGTCCCTTGCGGACAGCGTCACCTGTTTTCAATTCGCTGGTCACAGGTTCGAAGCTGCTCTTGAGGCCACTGCCTTGCTCGATGGCTAGTACCGGACGGTCAACTACGACGCCGGAAAAGGTCACCACGCCATCAGACGGCGCGGTGACGGGAGCGCCGTCGTGAGTTGGCCCCAGGTCCACCCCCCCGATGCCCGCTGAGCCACGGTTTTTCCGGGGGGGATCGAACGTCCGCAGGACGGAAGGCTTGGGGGGAGAGTGGCCAACTCCACTGTGGTTCGGCTGGAGCAGCTGCGCCTGCGCTGCCAGTAACGACGGTGGAGACAAGAAGTGTGGTCAATGTGAGCTTGAAAACGGTCATGGAACCAGCCTCCCGGGGGCAACCCCCCCGGCGGCGCGATACGTTGACTGCCGTATGTGACAACGGGTGGTTTCCCGCGGTCAAATCGGTGGGGTCGCTGTAGTACACTTGGTGGAGCAGTTTGCTGTGCCCTCAAGCTTGTTCAGGAGCATGTCTCATTCAGATATGTGAGGGTCCCAGGCTGACTACGCGTATCCAGCCCTCCACCAGCTAAGCCTCAAGGCTTTATGCTGCGGAGGATTGCGCCTCTTGCGGTCCGGCCGAGCTCAGGCTCCGTGCCGGATGAGAAGTGCAATGGATGCCAGGAGCCACGCCCAACCGGGCAAAGGCTAAACAACCGTCAACTATTGGCAGGGTAAGAGCAGCCCCCCCATGGGCTCTCTCATGAATGACCTGCCGGAAGGAGCGTCGGCATGCCCGTCGTAACTATGCGCCAGCTGCTTGACAGCGGCGTCCACTTTGGACACCAGACCCGTCGTTGGAACCCGAAGATGAAGCGCTTCATCTTCACGGAGCGCAACGGCATCTACATCATTGACCTCCAGCAGTCGCTGTCCTACATCGACCGCGCCTACGAGTTCGTCAAGGCTACTGTCGCCCACGGCGCACCGTCCTGTTCGTTGGCACCAAGAAGCAGGCTCAGGAAGCAATTGCCGAGCAGGCTACCCGCGTTGGCCAGCCGTATGTCAACCAGCGTTGGTTGGGCGGTATGCTCACCAACTTCCAGACCGTCGCCAAGCGTATCCAGCGCATGAAGGAACTCGAAGAGATCAACTTCGACGACGTCGCCGGCTCGGCTTACACCAAGAAGGAGCTCCTGCTCCTCAAGCGTGAACTCACCAAGCTTGAATCCAACCTCGGTGGTATCCGCAACCTGACCAAGGCTCCCTCGGTTCTCTGGGTTGTTGACACCAAGAAGGAACACCTTGCTGTTGACGAAGCCAAGAAGCTGAACATCCCGGTTGTTGCCATCCTGGACACCAACTGCGATCCCGACGAAGTTGACTTCCCGATCCCGGGTAACGACGACGCCATCCGCTCCGTCAACCTGCTCACCCGCGTTGTTGCCGACGCCGTAGCTGAGGGCCTCATCGCCCGCAACCAGCGCGCAACGGGCACCACCGAAGCTCCGGAAGAGCCGCTGGCTGAGTGGGAGCGCGAGCTCCTCGAAGGCAGCAAGGCCGAAGAAGCAGCGGCAACCGAGGCTCCGGCAGCAGAAGCTCCCGCAGCCGAGGCTCCCGAAGCAACTGAAGCTGCAGCCGGCGAAGCCGAAGCAGCCAAGTAAATCTGGACCTTCCCTGATGCTGGATACAGCGTCAGGGGCAACTGACAGGATGGCGGCTCACACGGTGGGCTGCCGTCCTGTCAGTCCGTAAACACACAAATTTCTAGACAGAGGGGTTCACATGGCGAACTACACTGCTGCTGACATCAAGGCCCTGCGCGAGCGCACCGGCGCCGGCATGATGGACGTCAAGAAGGCTCTTGACGAAGCCAACGGTGACGCTGAGAAGGCCATCGAGATCATCCGCATCAAGGGCCTCAAGGGTGCTACCAAGCGCGAAGGCCGTTCCACCGCTGAAGGCCTGGTTGCTGCCAAGGTCAACGGCGGCGTCGGCGTAATGATCGAGGTCAACTGCGAGACTGACTTCGTCGCCAAGGCTGACAAGTTCATCCAGCTGGCCGAGAAGGTCCTCAACGTTGCAGTCGAGTCCGGTGCAGCCGACCTCGAGACCCTGCTGGCCACCGAGGTCGACGGCAAGCCGTTGTCCGAGGTTGTTGTCGAAGAGGGCGCAGTCCTCGGCGAGAAGGTTGTTGTCCGCCGTATCTCCCGCGTTGAGGGCACCACGGTTGACGCTTACCTGCACAAGACGTCCAAGGACCTCCCGGCTCAGGTCGGCGTCCTGTTCGCTGTCGACGGTGAAGGCGAAGCCGCTGCCACCGCCGCGCACGACATCGCTGTCCACGTTGCAGCCATGGCTCCGAACTACCTGACCCGCGACGACGTCCCGGCCGAACTGGTCGAATCCGAGCGCCGCATCGCCGAAGAGACCGCAAAGGCTGAAGGCAAGCCCGAAGCTGCTCTTTCCAAGATCGTGGAAGGCCGCGTGACGGGCTTCTACAAGGGTGAAGTTCTGGTTGACCAGGCATTCGCCAAGGACTCCAAGAAGACAGTTGCACAGGTCCTCGAGGAAGCCGGCGTGAAGGCTACCGCAGTAACCCGTTTCCGCGTCGGAAACTAGTAATTCATGAAAAGGGGGGGTGGTCACTTCGGTGGCCGCCCCCCCTTTTTCATGCACCCGTCCGGGTAGTACCTGCGCGGACCCACAGCACGATAATCTAGCCAGAGTCCACCAACGGGAAGGCACCATGGAAACCGTCAACACTGCTATCCAGCCCGAGAAGACCCGTCGACGTGTACTTCTGAAACTTTCCGGCGAGGTCATCGGCGGAGGCAAGCTCGGCGTCGATCCCGAGACCGTACGCGCCATCGCCAAGCAAATCGCGGCAGCAGTCACCGAGGTAGAAGTGGCAATCGTTGTCGGCGGCGGTAATTTCTTCCGCGGCGCCGAACTGTCGCAAAGCGGTATGGATCGCTCCCGCGCCGACTATATGGGCATGCTGGGCACTGTGATGAACTGCCTGGCGCTGCAGGACTTCCTGGAGCAGGCCGGTGTAGAGACCAGGGTCCAGAGCGCTATCACCATGGGCCAGGTCGCGGAGGCTATATTCCCCGCCGCGCCATCCGCCACATGGAAAAGGGCCGCGTGGTCATTTTCGGCGCAGGCGCCGGCTTGCCCTACTTCTCCACCGACACCGTTGCGGCACAGCGGGCCCTTGAAGTGCACGCAGACGTGGTCCTCATGGCCAAGAGCGGTGTGGACGGCGTCTACACCGCCGATCCCAAGAAGGACCCCCACAGCCGAGAAGTTGGATGTCCTCAGCTACGATGACGCCCTGCGCCGTGACATCCGGGTCATGGACCAGACTGCAATGACCATGTGCAAGGACAACAGTCTTTCCATGGTGGTGTTCGGCATGGAGGGTGAGGGCAACGTTACCCGCGCCATCCTGGGCGAAACGCTGGGAACCTTGGTTACTCCCTAGCAAGGGCTAGGATATTTCTAGGACCGTCCGCCCCTGGTGGCGGATCTTTACTGTGCATTGATTTACTGTGCATTGCCGCCTGCAGTTGGGTAGCAACTATTTCTGAGGAGAAACCCGTGATCGAAGAGACCTTGCTCGAAGCCGGCGAGAAGATGGATAAGGCGGTGGAGGTAGCCAAGGACGATTTCGCGTCGATCCGCACTGGCCGGGCCAACCCCCCCGCCCTGTACAACAAGGTGATCGTCGAGTACTACGGCACACCTACTCCGCTTCAACAGCTGGCCTCCTTCGGTGTGCCTGATGCCCGGACCATCCTGATCACCCCCCCTTACGACAAGACAGCGCTGCGCGACATTGAGAAGGCACTGAGCGACTCTGAGGTTGGCGCCAACCCTTCAAACGACGGCAACGTCATCCGCGTGACCATCCCGGAGCTCACCAAGGAGCGCCGCAAGGAGTACGTGAAGATCGTCAAGGGCAAGGGTGAGGACGCGAAGGTATCCATCCGAAGCATCCGCCGTAAGGCCAAGGACTCCCTGGACAAGCTCGTCAAAGACGGCGAAGCCGGAGAAGACGAGGGTGCACGCGCTGAGAAGGAACTCGACGCCCTGACCAAGCAGCACGTGGACAGCATCGACGAACTGCTCAAGCGCAAGGAAGCCGAGCTGCTCGAGGTCTGATGAACCAGGCTGAGCCGGCACCCGCTGAGCGGGTCCCGACACGCGATACCCCCAAGCGCGTCAGGCGCGTGCGGAAGAACCCCCCCACACCCAAGGCAGGCCGGAATCTTCCGGCGGCCATCGGCGTCGGGCTTGCCATGCTTCTGGCCGTTTTGGTGGATTGCTTTTCCTCCCGCTGGGATTCGTCCTGCTCACTACTGCTTTCGCGGTACTGGGTGTTTGGGAGGTTTTCCGGGCGCTTGAAGCGCAGGGAACCAGGATGCCGATCGTTCCCGTGATGATCGGCAGCCTGGTGATGCCGGTGTCGGCCTACTTTGGCGGACTTGAGGGTTTGCTTTTCACTATGACGGCGAGTTCGGTGGCGGTTTTGCTGTGGCGCTCCATCGAGAGCGCTGCGGGGGGGCGCCGCGCAGCGTGTTTGCCGGCGTTTTCACCCTGGCTTGGATTCCGTTCCTCATCAGCTTCGCGGCATTGCCGCTCCACGCCACCGGTGGTGCCACCCCCGTTCGGCTTTTGGCCGAACGGGATACCCGACGGCGCGTGGCAGATAGCGACTTTGTTGCTGTTGGTGGTCTCGAATGACACGTTCGGCTACATCGTTGGTGCTACTTTCGGTAAGCACCCCATGGCCCCCAAGATCAGCCCCAAGAAGTCCTGGGAGGGCTTCGCGGGATCAGTGGGCGGGGGGGCCATGGTCATCGGCGTCCTTGCCTGCATCTTCCTGCTCGACAAGCCTTGGTGGGTGGGCCTTGTGCTGGCCGTGGGCATGGTCGCCGCATCAACCGCCGGAGACCTCGCCGAGTCCATGGTCAAACGCGAACTTGGCGTCAAGGACATGAGCAGCATCTTGCCCGGCCACGGTGGCGTGATGGACCGCTTGGACTCCATCGTGTTCGCAGCCCCTGTAGCCTATGTTCTGTTCGCGCTGCTGAGCGGCGTCTGACAACCAATGAAGGAAAATTAGTGGCCTTGGATATTCGACGCCAGATTCCCGCAACGTTCGATCGCGTGGAGCGGAGCAAGTACGGCTATAACGCCAAGCAAGTGGATGAGTTCCTCCAGCGAGCCAGGACGTCGTTTGAGAATCCTGTGGGCACGGCCGACCAAGTGGCCAGCGTAGATGTACGTGCTGTGGCTTTCGACCCCGTCAAGGGCGGCTACGACGCCAACAGTGTGGATGCTGCGCTGGACCGGCTGGAGGACGCGTTTGCGCGTCGGGAGAGGGACGAGCTCATCAGCCAGCAGGGCGAAGAGGCCTGGCTGCGCGAGATCGGCAAGCTCTCCGGCATCCTGCGCGGCAGGCTGCACCGCCCTGACGGCGAGCGCTTCCGGCGCCCGTCCGCGAAAAGGACCCGCAGCTACAACGTCCAGGATGTCGATGCGTTGTGCGCCGAGCTTATTGGGTACCTCGAGCACGATCAGCCTTGAGCGTAGACACAGTGCGGCGTGCTGTTTTCCGTGCGGCCAAGGGCGCCGATGCTACGAAGAGGCCCAGGTAGATGCCTTTCTCGCCCGTGTTGTAGAGCTCATGGCGGCCATCGATTAGTTCGAAGGGCGGGCTAATGCGGGGGTGGGGGAGATTGGCTGGTTGATCTTCCACACCGCGTAATACCGGCGCCCGCCGCGGACCATGGTGACTGCGAAAAAGGCCAGTGCGGCCACCACAGCCACGCTGATTGAGACGGGCGTGGGCACCTGAAGGACAGTCAAGACAGAGCCGATCAGCAGTGCAAGCAACGCCGAGTTGGCCGTCATGATGAACATCATGCTGCTGCCTGCTACTTGGCTGAATGAGCCCCGCCCGCCCAGGAAGTAGTACGTCTGCTCCGAGCCTGCCTCGTCGTCGTGGTAGCCCGCCATCAAGTAGCGCGCCATGCCGGGATCCAGTTCGACGTAGGCGGCACGCAACCTGTTCATGGCGAGGACGTACATGAGGTCCTCCATGCCGACGTTCAAGACCCGGATCTGTGTTAGCAGTCCTACGACGACGTCGATGCTGAGTATCGTCAGCGCGAAGGCCCTGAAGTCATCTGAAAATTGGGTAGCGTTACCAACAAGCGCCACACTGAGCAGGCTTGCCGAGGTAAACGTCAGGAACATGCTGATGCGGGTGAGGACTTCGCCTTGGGTGGTACTCCTTGAAGCGAGCAGGCTCCAGTGCTCCGTGGCCAGCAATTGCGCCCGGACACTGGGAGATAGCTCCGTCGTGGGCGCCGGCGGTTCGGGACCCGCTGCACCCGCTTCATCGGACATGGCGTCATTGTCCACCCTGTAGGGGGCCGCGGACAACGGCTTGCTGCCGCTATCGCTCCGTGACTACCGGACGCTCCGGCACATGCAGGCGTGACATTACCCGGTTCACCGAGGCCGGTACGCGGTGCTTTGTCATGATCGACACCGTCACGGTCACCGCGAAGGCGGCCGGGACGCTCCACGCTGCAGGCTGCGCCAACCACGCGGGCGCGTTGCCTGGGCCCATGAGGGTGCCCGCCACCATGGCGCCGCCACAAAGAAGCGCACCAATCAGCATCCCCCCCGCGATGGCGCCCGCATCAGTTAGCCCACGCCACCAGATCCCGAGCAGCAGCACCGGGCAGATGGTGGACGCCGTGAAGGCGAAAACCAAGCCGACGCTTCCAGCCAGCGCAAGTGTGTCAGTCATCAGGCAAAGCCCAAAGGCACGACGGCGGCGAGTAACGCCGCGAGGCGGAAGCCTTTTACGCTTCCTCCAAAAAGGTCCTGGCTGATGACGCCGGAAAGCGAAACCACCAGCCGGACGTCGTGGACAGGAAAGCGGCGAAGGCGCCCGCCACCACCAACGCAGACAGCATGTCACCGGCCACACCGTCTACAAACCTCCCGGGCAGCAACAGGACCAGGCGTCGGCCTGGCCGGACTGCGCGAGTCGGGTGCGAACATCCTCCCCAAGGCACCCGACAGCGTGGGAAACAGATAGAAGACGGAGAGCAGCCCCCCCAACACGATCAGCGTGGTCCGGCGGGCCGATTGGCCGTCCGGGTTGGTATAAAACCTCACCAGGACGTGCGGTAGGCCCAGGGTTCCGAAGAGCAACGCCACCAAGAGCGATATGTGTTGGTATGCCCCCCCGGCAGCACTTTGGCCGGTGGGGTTGAGGGGCAAGGGCGCCTGCGGCTGTGCGCCATTGCCTGCCAGCACCAGAAGAACGAACACGACAGGTACCGCTAAAGCGGTCAATTTCAACCAGTACTGAAAGGCCTGGACAAAGGTAATCGAGCGCATTCCACCTGCCACCACCGTGAGGCACACAACCAGAACCACCGCCGTCGAACCTACCCACGACGGCAGTCCGGTGGTGATCCGGATGGTGAGCGCCGCGCCATGGAGCTGGGGAACGATGTACAGCCAGCCGACGGCCACCACCACCAGGCTTGTCACCCGTCGGACCAGCTTGGAGTCCAGCCGGGCTTCGGTAAAATCCGGAATGGTGTAGGCGCCGGAGCGGCGCAGGGGGAGCGGCCACGAAGAGCAACAGCATCAGGTAACCGGCGGTGTACCCCCCCACGGGGAACCAAAGCGCGTCAGTTCCGGAAAGCAGGATCAGCCCCGCGACGCCCAGGAAGCTGGCGGCGGACAAGTACTCGCCGCCGATTGCGGATGCGTTCCACCACGGGGGGGACTGTTCGGGAGCGACGTAGAAGTCGCCGGTTGTGCGTGAGATGCGCAAGCCGTAGAAGCCAATGACCGCCGTCGCGATGGAAACGGCCAGAAAAGCGAAGAGCCCAACAGCAGGGTTCACTTATCCTCCACAAGGTCCTGGTAACGCGCCTCATTGCGGGCTGCCGCGCGATTGTAGAGCCAAGCGCTGAGCCGATGACGGGGTAGATGCCCGCGCCCAGGACCAGCCAGTCCAAGGGAATGCCGAAAATGCGGGTCTCCGCCACCCCCCCGGGTCCATAGACCAGGAATACTGCGATCACGGCAAGAATGACCAGGAACCCGCAGGCCACCACCAAGGCCAACCGCAGCTGCGAGCGGATGAGCGAGCGGATGAAAATCCGGCCGGCATCGGAGTCCTCGGCAAGTTCCCCCCCGGGTACGGTAACTTTCCCGAGGCCCCCCCGGTGTCGCCGTGGCTGATTGGCGCGGGGCAGTGACGCGGACGCGTGTCATCCTTGGGGCCGGATGCGGGTGGACTGCAGCTTGTCCCTTACCGATGGCAAGTGCCTGCGGCTGATGGGCAGCTCGGCGCCGGCAACTGCCACGCTCGGCCCCGTGGCCGAAAGCTTGAGGTGCTGCACATGGTTCAAGGCGATGAGATACGAGCGGTGAATCCGGATAAAGCCGGCGTCTGCCCACTTCTGTTCAAGGTCGCTGAGGGGAACACGGATCAGATAGCTGGCCTCGGCCGTGTGCAGCCTTGCGTAGTCACCCTGGGCCTGCACGTAGGTTACGTCGTCGCGGCGGATCATGCGGGTTGTGCTGCCGAGGTCCACCGTGATCATCTCCGGCGCGGGGGGTTCCGTCCTTGATGAGCTCACTGATGCGGTCCACGGAACGGGAAAGCCGTTCAGCGCGCAAGGGCTTCAGCAGATAGTCGATGGCGGCGAGGTCAAAGGCTTCAAGTGCGCAGTCTTCGTCTGCGGTGACGAACACGACTGCCGGAGGACTGCTGCTGCGGGATATGGCGCGTGCGATGTCCAACCCTGAGAGCGCCGGCATATGGATGTCGAGGAATACGGCGTCCACTGACTCTGTTTCCAAGGTCCGTAGCGCCTCTGCGCCGGACGATGCCCGGTGGATGGCGCCAATCCGCTCATCCCGGCCCAACAGGAAGGCGAGCTCCTCCACGGCGGGCAGTTCGTCATCAGCGACGAGGACGTTGATCATGATTAAAGACTAACCGGCCTCAGGCGTCGTGCCCGGGCTGCGATTTCGGCACCCGCATGGTGATCATGGTTCCTTCGCCCGGGGGGGCCGTGTCGATGATGAGTCCGTGCTCGTCGCCATAGACCTGTCGCAGGCGGGCGTCCACATTGCGAAGTCCCACGTGGACCCCCCGTCCGTGTGCCCTGCGAGCACAGACCGCAGATGCTCCGGGTCCATGCCGACGCCGTCGTCCTCGATGGTCACTTCGGCGAACGCACCGGAATCATTCGCGCAAATGGTGATGTGTCCGGGTCCTTCCTTGGCCTCCAAGCCGTGCCTGACGGCGTTTTCAACCAGCGGTTGGAGCTAAGGAACGGGATGACCGTGCTGAGGACCTCCGGAGCGATCCGCAGGCTCACTTGGACCCGCTCGCCGAACCTTGCGCGCTCCAGCAAGAGGTAGCGGTCAATGCAGCGGAGTTCCTCCGCCACAGTAGTGAAGTCGCCATGCCTCCGGAACGAGTACCGGGTGAAATCGGCGAATTCCACCACGAGCTCCCTGGCCCGGGCCGGATCGGTGTTGATGAACGAGGCAATGGCATTCAACGAGTTGTAGATGAAGTGTGGGCTTATCTGGGCCCGCAGGGCACGGACCTCGGCCTCCATCAGGAGGGTGCGCGATGATTCCAGCTCCGCGAGCTCCAGCTGCGCGGCAATCCAATCGGCCACCTCGCTTGTTGCCCTCACCAAACCGGCCCCGGCCGCGGGAGCAAGTGCAGCCACAGAGCCGACAACCCTGGATCCAGCCCGGATCGGTGCGATGACAGCGCTGAAGTCGTGGTTGCCGTGATCCGGCTTAGCGGCTGAGGGGGTACCCGACAGCTACTACCACCGTCCGGCCAGTGGTTAATACTTCCTCCGCGAGCCGCATCAGCGATGGCCGGAGTTCCTCGGCGGCACCATCCCAGGCGAGCACGGCGTCGGTGTCCGTGATGGCCAGGCATCGCAGCCCAGCAGCGCCCGCAATTGCTTGCTGGCCTTGGCTGCGCCGGCGGGGGGTGGAGACCAGCGCGAAGGTGTTGCCCTGCCCTGGAGGCTGCATGGAGTGTGTTGTAGGTTGCACGTTCGGCGTCCGTGCCAAGGTCGCGGAACGAGCGGATCACTTTGAGGCCAACGCCCACGACGACGGCGACTGCCAGCACGATCACGGCGATCGCGGCTGCGGTGAAAAGCGGGGGAATCGGGCATAAGGCCAGCGTAGCCGGACGCACTGGCGGGGGGGTCCGCCCGCTTGCCTGATGTTCCCTCACGGCCACCGTTTGGCGCAACGTCGCAACCGTTGGGCGACGGCAGTGGACGATTCTCTGGAACAGGTGCCACAGAGCGTTCGATAGTGATTGCAGTCACATTGGCAATGCGTGTGGAGCTGATGTGGACACATCACAATCAGGAGGAACCATGGGTAATGAGGCCCAACCCCCCCAGGACGCAACGGCGTCCGTGGACTTCCAGGAAGTCCAACAGACGGAACGGTTCAAGACACTGCGCAAGCGGCACCGCAGCTTTGTCTTTCCAATGGCAGTGGCATTCCTGCTCTGGTATTTCGCCTACGTTCTCTTGGCCGACTACGCAGTCGGCTTCATGTCCATCAAGGTTTGGGGCAACATCAACGTCGGCCTGATTCTCGGCCTGCTGCAGTTCGTCACCACCTTCGGCATCACGGCCTGGTACGTGAGCTACTCCAACAGGAACCTGGATCCCATCGCTGCTGAAATCCGCAACGAGATCGAGGGCCACGAATTCGATAAGGACGGCAATGTGATCAGCGGGGCAGCCAAATGAACACCATCGTCCCGGCAGCAGTCAACGTCGAAGCGCTGAAAGACACCACCCTGCTCAACATGGGCATCTTCGCCCTCTTCGTGGCGGTCACCATGGTGATCGTCTTCCGGGCAAGCCGGAACAACAAGACCGCGGCAGACTACTACGCTGCCGGCCGGTCCTTCACCGGCTCCCAAAACGGCACGGCCATCGCCGGGGGGGACTACCTTTCGGCGGCATCATTCCTAGGTATCACCGGTGCCATTGCCATCAACGGCTACGACGGGTTCCTGTACTCCATCGGCTTCCTTGTTGCCTGGCTGGTTGCCCTGCTCCTGGTGGCTGAACTGCTCCGCAACACCGGCAAGTTCACCATGGCCGACGTCCTGTCCTTCCGCTTGCGCCAGCGCCCGGTCCGTATCGCGGCGGCGCTGTCCACCCTCGCCGTTTGCTTCTTCTACCTTCTCGCCCAGATGGCAGGTGCAGGCAGCTTGATTTCGCTCCTGCTGGGAATCAGCGACTGGGGTGGCCAAGCCTTGGTGATCATCGTCGTCGGTGCTTGATGATCATGTACGTACTGATCGGCGGCATGAAGGGCACCACTTGGGTGCAGATCATCAAGGCCATCCTGCTGATTGCCGGCGCCGGAGTCATGACGGCTATGGTGCTTGCGATCTATGGCTTCAACCTGTCCAGCCTGCTGGGCTCCGCAGCCGAGGCCGCCAACAACCCGGCCATCCTGAACCCGGGCCTGCAGTATGGCAAGACCGAAACATCCAAGCTCGACTTCATGTCCCTTGGACTCGCCCTGGTTCTCGGAACCGCGGCCCTGCCGCACGTCCTGATGCGCTTCTACACCGTCCCCCACGGCAAAGGAAGCCCGGAAGTCCGTTGTCTGGGCGATCTGGCTGATCGGCCTGTTCTACCTGTTCACACTGGTGCTGGGCTACGGTGCTGCAGCCTGGTGGGTGCAGAAACCATCAAATCCGCACCCGGCGGCGTCAACTCCGCCGCACCGCTGCTGGCCTTCCACCTGGGTGGGCCGTTGCTCCTGGGCTTCATTTCGGCGGTTGCCTTCGCCACCATCCTGGCAGTGGTGGCCGGCCTGACCATCACGGCGGCGCATCCTTCGCCCATGACATTTACGCCAATGTCATTGCCAAGGGCAAAGCCGATGCCAATACCGAGGTGAAGGTGGCTCGGCGAACGGTACTGGTGATCGGCGTCCTGGCTATCCTCGGTGGCATCTTCGCCAACGGCCAGAATGTGGCCTTCCTGGTGGCTTTGGCCTTCGCAGTTGCAGCCTCGGCTAACCTGCCCACCATCGTCTACTCCCTGTTCTGGAAGAAGTTCACCACCCAGGCGCGGTCTGGAGCATGTATGGCGGCCTGGCTGCGGCCATCCTGCTGATCACTTTCTCGCCTGTAGTTTCGGGTGCCAAGACCTCCATGATCCCGGGAGCAAACTTTGCCCTCTTCCCGCTGAGCAACCCGGGCATCGTATCCATCCCGCTGGCATTCTTGCTCGGCTGGCTGGGTACGGTCCTGGACAAGCGGCGCGAGGATCCGGCCAAGCAGGCGGAAATGGAGGTGCGCTCGCTGACCGGCGTCGGTGCTGAGAAAGCTGTAGACCACTAGCCCTGCCGGCACCGAGCCAAACAGGGCCAACGCAACAGAAGGCTCCTCCTGCAAACATCAGGAGGAGCTTCTGCAGTCAGGATCAGTTACTTCTTCAGGCTCAGCCACTCCTTTAGCTGCTCCAGCGGCCACGTGGTGACAATCCGTTCCTTCGGCACCCCAAGGCTTCCGCCCGCTCCGCACCGTACTGCAGGAAGTCGAGTTGGCCGGGGGGCGTGGGCATCGCTGTCGATACTGAACAGGCAGCCGGCGTCGAGGGCCATCCTGATGAGGTTGTCCGGTGGATCCTGCCGCTCTGGCCGTGAGTTGATTTCAACTGCCACGCCCCCCCATTCCGCACACTCTTTAAACACTTTGGCCGCGTCGAACTCAGACTCGGGCCTGGTACCCCGCGATCCTTGGACAAGGCGGCCCGTGCAATGCCCCCCCAGGACGTTGGTATGGGGGATCACTGATGCCGCCCAGCATTCGTGTGGTCATGGTCTTCTTGTCTGACCGAAGTTTCGAGTGAACGCTAGCCACCACTACGTCCAGACGGTCCAGCATGTCCGGTGTCTGGTCCAAGGTTCCATCCTCAAGGATGTCCACCTCGATGCCCTTGAGCAATCGGAAGCCGTCCTGGGCAGCATTGATGCCTTCCACCACGCCCAGTTGTTTCTCAAGCCGTTCGACGCTGAGGCCATTGGCGATGGTGAGGTTGGGGGGAGTGGTCCGTCAGGGCAAGATACTCCCGGCCGAGAGTGCGGGCTGCGGCAACCATGGTTTCGATCGGTGAGCCGCCATCGGACCAGTTGCTGTGGCTGTGAAGGTCGCCGCGCAAGGCGGCCCGCAGGGTGTCGCCGCCGGAGGCCAAGGATTCTGTTCCACGTTCACGCAGATCGGCCAGATAGTCGGGGGGTACGGTCCTCCATGGCCTGCGTGATGACTTCGGCACTCCGGCTTCCGACGCCTTTGAGGCTGGTTATCCGCCCGCTGCTGACAAGCGTCGCCAGATCTTCCGGCGTAAGCTGCCGGACGGCGTCGGCTGCCTTGCGGAAGGCTTGGACCTTGAAAGTGGGAGCTTGGCTTCGTTCCAGCCAGAAGGAAATTTCGTCGAGCGCCTCGATGGGATCCATGGCTCCATGATCCACGAACCAGGCGCACCATCAACAGTGGGCAGTGTTAATGGTGCGCCGGTCCAGCCGCCGCCTAGTGGTGGCGACCCGGATCCAGGGCGGGATTGGAGCCCTGGCCGTTCTTTCCGTCGGGCGACTGGCCGTGTTCGCCATGGGGGGACGGCGTGCTGTCCGGCCATCGAGCTGCCAGGCCGGGTGTTGCCACTGTTGCAACAACGACGGCGGCTCCGAACGCGGCTGCCAGAAGCCGCCCGGTCTTGGCTGGCCGTGGGCGCCGCCGTCGTTGGTCTTGTGCTGCCGCCTCAACCAGCCCGCTCCGGCTAGCGCCATGAGCGTCAGGCCGAGGGCGGCGAGGTGGCTCACGTCAAGTGAGCGCTGGGTGGAGACGCTGGCCGCCATGACTGCGACGTGGGCCGCGGCAGCCACTGCCAAGGCTGGAACGGCATAGCGGGCGAAGATGAGTGAGTTGCGATGCAGGCCCCCACAGAGACCAAGCCAGGAAGGCCAAGCCAGCCGTGAGGGTTGCCACACCGGCAATGACCAAACCGGGCGTCACCGGGTTGATGCCGGTGAGATACCCGGCGGCAAGGGAAAGCTCGACCATCCCGGCCGCCATGGCAGCGAAGTACACGAACAGTAAGCTGGCTGCCTTCAACGTGGGGTGATTTCTGCTTTCCATGGCTCCCGCCGTCCTTTCGCTTTTAGTGGCGCGTAGTGGGTGATCAGGCGCGGGCGGAAGCTACGGCGGCCTTGTCCTGGGACAGTGCGACACCCAACAGGACAACTGCGCTGGCAAGGTGCAGCACGTTGTCTGCTCCGTTGAGGGCGATGATGTTCAGTGAGGAACCCACCAGGAAGAGCCCGAGGATACCCACCAGAAGGTAGACGCCTCCTACAGCCGTGTTCACGGATTTGGACAGCGTGACGCTGTTCATGCCGGCATAGAGAAGGGCAGCGCCGATGGCCAGGTGGATGATGTTGTGAAGCGGGTTCACAGCGAAAATGATCAAGTTGGCTCCCTCGGTGGCGAAGAAGCCGATTCCCGAGGTGACAAAGAATCCGAGCACGCCTACCAAGAGGTAAACGGCTCCGAAGATGGTGGCGATCAAGCGATTGGGCGAAGTACGCATTGGTCCGAACCTTCCGGTGATGGCCGGAAATCCCGGCCGTCCTGCTGAGCCCCCCCGGGTGGGGCTCTCAGGAAGTGATTCGGACCATTCGCGCAGGTGGATGGGTGGTGGGAAGGATTATTTTCCCGTCACTTAGGGGCGGAGTCGGATGCTGCTCATCTTCAGCTCGTTGGTGCCCTCGAAGATGTATTGAAGATCGATGGTCTTGCCGTCGCATTGGAGCTTGCCGGCAAGGTCCGCCTTGTTGTTTCCGTTCTCCGAGTTCACGTTCACGGAGTTGTAGTTTGGTTTGCATGAGCTGTCCAGCTCCAGGCTGGCAATGCCATCAACGAACGATTGCTTGTCCAGTTCATCCTTCAACGGCTGGCTCAGGTAGTTGTCGTAGGCCTGCTCCGTTTGGCCTGACACCACCAGATTAGTGAATTCATCGGCCAGGGATCTTGCCTTGGAGGTTGCGTTGCCCACCACGTTGACGAGCACCAGTATGCCCACCACGGCCAGCACAACAACTCCCGCCACAACGCTGAGGACGATCCACAGCAATTTCCGGCTCTTTTTCGGTGGCTGCTGGCCGTATTGCTCCGGGGAATATTGCCTTGCGGGTACTGGCCGGGCGGGTACTGGCCCGGCTGGTATTGGCCCGGCGGGTATGGGTTTTGGGGCTGGCCCGGCACGCCGTATTGCGGGTTGCCCTGGGGAGAAGCGGGCGACGGCGGCTGTTGCCACTGCGGGGAGCCGCCACTCTGCGGGGGGGTACCCGGGTCCCGGTGGAACCGGCGGCGGGTTATACCCGGTTGGTGATCCGGCTGGCTGGGTTCTTGCGGATTGCTCACGGTAGTGCCCCTTTCGGCAGCCTTCGGCAGCGCCACCACCTGGCCGGGAACCTCTGGACGGTCCCCGATGCGTCCTCTTGCATCAAATCGCATGTCCGCTTCCATGGGCAAGAGCGCGCCAGGAATAACTGCAGGTAGAAAGGGAATTCAGGCCTTCGTGCGCCGCCCCAGCAATGGTTGCACCCGATAGGGGATCATCTCGCGCATGGCCAGTGCCGTATCCGTCCGCTCCACGCCGTCGCAGCCGAGGATCTTCCCGTTGATCCGGTACAGGTCTTCCGCATCCAGGGCCACAACCCGCAGCAACAGGTCCGCGGAGCCCGTCAGGCCGAAACCTTCCAGGATCTCCGGAATGTCCGCGAGGTCCTGGGCAAGTGAGGCCAATTTCTGCTGTTGCACATGGACCGTGATGAACGCCGTCAACGGATAGCCGAGGGCCACCGGATTGATTCGCCGCTCGAATGACAGGAACGCGTGTTTCTTCTCGAGCTGGGCCATGCGGGCCTGCACTGTATTGCGGGACAAACCCAACTTTTGCGCCAGTGCCACCACCGTCCCGCGGGGGGTCCTTGGCCATGGCGGAAAGGAGCCGGGTGTCAGTGCCATCCAAGGGTTGCATAATGCGCAAGATTAGCACGGAGCCCGAGTCCAAAACAGGGCAGAATGCTCAATTTCAACAAGGGCAGTTGTACCCGATGCGCGTTGTGAGTAGGGTCACAATTAACTCCGGCGAAGGTGCCGGAGGGCCGGTCTGCGACAGGATCACAAGTCCCGCCAGCGCCGACGAAAACGAACCGGAAGGTTGCGATCACCTGTGTTAACGGATCAGGCGGGCAAGGGAGCGCACCATGACGCTCCACGCCCAGGACATAGTGCACAAAATCCCTTGAGGACCGGCGGCGACATGCTCCAGTTGGTGTCGCCGGACGGCGAACGCATCAGCCACCCGGAATTTGATATCTGGGTCAAGGACATCAGCGATGAACAACTGTGCTCCTTGTATGAGGATATGACGGTTATTCGCCGTATTGATGCGGAAGCTACGGCATTGCAGCGCCAGGGCGAGCTGGCATTGTGGCCCCCCCGTTGCTGGGGCAGGAAGCAGCCCAGATCGGTTCAAGCCGCTCACTGCGGGACGACGACTTCGTTTTCCCGAGCTACCGGGAAAGCGGCGTGGCCTATGTGCGTGGTGCCCACCTCTCCGAGATCGCCCGCGTATGGCGAGGTAACGCCTCCTATGGCTGGGATCCCCTGCGCATCAATCTGGCGACTCCCCCCCAGATCATCATTGGTTCCCAGAGCCTGCACGCCACCGGCTATGCCATGGGCGTCCAGTTGGATGGTGCCAACACTGCGGTCCTTGCCTACTTTGGCGATGGTGCCACGAGTGAAGGCGACGTGAACGAGGCCATGGTGTTCGCCGCGAGCTACCAGGCTCCCGTGGTGTTCTTCTGCCAGAACAACCATTGGGCAATATCCGAGCCCGTGCGTGTGCAGTCCCACGTTCAGTTGGCTGACAGGCCCACCGGATTCGGTATCCCGAGCATGCGGTCGATGGCAATGACGTCCTGGCTGTCATGGCAGCGACTCGTGTTGCCTTGGATCGTGCGCGCAAGGGCGGCGGACCTACCTTCATTGAGGCGGTCACTTACCGCATGGGTCCGCACACCACTGCTGATGACCCTACCCGGTACCGTGACCCCAACGAGCTGGAGGATTGGGCCGCCAAGGACCCGATCCTGAGGCTGCGCAAACTGCTTGAGGCCAAGGGCCTGCTGACTGAGGACGTTGAAACCCAGGTGAAGGCAAAGGCTGACGCGGTGGCCGCGGAACTTCGGTCCAGCTGCATCGACATGCCGGACCCGCAGCCGTTGGACGTTTTCAACCACGTCTACAGCACCCCCCCAATTCCTGGATTGAACGCCAGAAGGACCACTACTCGCGCTACCTGAACAGTTTCAACCAGCCAGTCGAGGAAGGTGCACTCTGATGTCCAAGCTCACTTTTGCCCGGGCCATCAATGCCGGCCTCCGGAAGTCCCTCGAGAACGATCCCAAAGTAGTCCTCATGGGAGAAGACATCGGTTCGCTCGGTGGCGTTTTCCGCGTCACGGATGGGCTGCAGAAGGATTTCGGGAAGCACAGGGTGATCGATTCGCCGCTGGCTGAGTCCGGCATTATCGGCACCGCAGTTGGCTTGGCCTACCGTGCTACCGGCCGGTTTGCGAGATCCAGTTCGATGGTTTCATCTACGGCGTTCGACCAGATCGTCAGCCAGGTAGCCAAGATGCACTACCGGACCCAAGGGCGCGTCAAGATGCCCATCACTATCCGTGTTCCGTTCGGTGGTGGCATCGGATCGCCGGAGCACCATTCCGAATCACCCGAAGCGTACTTCACCCACACTTCCGGCCTCCGGGTTGTAGCTGTGTCGAATCCGCAGGATGCCTACACCATGATCCAGCAGGCCATCGCGTCCGATGATCCCGTCCTCTACTTCGAGCCCAAGCGGCGTTACCACGACAAGGGCGACGTGGACGAGACCATTGACCTTTCCGCTGCGCTTCCTTTGGACAAGGCTGCCGTGGTGAGCCCTGGTTCCGATGTCACGCTGGTTGCCTATGGTCCACTCGTCAAAACGGCCAAGGACGCTGCCATGGCAGCGGCCGATGAAGGCATTTCCGTGGAAGTCATCGATCTTCGCTCCCTGGCCCCTGTGGACTACCCCCCCGTCGTCGAAGCTTCTGTCCGCAAGACCGGTCGGATGGTCATCACCCACGAGGCCGGCCAATCCGGTGGCCTCGGCGCCGAGATCGCTGCAAGCATCACCGAACGCTGCTTCCATTACCTGGAGTCGGCTCCCGTCCGCATCACCGGATTCGACGTTCCGTACCCATACTCGAAGCTCGAAATGCACCACTTGCCGGACTTGGACAGAATTCTCGACGGCGTGGACCGCGCCCTGGGCCGCCGCAACTCCCTGAGTGGACTGGAAGGATGACCGCCACCATGATCAAGGAATTCAGGCTGCCGGACCTGGGTGAGGGCCTGACCGAATCGGAAATCCTGAGCTGGAAAGTGGCGGTGGGGGGGATACCGTTACGCTGAACCAGGTCATCGCCGAGGTCGAAACCGCCAAGGCGTCGTCGAGTTGCCCTCGCCCTTCGCAGGCGTGGTGGCTGAACTTCATGAGCAGCCCGGCACCGTGGTGGAGGTCGGCAAGCCGATCGTTTCGTTCGAGGTTGACGACGCCGGGTCCTCCAACGGGGGGGCGGCGCACCTGTTGCTGTTAAGGAGTCTGCCGGGACGGGGCCCGCAGGTGACCGTGCCGCCGTCGAGACATCTGCCAATGGTGCCGCCGCCGCTCCCGCCGATGGGGTGGGGGAGCCCAGCGAAACGTGAGCCGAACCTGGTAGGTTACGGCGCCGTCGTCGAACATTCCGGTCGCCCGACACGGCGTGCCCGCGTACAGGTACAAAACATGAAGGCCGCAGCGCCGGAGGCGCCCGCGACCGCCGATCCCGTGGTGCCACGTCAGGCGGAGGCCGAAACCTCCGAGCGACCGCGCTCCACCCCCTCCGGTCCGGAAGCTCGCCCGTGACCTGGGGGGGGTCGACCTGGAGCTCGTTCCCGGGACCGGGCCGGGTGGGCTCATCACCCGCGAGGATGTTCAGAACTTCTCCGGTACACCGGAAGCTCCAGCTGAGGCTCCAGGTTCTGCTGCACAGGGTGAGCGGGAAACCCGAACGCCCATTAAGGGTGTTCGCAAGTTCACGGCCGCAGCCATGGTGCAGAGCGCGTTCACTGCCCCCCCGCATGTGACGGAGTTCCTCACGGTGGACGTCACGGCAACCATGGAATTGCTGGCCAGGCTCAAGGGCAATAAGGCATTCGAAGGCTACAAGCTGACGCCCCCCCTGACCATTGCGGCCAAGGCGGTTCTGGTGGCGTTGCGGAACAACCCATCGTTGAATTCGCGGTGGGATGAGGCCAACCAGGAGATTGTCCAGTTCAATTACGTGAACCTGGGCATCGCGGCCGCAACACCCCCCCGGGGCCTGACGGTCCCGAACATCAAGGATGCGGACCGCTTGACGCTTCGCGAGCTCTCCACGGCTTTGACTGAGCTGACCGATACGGCGCGGGCAGGTAAGACGTCGCCGTCGGACTTGTCTGGCGGCACCATCTCCATCACCAACATCGGCGTGTTTGGCATCGACGCAGGGACCCCCCATCCTGAACCCGGGCGAGGCCGCGATTGTGGCCCTTGGCGCTGTGAGGAAGGCGCCGTGGGTTGTTAACGACGAACTCGCGGTTCGGCAGGTCATGTCGCTCAGCCTGTCCTTCGACCACCGCTTGGTGGATGGGGAACAGGGTTCACGATTCCTTGCGGACCTCGGCTCAATCCTGGCCGACCCTGCCATAGTCATGACCATGATCTGACGCGTCCGAAGCTGCGCCGGCCCATCCCTTTACGAGTGCTTGCAGGAAACTGCAGCTAAGGGGGTGGGCCGTCGCGCGTCGGCCGGTGGGCGGCGTCAGTCTTCGGTTGGCGTGGTGCGGTTGGAGTGGACGTTGCGCCAGCTATGCTCTGGCTCAAAGCCCAACAGCCTGCGGGCTTTGTCGATGGACAGCATGGTTTCGTGCTCACCCAGTTCCTTGAGGACCTCGACGCCGGGGGAAGACTTCGGCTGCCAATTCGGCGCTGCTTCGACTCATCACGGTATCGGCGGCGGCAATGATGAAGGTCTCGAAGCCCGGTTCCCCGTGCTCCAGGGAGCGCACCACGGCAAGGGCGCCGTCCCGGGCGTCGATGTAGCCCCCCCAGAGGTTCCATTTCCGGAGCGTTGCGTCGGAGTCGAAGGCCGGGAAAGCGTCGTAATCCTCGGGTCCATGACATTGGAGAATCGCAGTGCCGTGATGCTCAGTTCCGGATCCCAACGCGTCAGTTGGATGGCCATCTGCTCCTCGAGGTGCTTAACCAGCGAGTAGGTGCTTTCCGGTCGAGCCGCGTACTCCTCATCTACGGGAATGTAGGGAGCTCGATGTCGAAGGGGGAGACCCAGCACGGTCTCGCTGGAGGCGTAGACCACCTTCTTGATGCCCGCCCTTCGTGCCGCTTGGAACACGTTGTAGGTGGACACCATGTTGTTCTCAAAGATCGCGGCGTCCGGGGCCAACCCCCCGGCGCTGGTATGGCCGCCAAGTGGACTATCGCGTCCAAGCCGTCGTGTTGGTCATCCAGGCCCAGGAAGACGTCCAGGACCTGTCCGTAGTTGCGGAGGTCCACGTTGACGTAACCCCCGGCCGCGCGTACCTGCGCGGTCCATATTGAGCACCTCGTGGCCGTCCTGCGTAAGGCGTCGGACCACACTCCTGCCCAGTTTTCCGCTTCCGCCGGTGACTGCAATCCTCATGGGGGGGCGCTCCTCGATAGTGCTGGTACCTAAGCCTGTTGCTTTGTAGATTCAACACGGGTTCGAGTTTCAGCCTAGGCGGCACGGCAGCGGAAAACAGCCTGCCAGGCTGGCCCTGGGAGTCCTAGGTACGCCGGAACAACCCACTGCCGGCTTGTCCGCAGGGCAGTCAGCAGTTTGCAAAATATATAGACCGGTCTATTATTTGTTTATGGCAATAAAAGGGAACCTGACAAAAGCACGGCTCACGGAGTCCATGCTCCAGCTCATCCAGACCAGTGGCTACAGCGGCACGGGGCTGAATGCTGTGATCGAACACGCCGGAGCACCGAAGGGATCGGTCTACTTCCACTTCCCCCCCGATGGAAAGGAGGGTCTGGGCGTCGCAGCGGTCGAGCTCGCCGCGAAGCAGTTCGAAGCACTCATTGCAGAGGCCGCAGTTTCCGCGGGGAGTGCGGCTGAGGCTGCCCGCACGGCGATTGAGGTCTTAGCCGCCATCGTCAGTGAGAGCAACTTCCGGCTTGGTTGCCCGGTCTCCGTCGTCACCCTGGAGATGGGCGCGGAAAGCGAGCGGCTGAGGCAGGCGTGTGCCGCTGCCTTCGAGTCGTGGATAGCTCCGACGTCCGCGCTCCTCGAGGCCAGCGGTCTTGAGGCCGGGGAGGCCCGGTCCTTGGCAACCGTTGTTGTATCGACGATCGAGGGGGGGGCGGTGATCGTCTCTCGCGCCATGCAAAGCACTCAACCCTGTTTTCGGCCGCTGACGTCGTGGCGGCGCTCATCAACCAGCGATGCAAGACCGTTGGCGGGACGCGATGACACCGCACGAAGAATCCCGCCACGCCTGGTCTTCGGGGGGGCTTCGGGAATGGTCGGCCGGCGCCTCGTCCTGTCCCTTGCTGAAGCTGGCGCTAACGTCACGGCGGCAGTTCGTACCCCAGAGTCCGGAGCGCGGGTCGAGGGATGGCCAGGAGCATGGTTTGGTGGGGGAGCATCAGCACGGCGATCGTCGACTTCGATGCTCCAGAGATCGTCGAGGGCGGTCCCTCGGCATTCCCGTTCATCACCGAGATCCATAACTGTGCCGGGTTGTATCGGTTCGGAATGACCGCGCAGGAGGCACGCAGTGCGAACGTCGGCATCGTCGAGAAGCTCATTGACTTTGCCGGAGAACTCCCCCCCAATCTGCAGCGTGTCGTCCACGTCTCGGGCTACCGCGTCGGCGGGCAGGACCCCCGCAACCGTTCCATGGTCAGAGGACCATCGCGCCGCGGTCTACGAGGAACTTGGAGCCTATGAAGCCTCAAAGGTGGAATCCGACGCATCTTTCAAGCCCGGGCGCTGGAGCGGGGGGGAGTCCCCTGGACCATCGTCAATCCGGCCAGTGTGATCGGGGGGGACAGCGTGACCGGTGAGTCCGATCAACTCATCGGGCTGGCCACCACCATTGGGCAGATCTGGGACGGCACCATGGCCGCACTGCCTGGAAACCAAGAGACGTTCCTCCCGGTCGTCACGGTCGACTATCTGGCGGCTTCATGACTGCAGCGGCGGTCGATCCGGTTGCTGACGGCAAGGCCTATTGGATTCTCGACGACGCCACCCCGCCGCTTGCAGATCTGCTCACGCACGTTGGCCGTCATCTCGGTGTCAAGGTCCCGCGGGTAAGAATGCCGATCGGTGTCATCAAGCGGCTCCCGCAGCGAATCACCAAGGCAGATCCCGAGACGCTGACGTTCATGTCCGCTGACCGCTATCCGACAGATTCAGCCATCGAGTTCGCCGCCAGGCATGGGATCCCGATGCCGGATGTGCTGGTGTCGCTGGAGCGGTGGGCCGACCACCTGGCTGCGCATCGGTTTGGCGCCGTCACGGCTGACGGTCGCCGATTCGCCGACGTTGGCGGTCTAAGGACATTTGAGCTCGGCGTAGCCAGGTCCAGCAGGGTGGTCTTTCCCGGCTTACCGGTCAACGCAGATACTTGGGCCGAAGTGGCGTCGGGCATCGGCGCCCGGGTTGTAGACCTGCCCGGACTCGGCCTCAGTGGTGGAACAGGCGTTCAGGACTGGGAAAAGTGGCTGCCTGCTGTGTTGGGTGGGGAACCTGCTGACCTCATTGGCCACTCGATCGGTGCGGCTGCGGCGGTAGTCGCGGCTGACCGGCTCCCGGGGGCAGGTCAAGTCCCTAACACTGATAGCACCGTTCTTTCTCCAGGTCCCGATGGGTGGCCCGGCCAGACTGCGGCCGCTCGTGTCCGCCTACTTACGACACGTCAACCCGGCGCGGCTGTCACACCAGCTGACCGGATCAGGAGGGAGCGCGGCTGCTCTGGAGTCCAGTCTCAGTGACCTCAAGCGAAGCAGCGCCAAGACGGTATCCGAGCACCTCGCCTTGCGGGATCGAAGCCGTGGCGTACCGACCTCCGGGAAGCGCTGGGGCGATTCACCGGCACGGTCCGCATCGTCACTGGAAGCGATGACCCCCCCTGGCCCCGGGTGTGGTTGAGCAGCTCAAGTCACTTCCGAATGTTCAGTTGATCTCGGTTCCGGGTGCCGGGCACCATCCGCAACTGACGCATGGTGATGATCTCGTCGCGCTCATCAAGGGATCGCTTGAGTGAACAGGGCGCCCCCCCGCACCGTGTGAGAGTCCGCCAACGAGGCGTGGCTATCACGCTGAAGTGAGAGCCGCCAAGGCCATCTGCTCCAGGATGGGCCTGGCGGACTTCACTGCGATCTTCCTGCCGTGGTGGCGCACCGAGTGGGGGGGTGTGGAGTTGATCAAACCAAAGGCTGCGTGTGCACGGACACGGAGGCCGGGGACGTCTGCATCCGTGTGAATGCGGGCCAAGACGTCTACCCATGTTTCGACGTAACTGCGCTGGAGGGATCTGACTTCTGCCTGGTCGGCGTCGCTGAGACTTCCGAAGTCCCGGTCCTGGACGCGGATGACGTCAGGATTGCTGAGGGCGAAATCGACCTGGAACTGGATGAGTCCCTTCAGCGCGGTCCGGGGATCTTCGGACTCCGACACCACCCGCAATCCACCGTCCAGCAAGTCACGGCTGACGCTGAGTAGTAACTCTCCGAGGACCGCTTGCTTGCCGGGAAAATGCCGGTAAACGGCGGGGCCACTGACGCCTGCTGCTGCTCCGAGGTCCTCAAGCGACACGCGGGTAAAACCGTTCTCCGCGAAGAGTCCGGCGGCAGCGGACAACAAGGCCAATCTGCGGAGCTCCTTCGCCTGGCCGCGTTGCGTGGCGGCGGCGCGGGTGCCGTTGATGCTTGCTTCCTGACCTGCGGTCACATCTTCCTCCTTGCGCCAGTCCGGCCCAGCGCTTGCCGGACCGCCTGTGCTGGACATCACAGTTAATAAAGACTAACCTAAATTTCAGTTACGTGGCACTAACCGAAATGGCCTGCGGCCGGGAATGGAACAGGGGTCAATGGAGACAATTGCCAGTCTGACGGGAGCCGCCAGTGGCACCTTTGAGACCAACCAGCAAGCGCAACTGGCCTTGGTGGAGGAACTGAGGGAGCGCCTGGCGACGGCGGCCCTTGGCGGCCCTGCCAAGTCCCGGGAGCGGCACATCGCCCGCGGGAAACTTCTGCCGCGGGAACGCATTGACTACTTGCTCGATGACGGCAGCCCCCCCTTCCTTGAGATCGCACCCTTGGCTGCAAATGGCATGTACAACGACGATTCCCCCCCGGGCGCCGGGGTTATTGCAGGCATTGGCCTGGTCCATGGCCGCCACGTCCTGGTGATCTCCAATGACGCCACGGTCAAGGGCGGCACTTACTATCCCATGACCGTGAAGAAACACCTCCGGGCCCAAGAGATCGCCTTGGAAAACAAGCTTCCGTGCATCTACCTCGTGGATTCCGGGGGAGCTTTCCTGCCCAAGCAGGACGAAGTCTTCCCGGACAAGGACCACTTTGGCCGGATCTTCTATAACCAAGCCAAAATGTCTGCCGCCAAGATCCCGCAGATCGCCTCCGTCATGGGGTCGTGCACGGCGGGCGGTGCCTATGTACCCGCCATGAGCGATGAGACCGTCATAGTCCGGAACCAGGGCACCATCTTCCTGGGCGGTCCGCCCCTGGTAAAGGCAGCGATTGGTGAGATCGTCACAGCAGAGGAACTGGGCGGCGGCGACGTCCATTCAAGGATTTCCGGGGGTCACGGACACCTGGCCGAGAATGACCGACATGCCTTGGAGATCGTTCGGGACATCGTGGCGACGTTGCCGAAGCCGGCGCGGCCGGCCTGGGACGTGTCCGACGTCGTCCTGCCGCCCGTCGTCGATCCTTCAGGGATCTACGGTGTGGTTCCCACGGACGTCAACGCCCAATACGACGTCAGGGAAGTCATCGCAAGGCTGGTTGATGGATCCGAATTCCACGAGTTCAAGAAGAACTACGGCACCACCCTGGTGACCGGATTCGCGCACCTGCACGGCCATCCCGTGGGTATCGTGGCCAACAACGGCGTCCTCTTCAGCGAATCGTCCCTGAAGGGCGCACACTTCATTGAACTCTGCGATCAGCGCGGCATACCGCTGATCTTCCTGCAGAACCTCTCCGGCTTCATGGTGGGCAAGGACTACGAGCAAGGCGGCATCGCCAAGAACGGCGCCAAAATGGTCACAGCAGTGGCTACTGCCCGTGTGCCCAAGCTGACAGTGGTTATCGGTGGTTCCTTCGGCGCTGGCAACTACTCCATGTGCGGTCGGGCATACTCGCCGCGGTTCCTGTGGATGTGGCCCGCGGCCCGCATCTCGGTGATGGGTGGAAACCAGGCCTCCAGCGTCCTGGCCACCGTCAAGAGGGATCAATATGAGGCGGCGGGCAGGAATGGTCCGCGGAGGACGAAGAAGCTTCAAAGCTCCCATCAAGCAACAGTATGAGGACCAAGGAAGCCCCCCCTATTACTCCACCGCAAGACTGTGGGACGACGGCATTATCGATCCTGCTGACACACGGCGCGTCCTGGGAATGGCCTTGGACGTCGTCTCACGCCAACAACTGCCCGAGACCTCCTTCGGTCTCTTCAGGATGTGACTATGAGCCTCCCAACAACAACCACAGCCCCCCCACCCAGCGCGGCCGTCCAAGCCCGTACCTTCAGCGCCGTCCTTGTTGCCAATCGCGGGGAGATCGCCTGCCGCGTCATCAGGACCCTGAAGGAGATGGGCATCCGCTCCGTGGCCGTGTACTCGGACGTGGACAAAGATGCCAGGCACGTAGCCCTCGCCGATACCGCCGTCGCCATCGGTGGCACGGCGCCCTCGGAAAGCTACTTGAAGATCGATGCCGTCATCGACGCGTGCCGTCGAAGCGGGGCGGAGGCAGTACACCCGGGATACGGCTTCTTGTCCGAGAACGTGGAGTTCGCCAAGGCGCTGGACGCCGCCGGCATCACGTTCATCGGGCCGGGAGTTGGTGCCATTGAAGTCATGGGCGACAAGATCCGGTCCAAGAACCACGTGATGGCCTACGACGTTCCCTGCGTACCGGGCATCGCACAACCAGGACTCACCGATCAGGAGTTGATCGAGGCGGCGCCGGGGGGGTCGGTTTCCCCTTGCTGATCAAGCCGTCCGCTGGTGGAGGCGGCAAAGGCATGCACATCGTGGAACGGCCCGAGGACATGGCCTCCACGCTCGTCACGGCAAGACGCGTGGCAGCGTCCGCCTTCGGCGACGACACTCTCTTCCTTGAGCGGCTCATTCGCGCGCCCCCGGCACATCGAGGTCCAGGTCCTGGCCGACAACCACGGCAACGTCATCCACCTCGGCGAGCGCGAGTGCTCACTCCAACGGCGCCACCAGAAGGTCATCGAAGAAGCCCCGTCCGCCCTCTTCGAATCACTGCCCGACGGCGCAGGGGGGGAGCGGGCCCGCATCGGCGAGGCCGCCTGCAACGCGGCACGTTCGGTCAACTACAGCGGCGCGGGAACCGTCGAATTCCTGGTCTCCGACGACCACCCCCGATGAGTTCTTCTTCATGGAGATGACACCCGGCTGCAGGTAGAGCATCCTGTCACGGAGATGGTCACGGGCATCGACCTCGTCGAATGGCAGGTGAGGATCGCCGCCGGTGAGGTGCTCACCGTTGCGCAGTCCGACGTCGTACTTAACGGCCATGCCGTTGAGGCGCGCGTTTACGCCGAGGTGCCCGAGCGGAATTTCATGCCGTCGATGGGGCGCATCGTGGCGCTCGCAGAGCAGGGCGCAGGGGATGCAACCGTGTCCGGGCACCGACAGGCGCATGCGAACGTGCGGATTGATTCCGCCATGCGGGACAGGCTGGAGATCACAGGGGGACTACGATCCATGCTCGCAAAGGTCATTGCATGGGGCGAGGACAGGGCAGCGGCACTGGATACCCTTGACGCTGCGCTCGGCCGTTACACACTGCTGGGTGTCGACACGAACGTTGAATATCTGCGGTTGTTGATCAATGATCCCGAAGTCCGCGCCGGGCACCTGGATACGGGACTGATCGAGCGCAAGCTGCCGTCCCTGGAATTCAGGCACGTTGGTCCCGCTGAACTGATCGCCGCAGCGCTCACCCTCTGGCTGGAACGGACCGGTGCGGTGCTGGCTGGCGACGCGTGGAAGAGTGCCGACTCCTGGCGCATCGGCGGCCGCGGCGCCTGGACAGTCACCTTTGGTGTTCCGGGCGGTGGAGTCGTTGCGGTGTCCATCACCGAAGAGGACAGTACCGTCACGGCAAGCATCGACGGCGGGAATCCCTCCAGCATCAAAGCGGTGGACCGGACCGCTACCAGCATCGCGTTGGAGCTCGACGGCGGCCTGGTCACCTTCGCGGTCGGCATCACCCAGGGTGATGCCCAGGAAATTTACGTCGGCAACGATGGCTGGTCCTGCAGGCTCGAGGTACTGAATCGTGCAGAGCGGCTGCGGCGGATGCTCGCCGGCATCGAGCGTGAAGACGGGGGGGCGGCGGACCCGGAGGTGCGCTCGCCGATGCCCGGCACGGTGGTTTCCGTGTCCGTGGTCGACGGCGACTTGGTTGAGGAAGGCCAGGCGCTCCTTGCCGTGGAAGCGATGAAGATGGAGCACCAACTGGTGGCGTCCGTTGCGGGGGGGACCGTCCACCTCACCAGCAAACCCGGCGACCTGGTCAAAGCGGACCAGGTGCTCGCCACCATTCACGTAGACAAGACCAGCACAGACGAGGAAGTCCAGCGATGAGCACGTTTGAACTCAATGAGGAATACCAGGACCTTAGCGATTCCGTCCGCGAATTCGCCGACGAAGTTGTGGCACCGGTTTCCGCCAAGCACGACGAAGAGCACAGCTTCCCCTACGAGGTTGTGAAGCAGATGGGGGGGAGATGGGCTTGTTCGGCCTCCCCTTCCCGGAAGAGTTCGGCGGGATGGGTGGAGACTATTTTGCCTGGCGCTGGCATTGGAGCAGCTGGGCCGCGTTGACCAGTCTGTGGCCATCACCCTTGAAGCCGGTGTGTCGCTCGGTGCCATGCCGGTGTACCGCTTCGGCACGGAGGAACAAAAGCAGGAGTGGCTGCCCCCCCAGCTGGCGTCCGGACGTTCCTTGGCCGGCTTCGGCCTGACCGAGCGCGAAGCCGGTTCGGATGCCGGCGGCACCAAGACCAACGCCCATCTGGAAAACGGCGAATGGGTCATCAACGGCAACAAAGAGTTCATCACCAACTCCGGCACGGATATCACCACGCTGGTCACCGTCACGGCAGTTTCGGGCCATAAAGAGAACGCTGACGGCAGTACCAAGAAGGAGATCTCCACCATCCTGGTACCGACTGAAACGCCCGGTTTCAGGGCGGAAAAGCCGTACAACAAGGTGGGATGGAACGCTTCCGACACTCACCCGCTCACCCTGGACAATGTCCGGGTTCCTGAAGCGAACCTCCTGGGCGAGCGCGGCCGGGGTTATGCCAACTTCCTTTCCATCCTTGATGAGGCCGCATAGCCATCGCCGCACTGGCCACCGGCGCAGCCCAGGGTTGCGTGGACTTGTCCGTGAAGTACGCGAAGGAACGCAGCGCGTTCGGGCAGAACATCGGCAAGTACCAGGCCATTCAGTTCAAGATCGCCCGGATGCAGGCAAGGGCCCACACTGCCCGCCTTGCCTATTACGACGCCGCCTCCAGGATGCTGGCAGGCAAGCCGTTCAAGACCGAAGCGGCCATCGCTAAGATGGTCGCAGGCGAGGCAGCCATGGACAACGCGCGGGACGCCACCCAGGTGTTCGGCGGCTATGGATTCATCAACGAATTCACGGTGGCACGGCATTACCGCGACTCCAAGATCCTTGAAATCGGGGGGGAGGGCACCACCGAGGTTCAATTGATGCTCATCGCCCGCGAGCTGGGTCTGTAACCGTACGGGAAGGATCAAGGATGATTGACAAGGTTGTTGCCAGCGCCGCGGAAGCGGTGAAGGACATCCCGGACGGTGCCTCGCTGGCCGTCGGAGGTTTCGGTTTATGCGGTATCCCCGTTTCCCTGATCGATGCCGTCCACCAGCAGGGCACTACGGATCTTGAAACGGTCAGCAACAACTGCGGCGTGGACGACTGGGGGGGCCTTGGCATTCTCCTCAAGGACGGACGTATCCGTCGAACCATCAGCTCCTACGTGGGCGAGAACAAGGAATTTGCCCGGCAGTATCTGGCGGGGGGGAGCTGGAAGTAGTCCTTACTCCACAGGCACCTTGGCTGAGAAGCTTCGCGCCGGTGGTGCCGGCATTCCGGCCTTCTACACCAAAGCAGGTGTGGGAACCCAGGTGTCCGAGGGCGGCCTCCCGCAAAAGTACGACGCCGACGGGAACGTTGCGCTGGCCTCTTCACCGAAGGAGGTGCGCACCTTCAACGACGCTGACTATGTGCTTGAAGAGTCCCTGACCCCCCCGGACTTCGGCCTTGTCCACGCCTGGAAGGGAGACCGGCACGGCAACCTGGTCTTCCACGCGACAGCGATGAACTTCAACCCCCTCTGTGCCATGGCGGCCAGGACCACCATTGCCGAAGTGGAGGAGTTGGTGGAACCTGGCGAGCTTGACCCGGAGCACATCCACACCCCCCCGGGGATCTTCGTCCAAAGGGTAGTGGTGGCAACGTCGAACGAGAAGCGGATAGAAAAGCGGACGGTAGCGCTGACGGCAGGAGCGGATCGATGACCGACAATACCTACCATGACATCCCGCCCCCCCGCCCGGAAGCCGTCCGGCACGAGTACCGTCGCGCCGACGTCGAACATCACGAGGCCAAAGGCTGGACCGCAACGAACTGGCCGCCCGCGTTGCCAGGGAACTCACCAACGGGCAATACGTGAACCTGGGAATCGGGATGCCCACGCTGATCCCCAACTACATTCCCGATGGTGTGGAGGTCATTCTCCACTCCGAGAACGGGATCCTTGGCGTTGGTCCCTACCCCCGCTGAGGACAGGGTGGATCCGGACCTCATCAACGCGGGCAAGGAAACGGTCACCACGAATGCGGGGGGGCAGCGTTCTTCGACTCGGCGTCGTCCTTCGGCATGATCCGCGGCGGGCACGTGGACGTTGCGTCCTGGGCGCCATGGAGGTGGCCGCGAACGGAGACCTTGCCAACTGGATGATTCCCGGCAAGATGGTCAAGGGCATGGGCGGTGCGATGGACCTGGTGTTCGGCGCCAAGAAAGTCATTGTCATGATGGAACATGTAGACCGCAGCGGCCGGCCGAAAATCGTCCAGGACTGCACGCTCCCCCCCCTCACAGGTAAAGGCTGCGTGGACCGGATCATCACGGATTTGGCTGTTATCGACGTCGTGAAGGACGAAGGTGACCCGCGCCTTGTCCTCCGTGAGTTGGCACCCAACGTCACCCTTGAGGACGTCCTGGCTGCTACCGGCGCCGAGCTGTTCGAGGAAGACCAGGAGCTCACAGTATGACGCGGGTGGTTGAGCAACGCGGGTTGTACTTCGATGAACTTGAAGAGGGCGTGATTTACGCCCACAAACCAGGCCGCACTGTCACCGAGACTGACAATGTCCTTTTCACCACCATGACCATGAACACGCAGGCGCTGCATTTGGACGCGGCCTGGAGCTCCGGGCAGCCGTTCGGCCAGCGCCTGATGAACTCCATGTTCACCCTGTCCACCATGGTGGGGGGGCAGTCCGTGACCCAGCTGACGCAGGGGACAATCATCGCGCAGCTGGGCTTGACGGATGTCACCTTCCCTCACCCGCTGTATCACGGCGATACGCTGTACACGGAAACGGTGATCACGGGAAAACGGTTGTCGTCGTCCCGCCCGGGTCAGGGCGTGGTGACCATGCAGCACACCGGCCGCAATCAGGACGGTGCAGTGGTGGCTTTGGCAACCCGGACCTGCCTGATGTGGACCAAGGACGCGCACGCCGCGCAGTCCTAGCCCACCATTTCCAAACTCTGTAGGACACCAGCAGCAAGGACCTCCATGCTTTCTTCCAACGCGACTCCGTTCACCATGGGCCCAGCCTCTTGTTCTGCCCTGCGGACCGTCCGGAGCGTTTCGGCAAGGCCGCTGATCGATCCGATGCCGTCATCCTGGACCTGGAAGATGCCGTAGCTCCTGCGGACAAGCCGGGGGGGCCCGCGAAGCGATTCTGAAACAGGCGGGTACGGGTGGCCTGGAGCCAAGCCGCACCATTGTGCGCGTCAATCCAGTGGGGGGGACGCCCGAGTTCGACCTCGACCTTGAGGCTCTGGCAAGAACGCCCTACCGCACGGTGATGCTGGCCAAGGCGGAGACTGCGGAGCAGCTCAGGTCTTTGGAGGGCTATCAGGTCATCGCGCTGTGCGAGACTGCGGCGGGTATCGTCAACGCCTCCGCTATCGCCGCCGAACCGAACGTCGTGGGGCTGATGTGGGGGGTGCCGAGGATTTGTTGGCGTCACTGGGTGGTCTCTCCAGCAGGAACGACGACGGCGGCTACCGGGCTGTTGCCCTGCACTCCCGGTCCGCTGTACTGCTTGCCGCCAAAGCCGCGGGCAAGGAAGCCGTCGACTCGGTGTATGTGAACATCCCGGATCTCGAAGGCCTGTTGCTGAGTCGCGCGACGCCATTTCCAGTGGTTTCGGCGCGAAGGCCTGCATCCATCCGAACCAGGTAGCAGTAGTCCGTGAGGCTTACGCGCCCACTCCCGAAGTCATAGCCCAGGCCACCGAGCTCCTGGAAGCGGCAGCATCTGCGGGCACGGGAGTGTTCCAGTTCAAGGGCAAGATGATCGACGGACCCATTCTCAAGCATGCCGAAGCGACTCTTCGCCGGGCCGGGCACCGCGAGTTGCCAGTTAACACCCATGTTCGGCGAAAACATGGGTGTTAACTGGTAACTCGGCGGGCGGCCAGAGCGCTAGGCGCGCGCCGCGTCGTAACCCCCACCAGTTCCGTCAGTTCAACAACGGCAGGTCGGGAGGCAGTGCTCTTGATCGCGACCGACTGCCTGCTCTTGGCCGATTCCAGCACCGATTCCATGACCTCCAAGGCATGGAAAGCGAGTTGGCCGCCGGCGCGGGGTTCGTGTCCGGCCGGGGTTGTTGCGAGGTCGGCGATTCCAAAGCCGCGCCTGAATCGACGTAGCCGGCAGAGACGGGGAGCGTCTCCCAATCCTCGGCGCCCAGTGCGAACAACTGCACATCGCCGTCAAAATAATTGGGGGTCCGGGACGATCAGCGAACCAGTTTCACCGTGGATCTCAATGTTGGGGCTCTTCGTTTTGACGGCGTCGAAGCTCATGAACAGGGTGGATAGAGCTCCGGACGCATGCACCAGGACTCCGGTGACGTGCGAATCGATATCCACCGGGACTTTTTGGCCTTCCCCTGGGACCCGACCCGATGGTGCGCTCGCTGCGGGTGTGACTGGCAGCGCCCACCACGGACACCACGGGTCCCAGCAGCGTGACAAGGGCCGAGACGTAGTAGGGACCCATGTCCAGCAAGGGTCCACCGCCGGGCTGGTAGTAGAAGTCGGGGGGGTTCGGGTGCCAGCGCTCATGACCTGGCGTTGCATGGTGGCAGTAGCGGAAACGGGTGAGCCGATCAGTCCGTCGTCGATCGCCTTCCGGGCCGTCTGGATGCCGGTACCGAGCACAGTGTCTGGTGCGCAACCAACCACAACGCCGGCCGCTGCGGCGGCGTCGAGTACTTCCCGGGCCTCCGCGGTGGTGGCAGCCAACGGCTTTTCACCGTAGACGGACTTGCCGGCCGCGATGGCCCTGAGCGCGATGTCGGCATGCGCTGCGGGAATGGTCAGATTAAGGACGAGGTCAACGTCGTCCGCGGCCAGGAGGTCGTCCACGGTCAGTGCCCGGACGCCGTCGTATGAGTCCGCGACGGTCTGTGCCCGGGCAGGATCAAGGTCCGCAACCGCCACGAGGTTAATGGAATCCAGCCGGCGGAAGTTGGCCAGGTACTGGGCGATGATGGCACCGCAGCCGATGACCCCTACATTTAGCGGCTTGCCCACAGCATGCCCCTTTCGATGATGGTGCGGACGTTGCTGTCCTGGAGAATTTCCACGCGGTGGCCTGGGGGGGTGCAGACAAAGATCTTGCCTTTGCCCCCACTGACGGGTCCAGATGGCTGGTGAGGTGACTTCGCGGTTCCACGGGTCCCACTCGCGGACTTTCTGGGTGGTAGTGGCCAGGACGTCGATGTAGTCGTCGGACAGGACCCAGTACTGTTCCGTGACGAGGTCGAAGTCACCGATTCCCTGCGTGATGGGGGGGTGCTCGGAGGCTGCGGGCAGCATGTTGACGGTGTAGGGGACGTAGTTGTCTGACTGCTCGCCGATCCGCTCGTCAGCGTGTTTGCCGGGGGGGTGGCAGGCGAACTGGCCGCCGATCAGGTGCAGGTAGTCGGAGTTGTTGCGGTAGGAATCGGCGATCCCGCCGTGCCAGCCGGCCAGTCCGGTGCCGTTTTCGACCGCAGCGCGCAGGCCCTCGAACTCATCCTTCTCAATGGTGGTCATGGTCATGCATTGCACGATCAGGTCCACGGTGGCCATATATTCGGGGGGGTCGGCGTAGATCTTGGGGGGGGATTCCTCCACGCGGACGTCGTAGCCGTTGTCCTTCAGGTACGGAATGAACAGCTCTGTGGCTTCCACCGGTTGGTGTCCATCCCAGCCGCCGCGAACCACCAGCGCTGTCTTGTTGTTGCTTGTCATGTTGCTTCCTTTCAGACGTTCTGCCAGCGGCTTGCGTTATCGGCGCTGGCCTCGACGGCGGCCAGCACCTTTTGCACCTGTAAGGCGTCAGCGAACGACGGCGTGGGCTGCTCTCCTGCGCCGATGGCGGTCACGAGGTCCACCACCTGATGCGTGAAGCCGTGCTCATAGCCGAGGCCGTGACCGGTGGGCCACCAGTTGGCGGTGTAGGGGTGGGACGGTTCGGTGACAATGATTTTCCGGAAGCCTGCGTCGGGTTCCAGGGAGGAATCGTAGAACTGCAGGGAGTTCATGTCCTCGAAGTCGAAGGAAATGGACCCGTGGTGCCGTTGAGTTCCAGGCGCATGGCGTTCTTGCGTCCCAAAGCAAAACGGGTGGCTTCGAAAATTCCGATGGGTCCGGAGACGCCGCTGCGGAGTAAGCCTGAATCAGCGCCGTCGTCGTGCGTTGGCTCAAAGCGGGCGGTGAACAGCGCCGCATCGTCCACGGTCACCGGACCGCGTGGACCGCCCGCGCCACCGTGACCACCAAGGCCCACAAAGTCGCCGCCCACCGGGCGCTCCTTCACGAACGTCTCCAGTAGCGCCGAGACTCCGGTGATGTTGAGTCCGGTGATCCATTGCGCGGCGTCGATGCTGTGCGCGCCGATGTCACCCAGGATCCGGACCCGGACTTGGACTTGTCCAGCCGCCACGTCAGCGGAGCATCCGCATCGCTGAGCCAGTCCTGAAGGTACTGGGCGCGGACATGGCGGATCTCGCCCAAGCGACCGTCATCCACCATCCGCTTGGCCAATGCCAGGGCAGGCGTGCGTCGGTAACTGAAGCCGCACATGGAGAACACCCCCCCGCGTTCGGCAGCTGCCTGGGCTACCAGGGTCATCTTTTCGGCTTCCTCCACTGAGTTGGCCAATGGCTTTTCGCACAGGACGTGCTTGCCGGCTTCGAGCGCTGCGATGGCTATCTCCGCATGGGTGTTGCCCGGAGTGCAGATGTCAATCAGATCGATATCGTCGCGCTCAATGAGGCGGCGCCAGTCTGTCTCGGTGGAGGCCCAGCCGTACTTGTTGGCCGCCGCCCGTACACCTTCCTCGTTCCGGCCCGCCACGGCGGTCAATTCAGGAGCGAGCGGGAGGTCGAAGAAACGGGGCGCGGTCCTCCATGCATGGGAGTGGGCGGCGCCCATGAACGCATAGCCCACCATGCCGACACGCAGGTTTGAGGGTCTGTCATTGGAAGTCCTTTCTACTTGCTGAAGCCTGCAGTCAGGCCGCTGAGCAACTGCCGCCGTGCCACTACGTAAATCACCAGCAGCGGGAGCGTAGCCAGTACGACGGAGGCGAGTACCGCCGGGATGTTGACGCTGAACTCACCTTGGAAGGTCCACAGCGAAAGCGGCAGAACCCGGGTGTCCGGGCTTTGCGTAAGAATGAGCGGGAACAGGAAGCCGTTCCACACATGGAGTGCGTTGTAGATGCCAACCGTGATGACGGCAGGTTTGGTCATCGGCAAAGCGAGGCGCCACATCATGGCCCAGTCAGAGCACCCGTCCAGCCGCATCGACTCAAACAGTTCTTTGGGCACATCCCGCATGAAGTTGGACAGGATCAGCACGGACACGGGGGATCGCGAACGCAATGGAGGCAGGATCAGCGCCAACAAGGTGTCGTACATATGGGCCTTGGTGATCATCCAATAGATCGGGATGATCGTGGCGTGCAGCGGAATGGCCAGGCCCAGGAGGAAAACGTTATTGGTCCAGCTGAGGAACTTTCCCTTGCCCCTAACAATGGCGTAGGCGGCCATGAAAGCGACGAACAGTGCCGGAACCACACTGCCAACCGTGACGATGAGGCTGTTGGTGAAGTACTTGGCGAAGTCGTTTTCCAGGACGAGCTTGTAGTTGTCCAGGGTTGGCTCTGAAGGTGGCAGCATCGGGTTTGACGTGAAGAACCCTGCCTGGTTCTTCAGGCTGGTAATCACTACGTAGTACACAGGCACGATGATGATCGCCAGCCAGAGCCAGCCGCCCAGGCCGCCCAGGATATTTGGCCGCGAACGGCCAAGCTTCGGGGGGGGACGACGGCGGATGGTCGCCGGTTCAGGCAGCGTTGCCGGTGCTGTGGGGGGGAGTTGGGTGGTGGAAGCCATTACGCACCTTCCAGTTGGCTGGCGTTGCGGTTCTTGCCGCCGAGTCGTTGAAGGAACAGTGCCAAGGCCAGACCGATGACAACGAGGATGACGCCCAGGGCGCTCGCCGCTCCCATGTCGTTCGCTTTGAAGCCCGTGAGGTACATGTGCAGGGGCAGGAGCCTGGTGGAGTAACCCGGCCCGCCGGCAGTCAGCACGAAGATCAGGTCGAAGTAGGCCAGGGAGCCCACCACCATGAGGGTGGAGGAGGTGATCATGGTGTACTTCAACTGCGGCAGGGTGATGTTGAAGAACTGCTGGACACGGCCGGCGCCGTCGATCTGCGCAGCCTCATACAGCGAGGCAGGAATCTGCCGTACGCCGCCTTGGTAAATCAGGGTGTGGAACGGCACGAACTGCCAGGCGATGACGAACACCACCACAAACAGCACCAGATCCGAGTTGCCCAGCCAGTCCTGGGCGAGGAACGGAAGACCCAGGCCGGGCCCGAGTCCGAAGTTCGGATCCAGCAGCGCTTTGAAGGCTATGGCCACGGCGCAGAGGAGAGCAGCAGCGGCACGAAGTAGAGGACGGCCAGTGCCGCGCGGTACTTCTGGTTGGCCGCAGTGAATACGCCGAGCAAAAGACTGATGGGTGCTTGGACAATGAAGGAGAAAAACATGATCTTGGCCGTCACCAACAAAGCGTTGCCCGTGACGGGATCGGCCAGGACGGTGTTCCAACTGGACAGGCCGTCGAGCTTGATCTCGCCGAGCCCGTCCCAGCGGGTGAAGCTAAGGAACAGGACTCCCAGGAGCGGGAGGATGGCGAAGAGCATGAAGAACGCGAGCGCCGGTACGGCCAGCCACCCCCGACGGACCCTTTTCCAGGGTCCGTCGGGTGCCTGTGGCGCGATCCGCGCCCACTGACCGTTGTGGAGTGGTGGTAGTTACGGACACCGTGTTACTTCCCGATCGTCGCGTTCATGGTGGAAGCGAACTGCTCCGGAGTGATCTTCTTCAGGAAGATCTGGTCGAGGTTGGCCAGCATGGCATCTCCCTGCGCGGGGCTGAGCGCCTGGTCCCACGACAGGGTGAAGTCCGGGGGGGCGTCCTTGGCCAGGCCATAGACGTAGCTCAGGAAGTCCTTGTCGGGGGGGAGGCAGCGAGCTTGTCTTCGATGCCGGTGACCACAGGGACAGCTCCTGAGTCGATCAGGCTTTGAACGTTCTCATCCGTGAACATTCCGTCTTTGACGTATTCCAGCGCTGTCTTCTTCTGGTCCTCGGTGGCCTTGGAGGATACGGACCAGAAGTTGGACGGGTTACCCACAACGTTCGCAGGGTCACCCTTGCCGCCCTCAACGGTGGGGGGGAAGGGGGGGACGTATCCGAGCTTGCCGCTGGAGACGAAGTCGGCGGCGTCCTTCTTCATGCCTTGGTAGATCCAGCTGCCCTGCAGGATCATGGCGGCCTTGCCTGTGTACAGCAGCGCCTGGTCCGCGTTGCTGTCGGCGGCAATGGAGGAGAATCCGTTGATGAAGCCGCCGGCGTCTACCAGTTCCTGGATCTTGGTCAGGGCCTCGATCACGGCGGGGTGGGACCACGCTTCCGGTTTGTTGGCGGCGATGTTGGCGAACACTTCGGGGCCGCCGATACGGTCTACAAGGTATTCAAGCCACATCAGGTCCGGCCATTTGGACTGGCCGCCCAGGGAGAAGGGTGCCACGCCGGCTTCCTTGAACTTGGGCACCAGCGCCATGAGCTCATCCAGGTCTTGGGCGCAACAGCCCGATCTTGTCGAAGACTTCCTTGTTGTAGTAGAGCACTACGGGCTGCACCTTGTTGTTGGGCAGTGCATAAGTCTTTCCGTCGATCACGCCGCTTTCGAGGATGGAGGGAAGGTAGCGGCTCTGGACGTCCGGGTTCTCTTTAAGGAATCCCGTCAGGTCGTCCACTTGGCCGGCATCGACGTAGGACTTGAGGACCCCTCCGCCCCCATCCGTAAACCAGTGTGGGTCCTTGACCGGCACCGACGGCGGTGCGGACCTTGGTCTTGTAGGCATCGTTGGCGAAGAAGTCGAGCTTGATGGCGGAGTCCGGGTGTGACTTGTTCCAGGAGTCAATGGATGCTTGGAACACGGGCTGGTCACCACCGGTGAGTCCCCCCCACATGGTTGCTGAGTCCGCCGAGGCTCCTGTTCCGGCCGGGCCCGAGGACCCGCAGGCTACGAGCGCGATCGACATAGCGGCTGCAGAAACGGCCATTCCGGCGGTGCGCAACTTGAGATTATTCATGTGCAGTTTCCATTCGTCCTTCGGGCTCGACGCTGATTGCCCGGTGTGCGTGTAAAAAGCCACACTCCGCGGTGAGGGGGGGATCGACTGCGACCACCCGCATCCAATGATATTTCGAAATATTTCGAACATCCTTTCGGAAGTGCCCACCAAATTTAGCCGTGACCCGCATCACCGTCAAGGGCTATCTGCCTCCGGATTTAGACGAATGTTAGCTTCAATTGACGGATATCGTTGCGATCCCGCACACTGTAAACGTCCGAAATATTTCGAAAACAGGAGCATTGTGGAACGAGATCTCCGCCCGTCCAAGCTCACCCTTGCAGCGGTGGCAGCCGAGGTAGGTGTCTCCGCGCCCACTGTTTCCAAGGTGGTCAATGGCCGTGAGGACGTGGCAGAAGCCACCCGGGCCAGGGTTTTGGCCGCTTTGCAGCGCACTGGCTACAAATCGCCGCTGCAACGCAAGAGCATCCCCGAACATCGTGCAGTGGAAGTCGTCTTCGATTCCTTGAATTCCGCTTACGGGGGGGTGGAAGTCCTTAACGGGGTAATGGAGCACGCGGCAGTTTCGGACATGGAGGTTATCCTCTCCATCACCGGAAGGCAGGCGGGCTCGCCACTTGGGCCGGAGGAACGGGCGCAGCGCCTGATTGACGAAGGCCGTGCCGGCATGATCGTGGTGACCTCCGCTTTCGGTGCCGCTCAGTTGGAGCCTTCAAGCGGCGCCAGATCCCCCCCATCGTGGTGGTGGATCCGCTCAATCCGCCACCAGCTGACGTCTTCAGTGTTGGGGCCAGCAATTGGGCCGGCGGCAAGGCTGCGGCAACACACCTGCTGGAGTTGGGGCATCGAAGAATTGCTACATCGGCGGTCCATCCACTGCGGAGTGCAGCCAAGCCCGCCTGCACGGTTACATGGCTGCCCTGATGGCGGAGGGAGTGGCCGTGGACCACGAGTACGTTTCCGATGGTCCCTTCAAGCCGGAAAACGGGGGTGCGAGCCATGAAGGCCCTCTTGGCGCTCGACAATCCACCCACGGCGATCTTTGCCGGCAGCGACAGCATCGCGCTGGGGGGGTGCTCGCTGAAGCGCGGCGTCAGAACGTGCGCATTCCCGAGGAAATGAGCCTGGTCGGCTTTGACGGCACCCACCAAGCCGAGGAATCAGTGCCTCCGCTGACGTCAGTGTCCCAACCTTTGCAAGAGATGGGAAGGTCGGCACTGAGCTTTATCCTCCGACAGAAAAATGGCGAGGAAATCGACTCGCGACGAGTGGAGTTGGCTACGCACCTTGTTGTCCGCGAGTCCACCGCTCCACCGCGGGCGTCGAACGCTAGGGCAGCCGCCGCCGTCGAGGACTAAGCGAGAGCGGCGGGATCGCGTCATAGAGCAGCACCCGAACCCAACGCTCGCCCGTCTCGCGGAACTCCGAGCGGCTGGCGAAACGGTAGAGGTAGCTGCGCGCCCTCACCCAGTGGGGGGGCGTTCGCCGTCGAACGGGTCATGGCGCAGCAGTCCAAGCGTGGGCTTGTCGGACTCCAATAATCTGTGCAGGAACATATAAAACCAGTCCTCGTGGACGGTCCGCAGCGGCAGGAACCACATCAGCCAATCCAAGCGCAGGTGGTACGGCGCCCATTGCCGGGGGGGAGTCGCCGCACGTCGCCGGGCTTGCCCTTGAAGCCGTACTCAAGCCAGTGCTCGTCCGGTGCGTCCGGCTCCTCAGCCAAGGTGCCCTCCACTACGATCTCGATCCGTTGCTTGGTCACCGTCCCAAAAGCCCCATAGGCGTTCACCAAGCGCCACCGATTGAAACTGGCGTTCATTAACTGATGGCTGGAGAACAGGTTGAGGAGCGGCCGGTAGCTGAACACCAGCAACAGAACAGTGACAAGCACGACGACGGCAAGCCACCACACCGGGGGTAGCGGCACTTTGGTGCCACTCCAGCGGGATGAACGGAAAAACCGCATGGGCCACGGGATCACTGACGGCAGCGAAAGCCAGGATGATCGCCACCCAGTTCAGCCAGGCAAAGTTCCCGGTACCCACCAACCACAGCTGTGTCGCGATGATGATGCCCGCGGCGATACTCGCCAGCGGTTGAGGCGCGAACAGGAAGAACGGCACCACCAACTGCGCGAAGTGGTTGCCCACCACCTCTACCTTGTGCAGCGGACGCGGCAAAAGGTGTGCCTGCCTGCTGAGCGGGCCAGGCATTGGCTGGGTTTCATGGTGATAGAACATCGCCGTCAGGTCGCGCCACTCGCGGCCACCCCGGACCTTGATCATTCCAGCACCGAATTCAAGCCGGAATACCAACCACAGAATGAGAATGAGGATGGTTGTAGGCGGCGGAGTCTGGTCCGAGCCCAGAAATGCCACCGTGAATCCGGCCTCAAGGAGAAGAATCTCCCAACCAAACCCATAGAACGTTTGGCCGACGTTAACGATCGACATGTAAAGCAACCAAAGGGCAAGGAAAGCGAGCATAGGCAGCCATGGAGGCCCCCCCGTTTGGGGGAGGCCCGCCACCAGCAGAATCGACACGCCCATACCCGTCCAGCACACGGCCTTGAGCAGCGCGTCGGAGTAGCGCCATTGGAACAGTGTGGGCCTGGCCAGCTTGCGGGCCATGTCCAGGAAAGCCGGGACCGGCAACAGCCCGCGCTCGCCGAGGAGTGCCGGGAACTGGTTCAACGTCGAGAGGAACACAATGGCGTAGAGCGCGGCTGTGCCGCGCTGCAGGACCTGCCGGGCGAACTCGTAGTCCCTTGCATCAAACCAGGACATCCACTCCACGATTCCACGGTACGCGGGGGGAATGCGGTGGTCAAGCGGTGCCGCTTTTCCACTTACGCCCGATTCCGTTCGCGGCCCCCCCGGTGGCGACTGGGATACTTAAGCAATGCAGCCGCGCAAGATCGTCATCCTCGGGTCCACCGGTTCCATCGGCACACAAGCAATTGACGTCGTCGATGCCGCCCCCGCACCGTTTCGAGGTGGTGGCACTCAGTGCCGGCGGAGGAAACCTTGAACTCATCTCGCAGCAGGCAGTCCACACCAGGGCGCAAGCGTGGGCATTGCCCAGGGAGATCCAGGAGAGCTTCGGCGACTGATCGACGCCCAGGCCGCCATTGCTGGTGTGCGGGACTTTGCTCCGGAGATTTTTGTTGGTCCTGACGCTTCGTCGGTCATTGCAGCCATTGAGTGTGACGTGGTCCTCAACGGCATCACCGTCCATCGGACTGGCCCCAACCCTGGCCGCGCTCGGCACGGGGGGGCCACCCTGGCGCTTGCGAACAAGGAATCGCTGATTGTCGGCGGTGCCCTGGTCAAGGCCGCTGCCGGCCCCGGCCAGATAGTGCCCGTCGACTCCGAGCACTCCGCCATCGCCCAATGCCTCCGTTCGGGCACGGACAGGGAAGTTGAAAAGCTGATCCTGACCGCGTCAGGCGGCCCTTTCCGCGGCCGCACACGGGAACAACTTCACAACGTCACACCGCAGGAGGCGCTCGCCCACCCCACCTGGGACATGGGCCTCATGGTCACCACAAACTCAGCCAGCCTGGTCAACAAGGGCCTTGAAGTCATTGAGGCCCACCTGCTGTTCGACGTTCCCTTGGACAGGATCGATGTGGTGGTCCACCCACAGTCGGTGGTCCACTCCATGGTCCAGTTCGTGGACGGATCCATCATTGCCCAGGCATCGCCCCCGGACATGCGGCTGCCGATTGCGCTCGGGCTGGGCTGGCCGGACCGTGTTCCCCACGCTGCCCAGGCATGCGACTGGACCCAGGCGACCAGTTGGACGTTCGAACCGCTGGATACCGTGGCCTTCCCGGCAGTGGAACTCGCCAAGGACGCTGCCAAGCAGGGCAGTACGTTCCCCCGCGGTGTTCAACGCGGCCAACGAGGAAGCCGTAGAGGCCTTCCATGCCGGTCGCATCCGCTTCACGGACATTGTGGATACCGTTGAATCCGTCCTCAGCGAACATTCAGGCTCTTCTGAGCTAACAGTGGAGTCCGTGCTGGATGCTGAGAAGTGGGCACGCGCCCGTACCCTTGATCGTTTAGCCAGCAGCGCCCTGTAGCTCACAACCCTTATGGAAGCAGTCCCACCGGCATGAGTCCCGTCCTTCTCTTCATTCTCGGAGTCGTCTTCGTCGCGATCGGCGTAGCTGTTTCCATTGCGCTTCACGAGGTGGGCCACCTGGTGCCTGCCAAGTTGTTCAAAGTGCGCGTCACCAAGTACATGATTGGTTTCGGACCCACCTTGTGGTCCAAGAAGAAGGGCGAGACCGAGTACGGCTTCAAGGCGCTTCCGTTGGGCGGCTACGTGTCCATGATCGGCATGTACCCGCCGAACAAGGAAGACGGCGCTGTCCGCCCCCCCTCCAGCACAGGCATGTTCCAGACGCTCGCCACTGAGGCGCGCTCCATGGCGCACGAGGAAGTGGGACCCGGGGGACGAAAACCGCGTCTTCTACAAGCTTCCTGTGTGGAAAAAGATCATCGTCATGCTCGGCGGTCCTGCCATGAACATGCTGATCGGGTTGATTTTGCTGGCTGTCCTGCTCATGGGCTTCGGCATGGCCACAGCAACCACCACCATCGCGGACGTTTCCAAGTGCCAGGTGGCCGCAGGGGGAGACCGTGGACCCCGACTCGGCCGATTGCAAGCTGACTCCCGCCGCGGCTGCGGGCCTCCAGCCGAACGACACCATTACTTCCTTCGACGGAAAAGCCGTCACCAGCTGGGACGAACTCACCAGCTGGATCCGTGCGTCCGCCGGAAAAGACGTGCCCATCACCGTGGAGCGCAACGGATCAACGGTCGAAACCACAGTGACGCCCGTACTCTCCTCGCGGCCTGTGGTCGGTGCCGACGGCCGGCCTGAGCAGGACTCCAACGGGGGTGCTGAAATACCAGGAAGTCGGATTCCTTGGGATCGGGGCCCAAAGCGAACTGGTTCCCCCCCAACCGGCGTCGGCCGTTCTGCCCATGGCCGGAGAGAACATCAAGCAGATATCCGGTGTGATCTTCAACCTGCCGGCCAGGGTGGTTGGTGTGGCTAAAGCGGCCTTCAGCGAAGAGCCCCGCGACCCGAACGGACCCATCAGCGTGGTGGGTGTAGGCCGGGTTGCCGGTGAAGTCGCGGCCATGGAACAGGTACCCATGCAAGCCCGCATAGGCACCCTGATCGGGTTGCTCGCCGGGCTCAACTTTGCCCTGGCGATCTTCAATCTCATCCCCCTCCTGCCCCTCGACGGCGGCCATGTAGCAGGCGCGCTCTACGAAGGGGCCCGACGCCGGGTGGCCAAGCTCCTGGGTAAACCGGACCCGGGCGCGTTCGATATCGCCAAGCTGCTGCCAGCCACTTATGTGGTCGCAGCGCTGCTGATGGCCATGGGCGCCTCCTGATCTATGCGGACATCGTGAAGCCCGTGAACATTTTCGGCTGAGTAGGCGGGATAGGCTAGCTCCATGACTGTTTTCGCTGTTGAGTATGTATACGTCGCCGAATCCGACGCCCTCCGCGATGAAGCCCGCCCCGCACACCGTGCCTGGCTCGGCGACCTGGCCGAGGAAGGCAAACTGCTTGCCAGTGGCCCTTACGGTGACGGTGCAGGCGCCCTGCTGATCTTCAAGTCCGCGGACGAAGCCGAACTCAATGACCTCCTCAAGCAGGATCCGTTCGCCGAAGCCGGAGTTGTCGCCGGCATCCGCACCACGGAATGGGCGCCTAACACCGGCGTCCTGGCTGCCTACGCGTCCTAGTCCGGACGTTCTCCACCACAACGATCCACCCCAACCCAAGGAGTCCACGTGACCTCGGTCAGCCTGGGAATGCCAGCAGCCCCCACCGCCCGTTCTTGCCCCCGCGCCGTAAGACGCGGCAGATCAAGGTAGGGTCCGTTGCGTCGGTTCTGACTCGCCCATCAGCGTGCAGTCCATGACCACCACGCCCACCACGGATATCAACGCCACGCTGCAGCAGATTGCTGAGCTGACGGCTTCAGGCTGCGACATTGTGCGTGTTGCCTGCCCGTCAGCCGACGATGCCGAGGCTTTGCCGATCATTGCCCGCAAGTCCCAGATTCCCGTGATTGCGGATATCCACTTCCAGCCGAAGTACGTATTCGCCGCAATCGAAGCCGGATGCGCGGCGGTTCGCGTTAACCCTGGCAATATCCGCAAGTTCGATGACCAGGTCAAAGAAATCGCTGCAGCCGCGCGTGACCATGGAACATCCATTCGGATCGGCGTCAACGCGGGCTCCCTTGAACCCGGCATCATGAAGAAGTACGGCAAGGCCACCCCCCCGGAGGCACTTGTTGAGTCCGCAGTCTGGGAAGCCTCGCTGTTCGAAGAGCACGGTTTCCATGACTTCAAGATCTCCGTTAAGCACAACGATCCTGTGATCATGGTGGCCGCGTACGAGATGCTGGCCGAGAAGGGCGACTGGCCCTTGCACCTTGGCGTGACCGAGGCCGGACCGGCATTCCAGGGCACAATCAAGTCGGCAACGGCTTTCGGTGCCCTCCTGTCCCGCGGCATTGGCGACACCATCCGTGTTTCCCTCTCCGCTCCGCCAGTGGAGGAAATCAAGGTGGGCAACCAGATCCTGCAATCCCTGAACCTTCGCCCGCGCAAGCTCGAAATCGTCTCCTGCCCGTCCTGTGGTCGCGCGCAGGTGGACGTGTACACGCTGGCCGAGCAGGTAACCGCAGGTTTGGAAGGCATGGAGATCCCGTTGCGCGTAGCCGTCATGGGTTGCGTCGTCAACGGACCCGGTGAGGCCCGTGAAGCGGACCTCGGTGTGGCCTCCGGAAACGGCAAGGGCCAGATTTTCGTGAAGGGCGAAGTCATCAAGACTGTGCCTGAGAGCGAAATTGTTGAGACACTGATCGAAGAGGCCATGCGCATCGCCGAAGAGATGGGGGGAGGCCGATGGCGAAGATGCTGTCAAGGGTAGCCCCGTGGTTAGCGTCTCGTAACGAGAACGGCTTGGGAGTCAGGGTGCTCGGCAGTGCCGACACCCTGGCTCTTCGCGCCCTGGCCAGGGAAGACGTGGTAGCCAACGTTTTCATCCTCGCCCACTTGGAAAGCACCGGAACGGCGGCGCCCACCAGCGGCGGTGCCAGCATTTTCGGAGTCTTCGACGGCGGTACGCTCCTTGGCGCGTGTTGGGCGGGAGCCAACCTGGTGCCTGTGCAACTCGATCCCGGCCTGGCGGGGGGGTACGTGGCCAGTGCGGCCCACGACACAGCCGCCGCTACGCGTCCATTTTTGGTCCGGCGGAAACTGTTTTGGCCTCTATGCGCGGTTCGAGCAATTGGGTCACGGTGCCCACGAAGTCCGCTCCAAGCAACCGCTACTCACCATTTCCAGCCCACCGGTTATCGGCGCCAATCCTGCCTTGACCTTCGGCACAATGACGGACTTTGATCGCATCCTGCCCGCCTGCGCTGCCATGTTCGAAGAAGAAGTCGGCTACTCGCCTTTCCTGGGAGGGCAGGAGTTCTACAGCAGGCGCGTCGCAGGCCTTATTCGTGAGGGCCATTCCTTGGTCCACATCGATGCCAACGGCACAGTGGTCTTCAAAGCCGAGTTGGGTGCAGTCACGCGGGACGTCACTCAGGTTCAAGGCGTGTGGATGAACCCCGAATTGCGGGGGGGCCGCGGCCAAAGCAGTGGCTACATGGCCGCCGTCGTGAATCTCTCCCGAACCTTCGCCCCGGTGACGAGCCTCTACGTGAATGACTACAACGCCAAAGCCCGCGCCACGTATGAGCGCGTCGGCTTCGAACAAGTGGGCACCTTCGCGACGGTCCTGTTCTAGCCACAACTGACAGCTACTTGGACGAGTCAAGGTCTCCTGTGAGGTAGCGCTGGATGTTTGGTGCGACGAAGCGGACCACGTCTTCCTGATCCGCCGAGGCCAGGGGCTCGAGCCGGATCACGTAGCGGACCAGCATGAGCCCCACAACTTGCGTGGCCACAAGATTGCCGCGCACGCGTACTTCTTCGGGCGAACCGGGCAGCCCCGCCATGATCCTGGACAGATGGTGCGGTTCACCATTTCGCGCATGAGTGCCGTCTTGGCCTTGGAGCCGATGGTTCCCCCGGACAAAGGCAACCAGGCCATGCTGGGCCGGGCTTTCCCACAGCCGCAGCACTGCCCGGACAATCGCTTCCGCCCTTACGGCCGGGTCCAGGGTTTCGACGCCGGCAAGAACCTCGGCCGGGTCGGCGGGCAGTTCCACGCTGGCGGCAAAAAGCTCGTCCTTGCCCCCGAAAAAGTGGTGGACCATGGCCGGATCCACCGACGACTCGCGGGCTACTTGCCGCAGGCTCGTTCCCTCGAATCCCTGTTCAGCGAACAGTTTCCGTGCAGCTGCGAGGATGGCTTCCCGCGAATGATCTCCTGCACTTCGGCGGCCCCGACGCGCCTGCGGGAGGCTCATCGGGTTTGCCGCCGAAGTGTTAGTGATGCCAGGACCAGGACTCCAACAACAATCCCGCCCATGATCAGGCGTCTTGCCACATTACCGACGTGGCGTCGGCATTTCCGGCGATCTCCTTCAGGGCGTCCACGGAGAACGTGAGCGGCAAAACACCGGCGATTGCTTCCAGGACCTCGTTCATATCGTCCCGGGCCACGAACAAGCCGCACAACAGGATCTGGGGCACCACCACCACCGGCATGAACTGCACGGCTTGGAACTCGGTGCGGGCGAACGCTGAACACAACAACCCCCCAATGCGACGCCCAGGACGGCGTTGATGACAGCGATCATCACCACCAGGCCGGGACTTCCTTTGATGTCGAGGTCGAAAATCCAGTAAGCCACCGCTGTCGCCACCAAGGACTGCAGGGCGGCCATGATGGAGAAGGCCACGGCATAGCCGAACAGCAGGTCCGCCTTGTGGATCGGGGGGGTGGTCAGAAGGCGTTCGAGGGTCCCGGAGGTGCGTTCCCGAAGCATGGTGATGGACGTGACCAGGAACATGACCACGAAGGGGGAAGATCGCCAACATCATCAGGCCCACGCGATCAAAAGTTCTGGGGGGGAACCCCCGGTGGAAGGGTTTCGTTCTCGAAGAGGAAATAGACCGCGGTCAGGAGCAGTGCCGGGACCACGAGGATCAATGCGACGCTCCGGCGGTCGTGCCTCAGCTGTCGCAGGACGCGGGTGGCGGTGGCAGATGTCATGCGGAGATTCACGGGGGTCACCTGGCTCTCTTCCTGGCCACGATCGGCGGCTTTGATGATGGTAAGAAACGCCCGCTCAAGATCGTCGCTCCTGCCGCGTTCGGCCAGCTCTGCGGGAGTCAGTTGCGCCAGGAGCAGGCCATCGCGCAGCAGCAGCAGTGACGAGCAGTGGGATGCTTCCTCCATGACGTGGCTGGACACCAGCAGGGTGGTTCCGCCAGCAGCCATGGCGGCGAAACGCTCCCACAACTCGGCACGGAGTACGGGATCCAGCCCCCCACGGTGGGCTCGTCCAGGATCAGGAGCCGCGGATGGGCCACCAGCGCACAAGCAAGGGACACCCGGCTGAATTGCCCGCCGGACAGGTCCGCCGCCTTCTGGCGGGCAAACTCCTGAAGCCCGACGGCGGCAATTGCCTCCGCGGCGTCAGCCGCCGTTGCGCCGTGCATGGCTCCGAAATACCGGACGTTCGCTTCGACGCTGAGGTCTCCATAAACGCTCGCGCCTTGGGTGACGTATCCGACGTCGTGCCTGAGCGGTGCGCTGCCTGCCGGCTGGCCGAGGACGGTAACGGTTCCCCCCCGAGTGATTCGCTGGACGCCGACGATTGCCCTCATGAGCGTCGTTTTGCCGCTGCCGGAAGGGCCCAGAAGCCCTGTGATGCGACCGGCGTCAACCGTGAAGTCCAGGCCTCGCAGGATCTTGGTGCGTGAACGGGAGACATGAAGTCCGGTCGCCTCGACGGCCGATGGTGCGGGTGTCATGCGGGCCTCCGATGGCTCCATTAATTCACCAACTGATGAATTAAAACTAGATCCAGCGAAGATGCAGGTCAAGGGGCCCGCCCGCGAAGGCAGTCCTTGAAAATGTGTCTGCTATCACATAGGTTCTTCCAAGCCGTGTCGTTGGGGTGCGGGTGGTACAGGGGGAATCATGACCAAGACCTTGAAGGGCGCCATAGGCGGCCGCGCCATCCGTGTTTTCGGCAGTGAACAATGCCTCCCAGCCGCAGGCGATCCCGTTCCGCTGGAGGGAACGGCGATCTAGTCCCAGGACAGAGTCTGCGGCCGGCCGGCCGCTGAGCCACGCCATCGCAGGATGACCAGCCGGTTGCGGCCAGGGGGGGCTTCCAAACGCGACGGCGTGGCTCTTCTGTGTTCAGGCTGCCCGAACGTCATGCGGCCCGGTTCAAGCGGCCCCGCCGTCAGCCGGTAGATTAGTAGGCAGTTGTTTTTGCCACATCTGCCATAGAAACGGATACGTACCGTGGTCCTTCGCCTTTCCCAGCTGTTCCTGCGCACCCTGCGTGAAGATCCCGTCGACGCCGAGGTCGCAAGCCACAAGCTCCTGGTGCGCGCCGGCTACATCCGCCGCGCTGCGCCCGGCATCTACACGTGGCTGCCGCTGGGGCTGAGCGTCCTGCGGAAGGTGGAGGAGATCATCCGCCAGGAGATGTCCGCCATTGGTGCCCAGGAAGTCCACTTCCCTGCGCTGCTTCCCCGCGAGCCTATGAGGCCACCAACCGTTGGACCGAATACGGCGAAGGCCTGTTCCGCCTCCAGGACCGCAAGGGTGCGGACTACCTCCTTGCCCCCACGCACGAGGAAATGTTCACTCTCCTGGTCAAGGATCTGTACTCCTCGTACAAGGACCTGCCGCTGAGCCTCTACCAGATCCAGAACAAGTACCGCGATGAAGCACGTCCGCGGGCAGGACTCCTCCGGGGGGGCCGCGAGTTCATCATGAAGGACTCCTACTCCTTCGACATTGACGACGCCGGCTTGGACGCAAGCTACGCCGCCCACCGCGGTGCTTACCTGAAGATCTTTGCGCGCCTGGGCCTGGAAGTTATTCCTGTTGCCGCCACCGCTGGTGCCATGGGTGGCTCCAAGAGCGAGGAATTCCTGTTCCCCACCGAGATCGGCGAGGACACGTTCGTACGCTCGGCCGGCGGCTACTACGCCAACGTTGAAGCCGTGACCACCGTGGTTCCGGACGATATCGACTTCACCAACGCTCCGGCCGCTGAGGTCCTGGATACCCCCGAACACCCCCCCACCATCGATACTTTGGTGGACGCCGCCAACCAGCTCGCTCCCCCCCGAAGCGAGGCCGACGGCGGCGCCTGGACTGCCGCTGACACGCTCAAGAATGTTGTCCTGGCCGTCACGCTGCCCACGGGTGAGCGCCAGATCGTGGTTATCGGCGTTCCCGGCGACCGCGGCGTAGACCTCAAGCGAGTGGAAGCCAACATCGGATCCCACCTGCCATCGCCGGTGAAATCGGCCTCGAGGCTGCCAACGAAGAGGACCTCAAGAAGCTGCCGTGGCTGGTCAAGGGCTACATCGGACCTGGACTGTCCCTCGACGAACCCGTCCTTGGCCTTGAAGGGTCCTCCAAGGTGCTCTTCCTTGTGGATCCCCCGCGTTGTCTCCGGCACCAGCTGGGTGACCGGTGCCAACGCTGACGGCAAGCACGTCTTCGGGTTGGTCGCCGGCCGCGACTTCACATGGGACGGCGTCATTGAGAGCACTGACGTGCGCGCGGGCGATCCCGCCCCGGACGGTTCCGGACCGCTGGAAACCGCGCGTGGCATCGAAATGGGCCACATCTTCCAGCTCGGTCGTAAGTATGCCGAGGCCCTGGACCTGAAGGTCCTGGATCAGAACGGCAAGCAGCAGGTTGTCACCATGGGCTCCTACGGCGTTGGCGTGACGCGTGCTGTCGCGGCGCTGGCCGAAGCAAACCATGACGACCGCGGCCTCGTGTGGCCGCGCTCCGTGGCTCCGGCAGATGTGCATGTCGTGGCAGTCGGCCGTGGCGATGAGATCTTCGATACCGCTGAAAGGCTCTCGGCTGAGCTCGAAGCTGCCGGCTTGGACGTCATTTTCGACGACCGCCCGAAGGTATCTCCCGGCGTGAAGTTCGGTGACGCCGAACTCGTAGGTGTGCCCACCATCCTGGCCGTTGGCCGCGGGCTGGTAGACGGTGTGGTTGAAATCAAGGACCGCCGCAGCGGCGAAGCCGAGAACATTTCGGTGGACAAAGCCGTGGATTACGTGGTCAACGCTGTACGAACCCGGTGATTTCCGGCTTCGAATCGATCCAGCTCACCACACTCATCCTGATTGTGGTGGCCGGATTCGCGGCAGGCTGGGTTGACGCCGTAGTTGGGGGGGCGGGGGGGGACTGATTCAGCTCCCCCCCGCCCTGCTGCTGGTCCCCCCCGGCATCACGCCGGTCCAGCCTTGGCCACGAACAAGATGGGCTCCATCTTCGGGACCACCACAAGCGCGGTCACCTACTATCGCCGCGTCGGCCCGGATCTCAAGACCGCGATTCCCATGGCGGTCATCGCACTCGCCGGGAGCTTCGGCGGGGGCCATCCTTGCTGCGTCTCTTCCGGCCAGCGTCTTCAAACCGATCATTGTGGTGGCGCTGATCGCCGTCGCTGTTTTCACTGCCTTGCGTCCCGGCGCCGGTGAACTGACGACGCTACGCCATGATGGCCATAAGCATTACGTGGTGGCCTGCCTTATTGGCGGCGTCATCGGCTTTTATGACGGCCTGATCGGCCCCGGTACTGGCTCGTTCCTGGTGATTGCCCTCGTTTCGGCGATGGGCTACGCCTTCCTCGAGGCCAGTGCCAAGGCGAAAATCGTCAATATGGCCACCAATGCCGGAGCCTTGATCTTCTTCCTCCCGCACGGCTCATTGCTCTGGGGCGTGGGACTGGTCCTGGGCCTGGCAAACATGGCGGGGGGCTATCTCGGGGCCAGGACCGCCGTTGCGAAGGGAAGTAAGTTCGTGCGCCTCGTTTTCCTGGTGGTGGTGGCGGCGCTGATCATCAAACTTGGCATGGACGTCTGGAATGAGAACTTCGCAGCGTAGCAGCGCTGCGCATGGCAGGACCTTGGGATCAGGCCGCTTCGCCGGGATCGGGGGAGATCATGGGCCGATGGCAAGGTGTCCAGTGTGCTGCCGGCGAGGGTGCTGGCGACCCATAGGGAGCGGGCAAGGTCACCGCCGTGAGGTACAGAACGCTTGGCGGCATACCACAGAGCGTTTTGCACCTCTCGGGCGATGCTCCATTGCCGGGCAACCTCAGGGTCCAATCCAGCCGCTTGGCTGAAGTCATGGCACCGCTCCAGCAACCCGGCCTCCGGGTCGGTCCGCGGAAGGTCGTGGATGCGGTTCCACAGGATGGGGGGGCGACGGCGAACTCCGCTTCGCCTATCTGTGGTTGGGGGGGATCTATGGCCAGGTAATCTCCGCGGAGGGAAAGTCTTTCGGCAGTTGTGGTGGCAAGGATATTCATGAAGTGAAGGTCAGTGTGCACCAGGACATCCGTGCCGGAACGGCGACCCACGGCTCCACGCGTCTGGCACACCTCCAGTGCCGCTTCAAGGAGCCACCTCGGGAAGGGGGCGGTCAAGACGCTCCCATTCTGCAGGGAGCTCATCGCTCCACCGCTCGGCGGTTGCCGCAACATGGTCGAAAGCCCGCCACTCAAGTCGGTCATCGGGCTGGATCGAGAGCTCGCGCATGATGGTGCCCCCCCATACGTCCCTGGCTTCGTCCAACGGGGCGTCCTGGAGCCAGCGTGAGGCGTCCAGGCGTTCAAGCAACATGGAGCAACTTGCGTCGTCGGACGCCAGGAGGCGAACCGCGCCGCGGCCATTCCAAAGCGCCAGCGCGTGGCGCTCCACCAGAGCTTCTTCATGGGGGAAAGCGATCTTCAGTGCTGCGGGTGCGCCGCTCTGAAGAACAGGCACCACCAAGGCTCCGTGACCGTTCCAAGGCTCAGTGCCTGGCGCCAGGTCCACTGATAGCTGCCAGCGGTCCAAAGCAGCCGCGATAAGCCCCCCCGGGAGGCTGGCCAGCCAATCCCTGCCCGCGGAGTCGCGGTTGTACCGGGCGTGGAGGTCGCCCGGAATGGGAATCATCGCGTGAAGGCTCACGCCAACAGCCTAACTCCGAGTCAACGCGAGCCTCCTAGAAAACGCCGCTGGCGCCCAACAGGGTTCCGATCGAGTATGTAGCGGCCAGCGCCAAAGCACCGCCGAGCACTACCCGGACTGCCGCGCGGAAGCGGGAAGCGCTGCCTATCCAAGCACCAACGCGCCGGTGATTGCCAAGGCCAGGAGAACTGCGATGAACGTCAAAGGCACCCGCAGCTCCGCGGGAGGAAGCAGGATGGCCAGCATAGGTAGCACCGCTCCCAAGATGAATGCCACGGCAGAAGCCAGGGCTGCGTTCCAAGGACTGACGATGTCGTCTTCATTGATATTCAGCTCGGCCGAGAGGTGGGCGGCCAACGCGTCGTGTTCGGTCAGTTCCTGCGCAACGGCCCGGGCTGTCTTGGTGCTGAGCCCCTTGGCCTCGTAGATCGCGGCCAGCTCTTCGAGTTCATCCTCCGGTTGCTCCGCCAGTTCTCGTTTTTCTTTTTCGATCAACGCTTTTTGGGTGTCGCTTTGGCTGCTGACTGACACGTATTCACCCAAAGCCATTGAGATGGCGCCACCCACCAAGCCGGCCGTGCCTGCGGCGAGGATGCTGCCAGTGCTGGTCGTGGCGCCTGCTACACCCACCACAATCGCGGCGACGGACACGATGCGTCATTGGCGCCGAGGACTCCTGCGCGCAACCAGTTCAACCGGTGGGCCAGATCGTCCCGGTGAGGTTCGTTCTCGTGTGTGGTGGCAGTTTCTGTGGAAGCCATGCACTAAGCCAAGCACTGGCAGTCCGCCCTGACCAGCATGGCTAGGCTGGCCTATCCGCCGTTGGAAGTGGAAGTGGGTGTAGTGGTGGGCGTCGGCAGGGAAGGCAGCTCGCCGGCGTCGAGCATGAGTCCCGGCAACGCAGGCAGGCGCGCCCAGGCAGCGCTCCTCCGGGCAGCGGCCAGGAGGCCGTCAACGGCCCACGTCCGGGTCTCGTCCGTAGACAGGCAACCAGGTCACCGAGGCGAGGCAGGGAAGCAAGTTCAACGGAACCCAGGAAAGCGGCCGGGTCTTGGGCGAATTGTTCCGGCAGCTGGTAGCCCGCCTCGCCTGGAGGTGCGTCCGCGCAGTTGGCGCTGGTAAGCGATTCTGCCTGCTGGAGCAGTACCTCGTGCATTTGCAAGTACTTGGCAGCAGCCGCCGAGTTCGAAGCGTCCAGCCGCTTCAGCGCCACCTGGTAAACGTAGATCGCTTCCTGCTGCGAGCGAACCACCGCAGCCAGGGCGGTGTCGGTAGTGGCGGAGGTCGGCTCCGGGGGGGTGGGGGGGCTGGCTGACGGACAGGAGGCCGCAAGGGGGGGCGTTGCCGCAGGAGCTTTGGTGCCTGCTGCTGTTGGCTGCTGTGGCATCGGTAGCTGCCACTTCGCAGCCAGCCTTTCCGCCTGAAGCAGTTGCGCGGTTCCGACGG
>BBFS01000006.1 GCA_001313365.1 Paenarthrobacter nitroguajacolicus JCM 14115
CCATAGCGCTGCAGTCCGCACGCCGTATTCTGCGCACGTGCGTGCAGCATGCCGCGGCCCGGGAACCGTCGGCCCCCCTACCCGTGGCGTCATCGCCTCTCCCGCCCACCGGGCGCTTGCCCACGAGGTCGCGGTGGAGTCGATTGTCCTGCTGAAGAACGAAGCCATCGGCGCGGCGCCGCTGCTGCCGTTGGCTCCCGATACCCGGCATCTCGCTGTGATCGGACGACTAGCGGCACGAGCGAACCTCGGCGATCATGGCTCCTCCCGTGTAAGGCCCCCTTCCACTGTCTCGCCGCTGCAGGGCCTGCGTGAGGCGCTTCCGGACGTCAGGATCACGACCACGAACGGTCGGAACGAACGCCGCGCGGCCTCGTTGGCGGCCGCCGCGGAGACGGCGATCGTCGTCGTCGGCCTGGACCAGCACGACGAGGGCGAGTCCGTCGTCACTGGCGGTGTAGACGTGGGCGTGCTCGGACGGGAGTTTCGCTCAGGCCCTCTCCGTCGGGTTCTCATCGGCCTTGCACACCTGGCCTCCCGCTTCGTCCGAGGCGGCGACCGCAGCTCGCTTAACTTGCGCCCGTCGGACGAGCGGCTCATTCACGCGGTCGTCGCCGCGAACCCCCGGACCGTCGTCGTACTAATCAGCGGCAGTGCAATCCTCACGGAAACGTGGCGAGACCGCGTGCCAGCTCTCCTCCTCGCTTGGTACGGGGGGGGTATGGAAGGCGGCCGCGCGCTGGCGAGCGTGCTGACCGGCAGCGAGGAGCCCGGCGGACGTCTGCCCTTTGTGCTGCCAACGGACGTCGCGCACTTACCGTTTTTCGACTCCGCGGCAAAGTCCGTTGTCTATGACGACCAATGGGGTCAGCGCCGGCTCGACGCCAAGGGGGGGCATACGCCCGCGTTCCCGTTCGGGTTCGGCCTGGGCTACACCACGATCGAGCATCGGCTTCTCCACCATACGTTCGACAACACAGGAGGACATGCGGACGTGCTCGTAACGAACACGGGCTGCCGCAAAGGTTCCACCGTTGTTCAGATCTACGCGGCAGATGTATCGCTCCGCAGACCTGTGGCTCAGCTCCTGGGCTTTCGGAAGGTGACCCTTGAGCCCGGTGCGGAGACCTCCGTGCGGATCGGTTTAGATACGGGTCCCACCCTGCAGCGCGATCCGACGACCCGGTGCTGGTCTTCCCGTGCGGGGGGGAGTGGGCGCTGCTCGCCAGCCAACACAGTCCGGTCAGCTGGGAGAACGCGGTCCGCTTGCGACTCACAGAGGGTCTGATTGACGAGGCAGGTACCTCGGACGGCCAGCAGGCGTGATGCCGAAAGAGGGCCCGGCCAGTTACCCGTGAAGGTCGCGGAATGGTGCCAACGGCCCTTCGACACGGACAGGCAGCGCGTCGTCGCCCCGAAGCATAGCGCGAAGCAACCGACGCTCCTCCCAATGGAGCAGCAGGGACGCTTGGCCTGGCCGCAGCACCAAGTCTCCGTCCGACGTAGCGTACCGCTTCTGCAGGTCCGCCAATTCCTCCTCCTGCAGCAGTGCAACCGTGCAGCCTGAAGCCTGGTCGACCAGGCGGACCAAAGAGGACGGCCCCGTGAGGTCGGTGGCGACGAAGCGCTGCTCGCTGGCGGCAAGAATAGTCCTTTGCGCCGCCCGCGTCACAACCAATGGACGGGATGGCCCGCCCAGCAGGTCGTTTAGAACGTCGGCCGCGGCGTCAGGGCGGCCTGTCCTCTGCGCCGCCGCCTGCATCATCTGTAGGCGGCCGGGCTCGCGCAGTACCTCATCGATCTTCCAGCCGATCGTTGCGGCGGCGTTGCAGCGGACGGCCGCGCCCTGCTCCATGAGGTAATCCCCGTTGCGCACTTCCTGACCAGGGATCGGATTCACAAGAACCATGGGGAGCCCCCCCGCAGCCATGCACTCGGACGCCGAGAGCCCGCCGGGCTTGCCCACGAACAAGTCGGCGCGCTGCAGTAGCTGCGGCATTTCGGTCGTGAAGCCAAGAACGCTGTAGCGGTCGCCAGCCGACGCACGAGTGCCTCAATACGCTGCCGCAACGCAACGTTGTGTCCGCACACGACCGTGGCCGTGAACGCCGAGCGCATATGCATCGTCTGCCGCACCACCGCGACAGCGTAGTCGCCACCGGTCGCGCCCGCCGAGATGAGCAGCATGGGCGGCTTGTTGGCATCGCGCACGGGCGCTGGACTGAGCTGTTTGTTAATCGGGATTCCCGTGGCAGCGATACGGTCGGCAGGAAGGCCGAGCGCCATCAGCTCCACCTTTCCTTCCTCCTGGCCACGAAGATCTTATGGAACGCGCCCGAGAGCGACAAGCTTGGAAGTCGTAGTCGGTGGTCACCACAGCTGTCTTCGCCTCGACCACGCCGCGAAGAAGCAGCGAGGCCAACAACTGGGCAGGGAGGAAGTGCGTGCACACAATCGCGGTCGGTCGGAAGCGCTTGATGGCACTGACGACCGGGCTGGCGTTCACCCGCGTCCAAGGGTCGATCGGGCCACGCCGCCGGAATGGCGGGTTGCTGATGTCATAGCCCCACTCGACCAGCCAAGGCAGGTCCTCCACCAGGACGAAATAGCCCTTTCCCAGCAGTGCGCGGTAGAGCACGCTGCTCACCTGCAGCACGTCCAGCACCTGCACCTCGGCGACGTCAGCGCGTGCGGCACATGCTTGCTGCACCGCCGCCGCGGCGCTGTTATGCCCCGATCCAACGCCTGCTGACAAGATTAGTACGCGCTCCCCTCTGGCCGTGCCTGAGCCCCGTGCCGACGTTGTGCGCATGAGGAGAGGCTAGCAGGCTGCATCTCCTTGGGGGGGGCGGGAGTAGCTGTGGACTTCCGGGCCGCGGAGCCCAGCAGCTTTTCTTCCGGAATCAGGCAGTGGTGCCGCCAGTAGCGTCAGATGGTTGTAAGAGCGTGTTTGGCGCTTTCGACCAAGACGTGGGTGTTGGCTGGCACATGAACTACTTCCCCCCCATCAATCTGACAAGGAATGGGGTTCCGCGTGGTGAAGGCATAACTGCTCACACTGGGCTGGCGTCCGAGCCCCAAGGTGACCGCGCGCAGGGTCATCAAGGCTATCCTCCAGCGTCCGGAGTGGGGGGGCAGGGTCACAACTTCGAATTGACCGTCATTGGGGGGGTTGTTCTTCTCGCTTACGGTTCCGTACTTGGCCATGCGTGAGATGTTTGCCAAGACCAGGCTGTCGAACTGTGCGGTTGCACCGTCTGCGCGCTCGAGCTCAAACGGCTTCAGACTGGAGAGCGTTCTGGTCACGGAGAGAAGCTCAAGTATTTTGCCTTTCCCGCCCTTTTCGATGCCGATTGCCATTAAGGGGGGGTCAGCCCAAACCCTATGTACGAGTGGGCATACTGGACCCGCTGTCCTCTTTCTCCCGTTAGTGTGATGCGCAGCAGATCCATTCGACGGACAGAACCTTCACGGATCGCCTCCGTCAGCTGCCTCAACGGCATGCTCCTGAAATGGTCGTTGGCGTTACCCGCCGGGAGCACGGTGCACACTGCACGCGTCGAAGACGCGTCCATCACCCCGTTGACGACCTCGTTGTACCCTCCGTCCCCACTGATCGAAATGAGGAGCGGAGATCCGGTCGTGGCCGCTGAACGGGCAAGATCGCGGGCGTGCCCCGCGAACGCCGTCGGCAGCGTCTCAACCGTCAAATCGGGCAGCGCGGCGAGCAGTTCCTGCTCAAGGGAGGCGATCCGCGTTCCCATGCCGGCTCGGTCCGGATTGAAGATCAGGACCACCCTGTCGAAATGTGGCGCAAGAGCGTCACTCCCCACGTCTGCCCTCCCAAAGCCCCCCCTTGCAACCACCGGTCGCGACCGTCCGTGCGAATAGATATCCAGCTTAACCTTCCACCCGTAGTCCTGGTTCGGGTGTACTCCGCTCGAGCAGGGCCGGGGCGGAGAGCCGATATTGCCACGTTCGTGTCGAAGGACACGCGCGGGAAAGGTGGTGGCACTAAGTGCAGTGCGTCTCTGGACACTGGTTCGGGTTTGCATGGAATCCGGTGGACGTATTACTGTCTTGCTACTAAACCGGTATGGGCGACAGAAGCCCGGAGAGGAGGAGCGCATCACCGCTGACCAATCCAAGCACCACGTCCCATTTCCGTTGAAAGCCCCTTCCGGGGGGGCTTTCCCTATGTCTGACAGTAATTCGGGGGGGGCGAAGGGTATCGTAAGCATGCTTATGATATTCGGTAGTTTGTATGTCCCGACAGATTCGGTCGGGGGGGTCTTGGTTCTCTGTCGTTGTGAGGAGTAGTCCATGGTCAGCTTTCGGCCCCTGGCCCGCATCGCCGCGGTTTTGACCACCCCCCCGCTTGCGCCGGAAGACGTTCTGGCCCTGTTCAATCCGGTGTATTCGTCCCGGCAGTTACGCGGGATCGTGACCAGGGTCGTCCAGGAAACTGCGCAGTCGGCCACTATTTTCTTCCGTCCCGGCCGCGGCTGGCACGCCCACCTCGCGGGCCAGTGGGCGAGGATCGGCGTCGATCTCAACGGGGGGGTCCGCCAATGGCGTTCCTATTCACTGAGCGCGCCGGCGGGCAAGGATCCGGCCATCACCGTCACTGACGTCGGGTCCGTGTCAGGGACCCTGGTCCGGAAGACCAGGGTTGGTGACGTCCTTTTTCTGGCTCCGCCTCAGGGCGACTTTGTCCTCCCGGAGCACCCCCCCGTTCACTCCTCATGCTCACTGCGGGAAGCGGCATCACACCCGTCATGTCGATGATTCGGACACTTGTCCCAAGCCGCCCCCGACGCAGACGTTGTGCTGATCCATTCCTCCCGCGACGAAGGCGACAGTATCTTCCGCGAGGAACTGGCTGAACTTGCTGATCAATTTCCCAATTTCCGCTTGGTGCAGTGGCACACCAACGGCCGCGGCCGCATGGACTTCACATCCACGGCCGTCCTGGAAGAGGTCTGCCCGGACTGGCGTGACAGGGCCGCGTATGCGTGCGGCCCTGAGTCTTTCCTGGATGACGCCGAAGCTATGTGGAATCACGCAGCGTTGACTGCTGTGGCCACATCAGGCGAGGAAACCAATGGTGGAACAGGCCACGGCTCGCTCACTATCGAACGATTCAGCACCGAGCTCCTGGGAGGCGAAGGCAGCGAAGGTGGCGTGGTCACGTTCGAAGCTTCCGACCGCGAGGTTATGGCCGACGGCGGGGTCCCCCCCATCCTCGATGTCGGCGAGGACGCAGGGGTGCTGATGCCCAGCGGCTGTCGCATGGGCATTTGTCATAGCTGTCTGACTCCTTTGCTCGCCGGAAGGGTCCGCGACCTTCGCACCGGTGAGATTCATGGGGCGCCCGGGGGAACTTATCCAAACCTGTGTCTCGGCAGCCGCCGGGCCCGTCAACCTCGAAATCTGAGGAGTACAACCGCATGTCAGTAGTTTCAGCCAAAAGGTCCGCCGCCGCCGTCGAACCCAAGACACGTCCTGGTGCGCTTGCCGATGGGGGGGGCAGGCCCACGGTGCGGCCACCGGCAGCCGCACATCTGAGCGACGAGCAAGTGGCCCAGCTGGGCCGTGAGCTCGATGCGCTCCGTGACGAGATCCTTGCCAAGCGGGGCTCCAGCGACGCCGCCTACATCAGGCGCATGATCAAGATCCAGCGAGGGTTGGAAATCTCCGGTCGTGCGGCGCTGCTTGTAGGCAGGAACAAGGCCGCCTGGTTCACCGGCACAACACTCCTCAGCGTGGCAAAAATCCTGGAAAACATGGAACTTGGCCACAACATCCTCCATGGCCAGTGGGACTGGATGCGCGACCCGGACATCCACTCCACCACGTGGGAGTGGGACTTCGTTACCCCGTCGCGGTCGTGGCAGCATACGCACAACGATCTCCATCACCGCTGGACCAACGTAGTTGGCAAGGACCGCGACGTCGGTTACAACCTTTTGCGCATGGACCCGATCAGGAGTGGAAGCCTTCAACCTGGGAAATCCTCTCTACAACGCCTTGCTTGCACCCGTTTTCGAATGGGGGGGCATCGCCATCTACGACTTGGAGATCCCCCGAGTACAAGGAAGGCCTGAAATCCAAGGAGGCCATGAACAAGGACCTCAAAGCGCTGGGGGGGCGGAAGGCACTTAAGCAGTTCGCCAAGGACTATGCAGCCACCCCGGCTCTGGCCATGCTGTCGGTTCAGGGAAGCAAGCCTCTATGGCACGCTCGCTGCCAATGCCATCCGCAACGTCTGGCCCATGCGGTCATCTTTTGCGGCCACTTTCCCGAAGGAACGGATACGTTCACCGAGGAAATGGTGGAAGGCGAGACGCGCGGCGACTGGTATGTGCGTCAGATGATCGGCTCCGCCAACATCTCGGGGCCGTGGTTCATGCACCTTATGACAGGGAACCTGTCGCACCAGATCGAGCACCACCTCTTCCCCCCCGACCTTCCTTCCAACCGCTACGCCGAGATCGCACCCAAGGTCCGCGATATCTGCGAACGTTACGGCCTGAAGTACACCACCGGACCGTTGCCGAAGCAGGTCGGCTCCGCGTGGGCTAAAGTCTTCAAGCTTGCCCTGCCCCCCCCAAGGCAGTAGAGCCTCGCGGCTACAGTGGACTTGGCAGGGAGTCACTGCGGAGGGTGCCAGCTCCAGGGAAGTGGTACAGGCGGAAAGCAAGCCCCCCCTCAGGAACTCTTTGGTCGTAGCCTCGCTGCGATTCGTTCCAGTGCGTCGTCGACAGGAGCAAATATTGGGGGCAGGTTCAGCCGGGGGGAGGCGCGTCCGGGTAGCATCAAATGCCTCCATCTGTGCCTCATCAGTGGCTCGCTAAGGCCCGCTTCCAAGGAAGGAATACCTTCCAGCAAGGGGGAGCCGGGTGGCGATGTCGGGGTGAAACGGCATGGGGTTCCTTTCGGGGGTTTGCAGCTTTCAGCCGGCGCTGACGAGGAGGCTAACCCTCACCGCGCTGATGTGCTTGTCCGAGAGGATCTCGAGGCGCTCATCCCCGTTGAGGAATCGTCCTTCCGTTAACCCGGCGTCTGTTACTACCAACTCCCTCACTGCATCAAACTCAATTTCACAACCGGGCTTGTGGAAGTCCACTTGAGCTCCTTGGCCTACCACAATGAACTCGGTGGGACTGATGGCCAGGACCATCCCGAAGGGACGGGCGTCTCCGGGGGTGGGGCCATGGGTGGCAGCAACGGTTTCTTCCAGGAGTTCAGGCGCGGGAGGAACTCGAACGCCTGCGTCCAGGAGCATTCCTTCGAGGAGCTTCCTGGAATTTCGAACAGTAATTGCTGTACCCGCCAGTTCCGTGCTGATGGATTCCTCTTGCGGGTCGAGGGCGAAACCGAAAATACGGCCGTCGCGCTGGGCATCCACGATCTCTGGAGTCAGGGAAGTGATAATGGAGCAGGCGGCGCTGAACTGGTTGCCTTCCCGGCCTTCCTCCACGCCGAAGACGTTGTAGCCCAAGCCACCAAACCCCCCCAATGGCCAAGAATGCATCCCCGGCCCGGAAACGTGCTTCGGGGGGGATGAAGAGGGGGGGATTGGAAGTGGAGGCGTATTGCCGCATGACTTCTTCTGAGTTGGGAACATAGATGTCCGGTGCCAGGAAGTCGATGGCCGGCGCCGCGGCACGCCACACCGGAACCATCCCCCGCCGTCGGTCCGCCGCTTGGGTACTGGCCGGGCAGGTCCTGCCCCCCCGTTGCGGGCCGATCCAGGCGTTTGCGTATGCCGGGAGTGGCAGAACTTCCTTTCCGGCTGCCGCCAAACCTCCCACAAAGGAAGCAAATCCCCAAGCCATGAACGTCTCTTCGGCAACGGGGGGGTTGTCATCTCCGAAGTGGTCCGCCCAGCTCTTGCTGCTGTCCGGACTCGAGCCAAGGGCCTGCACAAACTCCTGGTCAAAGGATTCCGGAGCTTGGGAAACCGCAGCAATCAATTTCTCAGGGAGCGGTGCATTCCAAGCTGCCTCGGCCATTGCGCTGTGGTCTCTTCCTGCACCCAGCAGTCCAACCTCGTTTTCAACCTGGACCATGATGACTGTATGGTCCGGATCGATCATGGCCAGATGCCTCATCAGGCAGTATAGGCAGTTCGGTCCGCTTCAAAGAGGTTGTCAGAGAAGACGGACAAGCTTGGCCGCGGCATGGATCCGGGATATGAGAAGGGGGGGTCTTGAACGGTTTGACGCCCCTGTCCGCGCGCGGGAAACGTTCCCGATCGGCCCGAACCCAACCGGGGGGGCATACGTGGAGAAAGCGTTCTTGAAGGCCCCCGAACCAGATCAGTACCAGACGGACGCCGGTGGACCTGGCGTCCTCTACCAACCCGTCCACGTTCGAGAAGTCGAGTTGCCCCTCCACCGGTTCCGTTTGTTCCCAGGACACGGGAGCGATCACCGTGTTGACCCCTGACGTTGCCAGCTTGTCCCAGATGGGCGACATGTAGCTCCGGTGGGACGCACTCGAATTATGCAGTTCACCCCCCCGATGCAAAGAAACGGCTTCTCCTCAACAATGAGCCGGACGTGGCCGCCTGTCCGCTCGAGTCGCGGGAGGTTCTGGTGTGGCATGGTGATCAGTCCTTAATGCTTGGGGCGGAATAACTTGGGGGCGGGGCTAGCGGGTTCAAGGGCTACTGGCTTCAGGGGGGGAACTGGGAGTGACCGTCAGGCTGAAGTACTGGGACGTCAGGCCGTTACCAATCTCCACCCGGAAATCGCCCGGCTCCACGACGTATCCGGCACGGTGATCGTTGGTCCAGAATCCCAGATCATCAAAGCGACGCTCAGTGATACACGCCGTTCTTCTCCAGCCGGTACGAATACTCGTGTGAAGCCCCCGCAACTGCCTGACGGGCCGGGTCACACTTGCCACGAGGTCGGAAATGCACAGCTGGACGACTTCGTCGCCATCCCGTGTACCGGTGTTGCGGACAACTGTGGTGAAGGAAAGCCTTGTTCCGGCTCCAAGCTCGTCCAAGGTGACCGAGAGCGTTTGGTCCGCCGATGATTCCAGCTCGAAGGACGTGTAGCTAAGCCCATATCCGAAGCTGAACTGTGGCCCCCCCATCTCCAAGTCCAGGTACTTCGACTTGAAGTAGTCATCAGTGTTATTGGGGGGGCCGGTCAACCCAACGTCAGGCCGTTTGTGAGCAAGAGAGCCTCCTGTGCGGGCAGGCCTCCCGGTCGACTCGTGGTTGTAGTAGATGGGAACTTGACCCACTGAGCGCGGGAAGGACATGGGAAGCTTGCCGCCCGGGTTGACCGCGCCGGTGAGGACATCCGAAATCGCTTTTCCTGCCTCAGTGCCCAGATGCCACGCCACCAGGAGGGCAGGACATCGATCAATCCATTCGCTGACCACTAACGGGCGGCCAGTCATGAGGACTACGGCAAAAGGGGGGGTGCCTGAGCCGGCAATGGCCCCCGATCAGTTGTTCCTGGTCTCCGGGGGAGATTCAATGAACTCCGCGAGCTTGCCTCACCGGAAAGGTCACTGGGTTCTCCCACGGCCACGATCACAAGATCCGCCTCCGCAGCGGCGGCAGCAGCCTCAGCTTGGAGGCCTGGGTCGGAGTCAAAAAAGGTGGCGCCGGGCAAGGTGGTCACTACGGACTCCGGAAGGGCCGCGGCGAGCGATTCGGCAATTGAGGTGGTGGTGGGCGAGGCGAAGTACTGCACCCAGGCGCCGAGGTGGTCCTTGCTTTCAGCGTAAGGACCACCACCAGGACGCGTTGTCCCCCCCGGGGCTTCAACGGCAGGACGTCGGAGTCGTTCTTCAGCAGGACGGTGCAACGCGCGGCAGTGGCCCTGACGGCCTCCAGAGAGGCTTCATCGGGGCCGGTTGCGGCTGCAAGCTCGTCCACATAAGGGTTGTCGAACAGGCCCAGCGCCTGCTTCAGCCGCAGCACACGGAGCACGGCGTCGTCCAAGCGCGCGGACTCCAGCAGGTCCTCGCGGATAATCGGCTCACCGTCGATCAGCAATGAGCCGCCCATTTCAACATCGAGACCTGCTGATAGTGCCATGCGCCCGGCGTCGGCAGCGTCTGCGGCGACGCCATGGTCCACAAGCTCTCCCACGCCACCGGCGTCTGCCACCACAATCCCGCCATGTCCCCCACTGGTTCTTCAGGACATCGGTGAGCATCTCCCGGTTGGCGTGCATGGGGACGCCGGAGACTGCATTGAAGCTTGCCATGACACTGGCAACTCCTGCTGCGACCGCTACCCTGAAGGGTTCCAGGTACACGTTGTGGAGCCGTTGGACCGAGATGTCCGTGGTGTTGTAATCGCGTCCTCCTTCCGCGGCACTGTAGCCAACAAAGTGCTTTGCGCAGGCGGCAATGGACGTGTCGGAGGAAAGATCATTGCCCTGGTACCCCCCGGATCTTGGCCTCCCCGAAGACGGCATTGAGGAACGGGGGGTCTTCGCCAAACCCTTCCACCACGCGTCCCCACCGCGGGTCCCGGGACACATCGATCATGGGCGAAAAAGTCCAGTTGACCCCGCTGGACCGGGCTTCTTTGGCAGAGAGCCTGGCATCTGCTGCGGCAACTTCGGGATCGAAGCTGGCCGCCTGCGCCAAAGGGGTGGGGAAGATGGTGAACTGTCCGTGGACAACGTCCAGGCCGATCAGGAGCGGGATGCCGTGCCGGCTCTCCTCAACGGCGATCCGCTGGAGGTCATTGGTGGCCTTCGCCGACGGGGGCCAGAAAAGCGCACCGGCACCGCGTCGTGCGAGGTCCCCCCCCGCTTCTGCGGAGTCAGGCCTCCAGACGATCTGGAGCTGCGCGAGCTTCTCGGCGTAGGTCATTGATGCCAGGATCTGTTCCGGCTGTACTCTAACTTTCACGGTGAGGATCCTCCTGGGACGGTTGGTGGATCTGGTGCCTGATGAGGTCCAGTGTGCGCATGATGGCCAGGGAGTCGCTCAGGGGCATCACGGAACTCTCGGGTTTGCCGGCTTCGATAAGCCCATGGAACTCGAGAATTTCGTACCTGAGTCCGCCGCCAACAATGGGCGCGTGACTGGTGTGGGACTGCTGGAGTCCCGGCCTGAGGGGGTTGTAGCGTGAAACGGTCAGCTCTTTGGGACAATGGTGCGGGGCCGGCAGTTCAATGACGCCTTCAGTTCCCAGTATCCGTGCGTTATTGGGCAGCACTGTGGACATTGATGAGCTGATGTATCCGGTTTCGCCGTCGCTGAAGGACAAAAGCGCCGTCGCGTCCAGGTCCACCCCCGCTGGTGCTGCTGCGCCCGAACGCGGCGACGGCCGGCTCATTCCCGAGGAGCCAGTGCGAGAGCTGAACAGGGTAAACGCCCATCTCCAGCAGGCTTCCGCCGCCCAATGTCGCATCGTACAACTGCGGCCGTGCCCGTGGGCCCGTCTCCGGAATCGGGAAACCGAAGGACGCTTCAACCTTCCGCACCTCTCCGATTGCACCATCGTCCACCAGCCGCTTCGTCTCAACATAGGAAGGAAGGAACCGGGACCACATGGCCTCCATCAGCACCGTCCCGGATCGCTTGGCGGTTCGGGTCAGGTCCAGGGCTTCGGCGTGGGTGGCGGTAAATGGCTTTTCCACCAGGACGTGTTTGCCCGCTTCCAGGAATTGCGTGGCAAGCTCATGGTGCGATCCTGCAGGAGTGGAAACGTACACCGCGTCAATGCTGGGGGTCATGGGCAAGATCCTGAAAGGACAGGTGCTGTTGTGGGATGCGAATTCGGAACAGAACTTCCCCTGACGCCGCCATGGTCCGGGACGCTGCAGCAGCGAGGAGGGCAGAAGGGACTTCAGCAAGGGTCCGCGCGAATTCACGGGCAATGGTTCCCGTGCCAGCGAGCCCCCCCCATCTCACAGTGTTGTTGCCGGGCACGTCAATCCTTTCCTTGCAGAGCCATGTCTGCAGAGTCATCCATGGCGGCAGTGTCAGCGGCATCATCGGACAGCCGTCCATCGGGCAGCAGCAACGCTGCAATGAAACCGAGGACGTAGACGCCGGCCAGGGCAAGGAAAACCGGAGAAAAGACGTCGTGGTAAATCGACGCGATCTCAGCCTGCAAGGCGGGGGGGTCTGCGGCGTGGACCAAGGCAGGGGGGGTCAGGGTTTGGGAATCGAGCCCGGTTGGCAAGAGCGATGCGACGCCGAACCCCACCACTCCGCCTACTACGGCTGATCCTATGGTGGATCCGATCTGCCGCTGAGTCCGGCGGTTGCGGTTGCGGCGCCGAGTTCACTGCGTGGTGCAGCACTTTGCACGATCGCAATGGCGAGGCTCATGAACGCTCCCGTGCCGAGGCCCACGAACGCCATGATCAGCGCCGGGACCCACAGCGGCGCGCCTCCCGGCAGTAAGGACATGGCTCCGAGTCCGAGTGCTCCCATCACCGTTCCTATGATGGGAAAAACGCGGTAGCGGCCGGTTCGCGACGCAAGCCAGCCCGTCACGAGATTGCCCACCAACATTCCCAGCACTGTGGCGATGGGTACCAGCTGAGATGGTGGCACTGACGCCATAGGCCATCTGGAAATGCGTTGGCAGGTACGCCGTGGCTGAAATGAGCCCGGCACCCATCACAGCTGAGAGTCCCACGCCAGCACTGAAGGTGCGGTTGCGGAACAAATGAACCGGGATGATGGGGTTCTGTCGACCACGCTCGACGACGACCAGCCCGCCCAGCGCTGCTACCCCCCCTGCTCCGAGGGCGATCCATGCTGCGGAGTTTCCGGAGCTGAACCACGCAACTGCCAGCACCACCGACACCAGGACAGCGGTGAGCAGCACTGCTCCAACGACGTCGAACCGTTTCTTGCCCGCCGGTTCGATGTGCGGAACGGCAATAACTGCCAGGAGAAGTGCGGCAAGCCCCCCCACCGGAACGTTGATCCAAAATACCCAGGCCACCCCCCCAGTGGTCCGTGATCAGGCCCCCCCGAGGAGCGGCCCGATGAGAATTGCCACCGGGAAGCTGCGCCGATCAGTGAGAGGTACGCAGGACGCTGCCTTGGCGTGGTGACCTCGGCGACGATCGTCTGCGACATCAGCTGAAGACCCGCGGCGCTCATGCCCTGGAGGACCCGGGCCACCACGAGCTGGGTCATGTCATGCGCCAGGCCGCACACGAAGGAAGCAGCAACAAAGCCGATCAGCGCAATGAGGAAGACCATCCGCGGTCCAACCCGATCGCCCAACCCTCCGAGTACCGGGAGGAGGACAGTACTGGCGAGCGTGTAGCCCACTACCACCCAGCTCATGTGCTGGAGGCTCCGAGTTCGCCCGCGACAGTGGCCAAGGACGTCGAAACGATGGTGTGATCGAGGGCTCCAAGGAATGACACCGCCAGGAGCGCTGCCATGAGGAGCCGGAGGCGGGTGGGAGAGATCCGGACTGTGCTGCTGCGGTTGCGGACTTCGGTCACGGCGTCCCGGCGATCTCGGCCTCCAGGCTGTGCAGACACGCATGCTGCCGGCGGACCTGTTCGATGGATCGGTAAGGCAGCCGATCGCCTTCGTATTCGCTGGACAGGTAACCCGACCATTCGTTCTCCTTCAGGGTTTGAAGGATCTCGCGCCAAGGTATCTGGCCATCAACAAGGTCATCGTCGATGTCGAAGAACTTGGCCTGAATGAACGACACGTAGGGGAGAACATCCGCCAGGTCCGACATGGGAACGGCAAGGGGTTTACGCCAGCCTTCTTCCTGGGCTTCTTCGCTGAGGCCGTCATGCTTGGCGGTGGTGATTGCCCTTTGGAAGATGCCGGTGTCGATGAGCAGGCGGAAGTTCTTCGATCCGGTTCGCTCGATGAACGCGATGTACTCGTCCACCACCGGGTGCTTGATGGGAGTGGGGGGGGCATGGATTTCCGGGCAAATGATGAGGTTCAGCTCGGCCGCGAGATCGAGGTTGCGCTCAATCACTTCCTCCCAGATCGGGTGGGGGGGCGCAGGTCCATGGACACTACACCGATCTTGGGGGGGCGGATTGAGGTGAATCCAAGACGATGGGCCAGCCGAAGATCACGAGCCAGCATTACAGTGCCCTCATCCGCGGTGAGGTCGCGGTCACGCCACATGCTTGAGTCGATCCAGGACCCGTAGTTGGTGGGCTCCAGCTGGTATTTTTCGAGCAGCCCGTACCATTGGTCAATCCATGCGGTGGACGGTTCCGGGTAGTTGGGCACGTGACCTTCGCCCAGGATCTCGATCCCGGTGGCGCCGATGTCAGCTATTTGTGCCATGGCGTCTTCGAGGGTGAGGACGGTGTTGATGTCACCGGTGTAGCTGTAGAGGGAGACGCCGTACTTGAGGTTGCTCATGCGAGGACCGTGACCTTTCGCTGGGATGTGAAAATGGACGGTTGGAATTCAGCCGGAATGTAGGGTGCGTGCAGCGCAATATCAACGCGAACATCGTGGACACCTACGGCCAGGCCGCCTGCGAGCGGCACCATGACGGTGGCCACTTCGTCGAGCTGCCAGCGGACATCGGTGGATAGGCGCAGTTCCTGGATGCTGAAAGTGCGTCCCTGGAGTGTCCAGCGCGGTACTTCCCGGCTCCATTCCTGACCGTCCACGGTGACAGCCACGCCGTCGATGAGGCTTCCCCCCCAGACGCCCGGTAGTTGGGCATGCGCAGGGCTAGTTCGAAGCCGACAGTGTCGGTTCCTTCCTGGACGTTGCGAAAGCCCCCCCGGCTTTGGATCAGTTCTCGTTCGAGGACCATGTTTTCCTCACTTCTCTGTGGACGTGGAGTTGATTGATTCGGAGATCTGGCGTGCCCCCCCGGCGACGGCCAGGGCCACCCCCCCGGTTAACGTGGGGGTTGCAGGCTGTGGGGGGTGGGGATGACACCGTTGCCTGCGACGAACAACCCGCTGACGTCCCACACTTGTCCGGTGGGATCGCAAACAGCGGTTCCGTCGTTGGATGTCCCCCCCATCCGCAGGGTGCTTGGTAGTGCAGTGAGGCGCCGGCGGGGGGGAAGGTGAGCGGTTCATCGCCCAGCGGGTCGCCCAAGGACCGGGCAGCTGCAACTACCGATCGGCGTGCTGCGGAGAGTGTCTGCTCGTCACGTTCGGTGAAGGTGTAGTGGATATTCATTGCCGGCAACCCGTAGGCGTCCGTGGTGTCTTCGGAGAAGACCACCCGGTCCGACGCTTGAAGGTCCTTGGCGCAGAACCACCCCCCCAGGCCCACGATCGAACCAGGGATGACATCCCCCCCTGAAATGGGCACCGGCGACGCGTCCAGTTGCATGACCTGCCCATGAAAGGGCTGCTCATCGGTGAAGGGCACCCAGCTGACACCGCTTTGGGCGGTGATGGTGGTGTCGCTTGACGAAGCAGCCGGAACATCATCCTCGACCCCCCCGGTCAACCGGACTGCGTGGACAATCTGAGGCTGGTCGTTCAGGTACCGGCCGAGTGCTTCGGGACGGATACCGGATGCGAACAGCAGCTGCGGACCGCGGAGGGCATCGGCGGCAACTACGACGTAGCGGGCAGCAATTTCATGCTCGTCTCCGGTCTTGTCGTCGCGAACCCGCACACCGCTGACCTGATCTCCGTCGGTCAGCACCCGCACCACCACGCTTTCGTCGAACAGCCGGGCCCGGGGGGGTTGTTCCGCGTCTCGTCGCCGAACACCACGTCAGCTCCAGACCAAATGAAGCGGCCATCGTCAGTGCGGCGGACCGCCAGCGGCATGGACTGGACACGACGGTCAGGTGCGCGGCCGCCGTCGAGCGCCGTTGCCAGACGTGAGCGGACCAGATCGGCAAGGGGAGCATCGGCCAAGGCCTCCGAGCTGACCGAGAGGAGGCGTTCGGCCTCGCTCAGAAGCTCATCCATGTTCGGCAGGAACGCGATGCGCTCACTTCCACCTGGACGCGGGCACGCGCCGGTCCAGTGCGCCGCCATTCCGCCAACATTGCTGGAGAATGCAAGACCCGGCAGTCCCGTCTCGCCGGGCTGCTGCCAACCGTCGTCGAGGAGGAAGGTCCCGGGCCGCACCGGGCGTGCGACGTCGCGTGCGTACTCTGCGAGGTTCCCGCCGCTTGGCACGGCGCTCACTTTTCCCTCCGAGCGGCGCTGGGCAACTTCGCGGTCCTGCACGCTTGCGATGTTCTTCACGTGGGATCCGGGGGGGATCACTGATGGTGGGTCCGGCCTCGAAGATGGCAATGCTGGCTTGGGGGGGGCTGAGCTCGGAGAGTATCCGTGCATACGTGGCGCCGGCAGGGCCGCTGCCGATGATTGCGACGTCAACGACAGCTGGATAAGGGCGCGCTGAAGGTACTGCTGTGGTGGTCATGCTGTTCTCCAGGAGTCTGTAGAAGGGAGGGCGTCACGCCTGGTGGTTTGCTCAGCGGGCAGCTGTGGACAGTGCGGGTTGAGCGTCAAGGAAAAGTCTTCGTTCCCGGCGCCGCTCGGCTTGCCGGGCGGGGGGGTTGGCGATAGGTGAGGCCAGGAGGAGTGCCTTCGTGTAGGCGTGCTGCGGCTCGGCAATAACCCGCTCCGTAATGCCTGTCTCCACGATTTCTCCCCGGCGCATCACTGCGACGCGCTCGCTGATGTGCCGCACCACATCCAGATCGTGAGTGACAAACAGGAGCGAAACTCCGGTCTGTTCTTGTATGTCGGAGAAAAGTTGAAGAACCCGTGCCTGGGTAGAGAGGTCCAATGCACTGACGCTCATCACACACGATGAGCTTGGGATTCCGGCACAAAGAACGGGCGATTGCGATGCGTTGCCTCTGGCCACCGGAGAACTCGCGCGGGTAGCGGGTGCTGGCGTTGGCGGGCAGATTCACAACATCCAGGAGTTCCCGGACCCGTCGTTGAGCATCAGCTTGGACGTTCCGGAAACCTGCATCGGCTCGGACAAAATGTCGCTGATGGTCATGGACGGATTCAGGGAGGTATAGGGATCTTGAAAAACCACCTGGATGTCGCTGCTCAGTGCCCGGCGTTCCTTCTTGTTGAGCTTGGTGATTGACCTGCCGTCGAAATGGATGTCGCCGCCGGTCACGGGCGCGAGCCCGAGCACTGCACGGCCGATGGTTGACTTACCGGATCCGGACTCGCCTACGAGTCCCAGGGTTTCTCCGGCGTTGATGTCCAGGCTCACGCCTTGCAACGCGCGGAATGTCCGTTTTCTGCCGAACCCGCCAACCCTGTAGTCGACCGTCAGGTCCGTGATCCGCAGGAGAGGATCAGCTTCGGGCAGCGTCTGGCTGAGGGAAGTCATCGTGCACCTTCTGTCTCGGTGGTCTTCTCAGAAACGACGGCGTGTTCACCCTGCGGTTTCGAGGTTGAATCGAGGCAGAGTCCAAGAGGAGGCGTGTGTACTCTTCCCGCGGGTTGGTGAACAGCTCAGTCACCTCAGCTACCTCCACAATTTCTCCGTTGCGCATCACGGCCACTTGGTCGCACAGATCCGCGACGACGCCGAAGTTATGGGTCACCAGGACCACTCCCATGCCGCGTTCTGCCTGAAGGCTGCGAATCAGGTCCAGCACGTCGGCCTGCACAGTAACGTCCAGGGCGGTGGTGGGTTCGTCGGCAATGAGCAGTTCCGGATTGCAGGAAACGGCTCCGGCAATGAGCACGCGCTGTGCCATGCCGCCTGAGACTTGATGCGGGTAGGACTTGAAGACCCGCTCCGGATCAGGAATGCCCACGCGGCTAGCAGTTTGATGGCTTCATCTTTTGCAGCTTTCGCTGAGATTCCCAAATGGTGTTGCATTGGCTCGGTGAGTTGGGACCCGATGCGGAAGGCGGGATCGAGGTTACTCATGGGCTCCTGGGGGGGGATGTACCCGATCCGGGCGCCACGTAGGCGATTGCGCTCATTTGGAGTCATCCCCCAGCAGATCCGCTCCCGCGAAACTCAACGTCCCCGCAGTCATTTCGGCTTGACCGGGCAAGAGCCCCAGGACCGAGAAGGCAGTTTGTGATTTACCGGAGCCTGATTCTCCCACCAGGCCAAGGATCTGGCCGCGCTCCACCTTCAAGGAAATGCCTTTGACGACGTCGGACTTCTCACCATTGGGGGCGGGGGGTAGGAAACCCGGAGATCGTCGATGACCAGGAGTGCGTCGCCAAGATCCACAGGCGCTTTCTTCACGGGGCGTGCAGGTTCAGGAGTTGTACTGGCATGTTTTGCAGCTTTTACTTTCCTGGCGGGGGCCGGCAGATGATCCGTAGTTCGCCAAAGCGTCGCGGAAGCCGTTTCCTACCAAGGTGCAGGCCATGACCGTCAACACCAGGGCAACGCTTGGCCAGAGGAGCAGCCAGGGAGCGTTGAAGATGTTCTGCGATGCGTCGTTGAGCATCAGGCCCCCCCAACTGGCCTTGTCAGAGGAGCCAAGGCCAAGGAAGGCGATGCCTGCCTCGATTCCTATGCCGGCGCCTGCCAACAACGCCGCCTGAATGATGGTGGGCGTGATGACTACCGGAAGGATGTGGCGGAGCATGATGCGGATATCGCTCAAGCCGGAGACCCGGGCTGCGTCCACGTACAACTCTTCGCGCACGGCCCGGACCGAGCCGCGGATGAGCAGGAACACCGAGGGGGGCGATCAGTATGCCGAAGACCACCAGTGCAAGTGAGGTGCTGCGTCCTACACGGGCCAGCACTACAAGGAGCACAACGATTGCCGGCAGTGAAAGGAGAGCACCGCTGATCCACATGCTGACACCATCGATCCACCCTTGGCGGTAGCCTGCCAAGAGCCGGTGGGTACTCCAATCAGCAAGCTCACTGCGATGACGATCGCGGCGCTGGAAAGGCTGGTTTGGGCTCCGTAGACGAGGTTTGCCAGCACGTCGCGGCCCACTCCATCTGCGCCGAGCGGATGCTCAGGGGTGAAAGGGGGTGCGAGGACATCGGCGAGGCGTGTGGCGGTGGGGTCGTAGGAGGAGATCAACGGTGCGAGGATCGCCACTAGAGCGAGCAACGCGAGGAACACCAGCGAAATTACTGCTGCAGGTTCACGAAGGAACTTCTTGATCAGTTTGTCGCCTTGGGGGTGCAGAGCTAACAACTTCCAGCGACTTGCGGGTGCCGGTGACAAGGTTATCGGTCATGAGACACGAACTTTCGGATTGATCCAGCTTGTGCCAGATCGACGAGAAGATTGACGACGACGACGAGCACCACGGTGACAAGGACGATCCCGAGCACAACGGGCAGGTCGCCGCGGCTGGCAGAGTTATTGGCTTGGGTGCGATTCCGGGGATATTGAAGACTTTCTCGATGATCACCGAACTAGAGATGGCCACGATGAACATCAGAGATACCGTGGTGAGGCTGGGGCCGGCGGCGCTGCGCAAGGCATGCTTCACCACGACGCTTCGCTCAGGGAGGCCCCCCCGGCTGCGCAGTGTCCGGACAAAGTCCTGCTGCATGACATCGATCATTGACCCCCGGACCTGCAGGGCAATGGAAGCCAAAGAGCCTAGAGCCAATGCAATGACCGGGAGTGTGATGGAGCAAGCCACTTGCCGGGAGAATCGCTGAAAGCTGTGAACCGGTAGCCGGGAGCATGCGAAGCTGGACAGCGAAAACCAAAGCTAGGACCAGGGCCACCAGGAAGCCGGGAATTGCCTGAACCAAGGTGGACGCCACCTGCAGACCGCGATCGAGTCGTCCCCCCCGCCGCAAGGCAGCTGTCACACCGATCAAGGTTCCACAGCAGGCAGCGAGGATCAGTGACCCGATCACCATGGAAAGGGTGGGCGGAAGGGTTTGGGAGAGTAATTCTCCTACCGGTTGGTTGGTAAACCACGACCGACCCAAATCTCCACGTACGGCAGATCCGAGCCACTGGAAGTATTGGGTGATCAACGGTTCGTCGAGGCCCAATTGTTGGCGCTTGGCCTCCACCTGTTCGGCCGAAGCCACTGGTCCCAAAACCTGACGGACAGGGTCTTGCCCTGTGAGGTTCAGGAGGAAGAACGTCGCAGTGGAAATAACGAACATGAGCACCAATCCTGAGCCAGGCGGCGAAGGATAAACATCAGCACGGCAGCTCCTTGGGCTTCGGGAAGATGAGGGATGGGTAGGGGCGGCCGGCCCTGGGTGGGCCGGCCGCCCACCTGCTACTTCTTCGAGGCAGTGAAGCCCCCCCAGAGCGGCGGCAGGGTGGAATAGCGCTGCGGTGTGACAGTGATTTCGGTGTTGCTTGCGAAGACGTTGTCAGACTGGATGTAGGGGGGGGCAAACCAGGCCTGGTCCACCACATAGGTGTTCAGTTGACGGAACGTTTCGGTTTGGGCCTCACCGGTTTCGCCTTGAGCCTTGTTGATCAGGTCAACCACGGTGGGATCGGAGACGTGGAACGGGTTCCAGAGTGATTCGGGAGTGAGCGCTATCTGGGCGAAATCCCAGGGCCGCGGGCTGTTGAGCCCGAAGATCGCTGCGGGGTACTTTCCTGCCAACAGATCCGAGATGAAGGTCTGGCCGTTCACGGGCTGGTACTGCGGTGTGACGCCAATAGCCGTCAGAGCTTCAGTCACCGCCGCTTGCTGGTCCGGATAGACGGGTGATACATCCGGCATGGGCAGGGTGAAGCCGTTGGCGTAACCGGCGTCTGCGAGAAGCTTCTTCGCGGCATCCACATCGAAGGGGTACTTCTTGTCCAGGTCCGGGATGAAAGCGTCGCTGGTGGAACTGAAGACCTGGCTGGTGGCCTTGCCCTTACCACCGAAGACTTTCGCGTGGATGGCGTCGCGATCCAGGGCCATGTTGATCGCCTGGCGGACCTTGGGCTCGGCGAGCGCGGGAACCAGGGTGCCCTTGCGGTCGAACAAGTAGAGGCCGCTGGTGGTGTAGGCGGGGCTGGTCTGGATATTCAGGCCGGCGGACTTGAGGCTGTTTCCGTCCTTATCGGTCACCACAGCGAAGTCTGTTTCGCCGGCCCGCAATGCGTTAAGGGTGGCGTTGTTGTCGTTGAAGACCGTGACTTCGACGGTGTCGAACGGGAAGTCTTTGGCGTTCCAGTAGTCAGCGTTTCGCGTGTAGACGTACTTGATGCCGGTCTGCGACTTTGCTGCGTCCAGGATATATGGGCCGGAACCTACGGGAGTGGTGTCCAGCTCCGGGGGTTCCCAAGGCTTTGGGGCTGGCAAGGACACCGGCGGTTCCGCCCAGGTTCGGCACGAGAGATGGGTCCGGAGCGGAGAGCGTGACCATGAGGTTGGTGCGTCGGTGACGGTGACCTCCTGGATGAAGCGCAGTTGCCCACCGGCTTCACCGGTACCCTTGCGGGCGGAATCAAGATTGGCCTTCACCGCGGCGGCATCCAGGGCCGTCCCATCGGTGAATTTGACGCCTTCCCTGATAGTGAGGGAGAGCTTGGTCCGGGCGTCATCGTAAGACCACTTGGTCACGATGTTCTCGGCCGGTTCTCCTTCGTTGGTGTTCCGGAAGAGGGAGTCGTAGACGGGCTGAAGGAACTGGGTGGTGGGGGGGCCGGTGCCGAAGTTGCCCGGAGAGAAGGACTCGGGCGGCGCAATGGCTGCAATGTCCAACTCAGTGGGGGCGGTGGAACCACCAGGGGAAGAGCCGGTGCAGGCAGTAAGCGCCATGACGGCTGTGACGGCGGCAATGCCGACTAATTTGCGCATGTTTCTCCTAGACAAGGCGTCGAAAGCTCAGCTTCGAGTGATCCGACTGTTCTCCGGCGACAACGCTACGGAGATCTATAGGTATGGCGATGAATGGTGGCTGACATGCCTTGGAAAGGCGCCTGCTTCACACGGAATCCCGGGGGATTCCATGGAGGCGTTATGGGCGCAGGGCCACGGTTGCAGAGGGGGGGTGTGCTCCATGTGGTCTCCCTCGCCCTCGAGGTCAGTGATGCTGGTAGAGCGCTTTGTGGCGTCTGTTACAAAGATAATCCGGCGACCGGAATAAGTCAACCGCTTCTTCCGGTCTTCGGAATATTAGGCAGAGAGTCCTTCATTGCCTATACCCGCGGGTTGCGTCAACCGCTCCAGCAGTCCGGGGGGGAGGTTGTCCTTGGAGAAGAGCTCGCCAAGAACGAGTTGAGCGGCTCCCACGACGCCGCCTATCTGCTCGTCAATGGCGGATAGCTCCACAATCAGGTCCGGCGCGCCCGTTGAGGGCAGCCGTTCCAGGACGGCTTGCTGTATGGGCTTTAGTGCGATGTCTTTTGCCCGGGCAATGCCACCGCCTACAACCAGCATGTGTGGAGCGAAAAAACTTACCAGGGTTGCGAGGCTGCTTCCAAGGAGCGCCGATGTCCGGTTGAGCAGTTCCTTCGCGGCAGCATCTTCGTGCTCAGCGGCAAGGGTGACGTCGTAGGCGCGGATACGGCCAGTTTCTTTGAGGACTTGCGCGAGGTAGGCGCTGCGTCCGGTTTCGGCCAGCATCAAGCCATCCCGCTCTATAGCCCATCCGCTGGTGACGGCCTCAAGGCAGCCTGTGCGCCCGCACCTGCAGGCAACCACTCCCGCCTCCGGAACGGCCACATGGCCAATGGAGCCTGCCAGGCCATGGGAGCCCCCCCGGTAGAGCCTGCCATCGGTGATGAGGGCAGCTCCCACCCCCGGCGCCGGCCCCAAAATACAGCAGGTGCTTTGCCTTGGCGGCCCGCGGATTGCTCTCTATTTCAGCCAGGGCCAGAAGATTGACTCGATTGTCCACCCATGCCGGAACCGGCCAGCGCGCCGCGAACTCTTCCCGTACGGGGGGGTAGTCCTCCCAACCCGGCATGACCGGTACGCCAACAGGAGTGCCGGTATCGAAATTGACCGGACCGGAGAGTCCCACGCCGATCCCCCCCAGCAGGTTGTTGCCGCTTTGCTCCCTGATGACGTGGTCAATGATCGCATTGACCTGGTCCAGGATCCGTGCGGGTCCTTCGCTGACGTCGCATAGTTCCCTGTGTCGGGTGCCGAGCAAGGCGCCGGCGAGATCGGAAGCGCTGACGACCATTTCATTCGAGGCAATGTCCACGCCAACGACGTAGCCGGCCTGGGCGTTGAGCGACAGGAGCTTGGCGGTCCGCCCTCCTGTGGAGGGGGGGCGCGGCCGGGGGGGGAGTGGATGAGCCCGATCTGTTCGAGTTCTGCAACCCGCTCGGCAACAACACTCCGCCCCCCCAGCCCCCCCACCTGATCGGTCAGGGTTGCCTGCGTAATGCCGTCCTGCCAACGGATTGTCTCCAGTACGGACGCGAGTCCGGTATATCTCTCAATTGCCATTGAATCTCTTCCTGGGTGCTCGCGCCCACTGCGTCAGCGCTGTGGTGATGGATCCTGTCGTTTTGTGGAACCATCCGGCACTCACAGGTGCCATCATGCTCCAACTTCACGTCACCAAACAAGAAAAGTCTAGCAACTTTTGCCGGTCATCGGATAAACTCTCTCAAATTCCCATCTAGCAAGGAGATTTTATGCGACGGCCCACGAGCACGAGTGACGACGGTGTCCAGTACCGCGACCTGAACGGCAACGGAGTGATGGACCCCTACGAAGATTCGCGCCTTGACTCAGCGAGCCGCGCAAAAGATCTGCTCGAACGCTTGTCGATAGAAGAAAAAGTTGGGCTGCTGTTCAACACGGTGATGGTTGTGGGTGAGCCGGGAGACCACGATGCTGCGAGTCCGTTCGGACCGGAGACTCCTCGCGATTTTGTAGTAGGCCAGTCCATCAACCACTTCAATATTGGCCGATTCCCTTCGGCAGAGCACATGGCGCGTTGGCAGAACGGCATGCAGGAACTCGCCGAGCTTGCCCCCCCCACGGGATTCCCATCACCTTTGCCACCGATCCCCCCCGCCATGGATTCGCGCAGAACGATGGAATGGTCTTCGCAACCGGCTCGTTTTCACAGTGGCCCGAGCCATGGGCCTCGCAGCCATCGGTGAACCTGCGGTAGTCAGTGAATTCGCCGAGACCGCAAGGAGCGAGTATGTCGCCGTCGGGCTTCGTGCAGCTATTCACCCGCAGATCGACTTGGCCTCTGATCCGCGCTGGGCGCGCCAACTACAGAGCTTCAGTTCAAACTCAGCGGTGACGTCAGAGTTCGGGGGGGCGCTGTTGATCGCAGGTCTACAGGGCCAGAAGCTGTCATCCACGAGCGTCGCCTGCACGGCAAAGCACTTCCCGGGAGGCGGGGGGGCGCAAGAAGACGGGGAGGATCCCCACTTCCCACAAGGCAAAGCGCAGGTTTATCCAGGAGGCAACTTCGAAGAGCACCTAGCGCCGTTCCGAGCAGCTATCACCGCCGGCACCAGCGCGATCATGCCTTACTACTCATTGGCGAAAGACTGGTCATTGACGGTGTAGCGTGGAGGAAGTGGGCTTCGCCTATAACAAATACCTGATCTCGACACTCCTACGCGAAGATCTCGGGTTCACTGGGGGGGTTGTACTTACTGACTGGCAGCTCGTCACAGACCTTGAAGTCTTTGGCTTGCCGTTCCCTGCCAAGGCGTGGGGTGTGGAGCACCTCAGCCGCATTGAGCGTGTTGAGAAGCTCTTTGACGCCGGCGCAGATCAACTCGGGGGCGAGTCCTGCACGGATTTGGTCCTTGAGTTGCTAGCCAGCGGACGGCTCTCCCAGGAGCGCGTGGACGCGTCAGCGCTGAAAGTCTTGCAGGTCAAGTTCGAACTCGGCCTGTTCGACAATCCGTACGTCGACGAGAACGACGTTGCAACCATTGTGGGTTCCGAGTCTTTCCGGGCTGCTGGGCACCGCGCCCAGGCGGAGGCCGTCACCGTCCTGAAAAACACTGGTTTATTGCCGCTGCGAGCGGACACCCGGATATACGTCGAAGGCGTCAACCCGGAAGTCGTCGGTGATCGGGTCACCCTTGTAGATGACAAGAAGGACGCCGACGTAGCTCTCGTGCGCCTCACTGTCCCCCCCTACGAGCCGCGCAACGAGTATTTCCTGGACGCTATGACGCATCAGGGTAGCCTCGACTTCCCGGACGAGGAGATCGCACGGGTGCGAGCACTTGCAGCAGAACTCCCCCGTGATCCTCGACGTCTATCTCGAACGAGCAGGGATCCTGACCCCCGTTCGATGAGCTCGCAGAGGCCGTCACCGTGAACTTCGGCGCTTCTGACGCTGCCTTGCTCGACGCGTTAACAGGTACTATTCCTCCCCCGAGGTCGGTTGCCGATCGAACTGCCTCGCTCCATGGCCGCCGTCGAAACCTCACATCCTGATGTCCCCCAACGACACTGAAGATCCGCTCTACCCCTATGGTGCCGGCCTCAGCCTGTCATCAACTTCCCGGAGCGAGTCCGGGATGCTCACGTGAACCGGATGAACGGCGAACAGCAATCGAGCGAAGTTCTCTGGAGTGAGTTCGTTGATCCTCCGGATTCGGCGCGGCCGCATGTGTGGTGGCACTGGATGGACGGCAACGTGGATCTCGAAGGCATTCGCGCGGACTTCGCTGGCTCCACTCCGTTGGCGTTCGGGGGGTGTTCAAGCCTTCGACGGGGGGGCGCTCGGTAGTCCGCTGGTGGTGGAAGAAGCGTGATTCCCGGCAGCGAGCAGTGGCGCGAAGCTGTTGCCCTCGCGGCGGCGACGGCCCACGACCTCGGCTTGGACTTCACTGTTGCCACTTCTGCAGGGTGGAGCGCTCCGGAGCTCCGTGGTTGATAAGGCCGACGCCATGCGCAAGCTGGTGTGGTCGCAAACTGTCGTCCAAGGCGGCGAGTTGACCCAACTCAACAAGCTCCCGGACATCGCAGGACCGTATCAGGACATCCCCCAAGTGGGGGGGAGTCGAACCGCATGAAGGCTCAGGCGATGCCAAAGATCTCTTCGCGTTGGCCATCCCGTTCCACAGCGCCCACGATGCGTTGGAGCCGGTGTTCGTGCGCACCTCCGACTCGCTACTGAAGCGGTCACCGCCAACCGTGCCACCGCCGTCGAAGATTTCCGCTTGACCCGTGACCTAAACAACCCCTCCGTGGCCTGGATTGAACAGTCCTTTGCTACTCCTGTGACCGTGCGTTCCTGCGTGATCGAGCTGCCCGGCCCTCACGGCTTCGGCGCGGCTCCGCCCGCAACGGCCAGCCTTCAGGTCCAGGACGACGACGGCCGTTACGTCACCGTCTGCACGCTGCCCGCGACACAATGCCCCCCCTCGCGGAGCATATCTTTCCCGCCGGTCAGCGGGATGCACTTCCGGTTGCGGCTCGAAGCCGAGGGGATATCGACCGTTCTGGCAGCGTTCGAGAAAGGCGTGGTCCCCCCCCACCGGTATTTCGGCCGCTCAGCGAGTTCACCGTCAAAAGATTCGCTCTCTACGAATCCAGCATGCCTTCCCACCGGGAGGCGAAAAGCGGTTCCGCCACCGCGCTGGACTACGATTCCCTTGGTACAGACCCCCCCGTGCAGCATTCGCTGCAGTGCCGCTGGCTAGCATCCTTGACGTCAGCAGTCAGCTTTCACAGGGCAGGCTCACCAGCCGCTTCCCGAGGCAAGTGGAGAGTCGTTCGCTTCGGCTCCTCGCTCACGGGCCAGACCAACGGCCCGGCGCTCCCGGAAGCCACAGGACTTGAAGTGGACAAACTCGATAGTGAGAGAGTTCGGCGATACATCTCAACCCACCTGGCGCAGTTCGAGGACACACCGATTGACGGGCTGCTCAGCGACAGCATAGAGGCGGGGGGGCTGCAGAACATCACGGATCACCTCGATGCCGGCTTCCTCCGTCTTCGCGGTTACGACATGATCCCGTGGATGCTCACTACAGCCGGGTTCCTGGTGGAGGACGCTTACTCCAGCGACCTCTTCCTAGCCGATTTTCGTCGCACACTCGCAGAAGTCTTCGCAGAGTCCTATTACGGCACTCTGTCCGAAGAAGCACATCAGCGTGGCGTGATCTACTACGCCGAGGCCCTGGAAGATCGCAGGCCGCAGCTCGGTGATGATCTGGCCATGCGCTCACATGCAGATGTTCCCATGGGGGGGGCCATGTGGACCTACAGCTCTGAAACGGGTCCCGCGCCAACCTACGTCGCGGACCTCAAAGGGGGGGCGTCATCGGTGGCACATGTCTACGGACGCCGCCACACTGGTTCCGAAGCCTTTACCACAGGACGGAACCCGTGGAGTGATTCGCCCAAGTCCCTGAAGCATGTGGCTGACCTTCAACTGGCACTCGGGGTGACCCGCTTCTGCATCCATACTTCTCCGCACCAACCCATGCAGGTACCACCACCTGGAATCGCTCTGGCTCCCTCACTCGGGCAATCCTTTACCCGCAACGAAACCTGGGCGTCCACTGCCAAGCCCTGGGTGGACTATTTGGCCCGATGCTCGCATCTTCTTTCTCTTGGTCGGCCAGCCGTGGATATCGCCTACTTCATCGGCGAGGAAGCCCCCGTTACAGCGCTTTTCGGTAACGCATTCAATGACGACGTTCCAGCTGACTACGACTACGACTACATCGGCCCGGATGCACTGAGCAACGTACTGAATGTTAAGGCGGGCGAACTGCAGGCGGGCGCCTCCCGCTACAGACTTCTTTACCTCGGCGGTGCCAGCAACAGGATGAGCACAGCGCCCTCCAAGCGATCCTGCGATTGGTGGAACAGGGTGCAACGGTGGTGGGCGAACGTCCAACGGCCAAGCGCTCGCTGGCTGACGAGGACACCGAGTACGAGCGTTTGTGTCACCTCATTTGGGACAACCCGAACAGTGGCAAGGTTTTAGCCCCCCCCGCAGATCTGGCTTCCGTGCTTCGGGAGCATTTCCCTCCTCGCGTGATCGTGAAAGACCCCCCCGGGTGCGGCGGATCACTCGATGGGTGGACGGCAATCAACCGCTGCTTTTCATCGCCAACCCAGTCAACGAAGAGCTGCGCACGACCGTGACGGTGCCGAACACGGGCGGCGGATTGGTGGCCTGGGACCCGGTGACACTCAGTCAAAGTGCCCTCACCCGATCCGAGGGTGGAGAAGGCTTCGACGTACGTCTACCCCCCCTTATGGGTCGTTCTTCATTCTCAGAGGAGAAGCGGATCCACATCCCGAAAACGAATGGGTTACAGAGGCCTCCGGTGAGTGGACGCTCACCATCCCCCGGCTCCAATCCGGTGCCGCTGGCCCACGCCAGCTATTGGACAGATCCCGGAATCGGGGCCGAGTACTTTTCGGGTACGGCCACCTATGTTGTGGAGTTCCAGCTCGGCGGCCCCCGAACTCCCGCACGCCATCCAGTTCGCCGATGTTGCTGATGTAGCGCAGATCAACATCAACGGGGGGGAAAAGTCAGGAATTCTCTGGACTGCTCCCTTTAGGGTGCACACCACCGCGCTGAGGCCAGGGACGAACCGGATCCTGATCAGCGTCACCAATCCGTGGCGCAACAGGCTGATTTCTGAAGCCCGCAGCAACACCGGGACGCTCTTCCCACCCATGACCAGAGTGTTCAACCATGAAGCCGAGATCCTACCGGCAGGTCTACTGGGACCACTGAGCTTGGTCTACAAAAACTGCCCGTAATCTCCCCTAGTGAAAAGACTGGACGTATGACGCACCAAGCAACGCCTCCCGCTGTGAGCCTGGAGGGCCAGCGCCGGGCCGATCTCGGCGATGGCACGTACCTGAACCCGGTGTTCGCAGGGGACCACCCGGACCCGGCCATCCTGCGCGACGGCGATGACTACTACATGACCTTCTCCTCGTTTGAGTCCACACCCGGACTCATCATCTGGCACTCACGGGACCTGCTGAACTGGCAACCGCTGGGACCGGCCCTTTCCACGCCCATCGGCTGTGTGTTTGCGGTGGACATGTGCAAAGTGGACGGCCGGTACTTCATCTACATACCGATCATTCCCACCGCCATCTCCCCCGGACCCGACTGCCCCTGTGCTGACCTATGTCATCCATGCCGAGAACATGGCGGGACCTTGGAGCGAGCCGATCAACCTGGGCATCGAAGGGCACATCGATCCGGGGCACGTGGTGGGGGGAGGACGGCAACCGCTACCTGTTCCTCAGTGGAGTGAGCCGTGTCCGGCTTACCGACGACGGACTGGCTACCAACGGACCTGTGGAGCACGTCTACGACGGCTGGCGCTACCCCGACGACTGGGTGGTTGAAGCCTACGCACTGGAGGGGGGGCCCAAGCTGACCCGCCGGGGGGGCGAATGGTTCTACCTCACGACGGCGGTTGGCGGCACGTCCGGTCCACCCACCGGGCATATGGTCACCGTCGCCCGCTCCCGTTCCATTGACGGCCCGTGGGAGGACTGCCCCCCCCGAAATCCCATCATCAGGACATGGGACGCGGAAGAGCCATGGTGGAGCAAGGGCCATGCCACCTTGTTCGAGGGCCCCCCCAACGGCCAATGGTGGAGCATCTATCACGCTACGAAAACGGGTTCGCCACCCTTGGCCGGCAAACACTCTTGGAACCCATCGAATGGGACGAGGACGGATGGCCTAGAGCAGGTGGGGGGGGCGATCTCTCTGCGCCACTGCCGGCACCCCTGCCCTCCGTTTCCATGGCAGCGGATCAGACCCATGGAATGCCGTTATCCGATGATTTTTCCAGCCAGCGCTTTGGAACCCAGTGGTCGTTTCACGCCCCCCCCTCCAAGGACGAGTATCTTCGGGCGTCCTTTAACGACGGACTGGTGCTGCAAGCCCGCGGATCAGGACCCTCTGACAGCTCGGCCTTAACGTGCATCGTCGGCGATCGGCGCTATGAGATCACGGTGGAGATGGACGTCAACGACGGCGCCGAAGGTGGGTTGCTGCTGTACTACAGCGACCGTCTGTTCTGCGGCATGGGTCACGACGGTGGTCACATGACCAGCTACCGCGCCGGCAGGGCCATTCCGTACTGGCGTGAACCTGCGCCTGCGTCCCGGAGTATTCACCTGCGAATAGTCAACGACAACCACATTGTCACCCAGTACTACAGCTTGAACGGGACCGACTGGACCCGGCATGGACTGCGTTTCAACGTGGAGGGCTACAACACCAATACCGCCGACGAACTCCTCAGCCTACGCCCGGCACTGTACGCAGCCGGGACCGGGGGGGAAGTACGGTTCAGGAACTTCACGTACCGTGCCTTAGCCTATTTCCCCCCCTAAAACAGCGGCCAAGGCACCGCAGGCATCCCACCGCTCGGAGCGGGGAACCGCCCTGCCAAGCGCAACCGGGCGCAGCGGGTGGCCAGTGATGCGATTTCTTCGGCGCTGAGCAGGTCGGCCAGGTCCCGGCCGAGCCCGCCGTGCAATCCGTCGGCAACGCGATCGATGCCTTCGCGTTCCTCGGCTGTGAGCGGCTCTCCCAGCCATCCCCCATAGCACGGTGCGCAGCTTGTGGGCTTGGTGAAAAGTGAGCCCATGGTCCACACCGTGGCGGTGTCCGTCCGTCATGGCGAGGATGTGGTCGCCTTTGCGGTCAGCGTTGTTCACGATCATGTCGAAGACTGCCATGCGTCGGAGTGCTGGCGTATCTTCGTGAATCAGGGCGACCATCCGTCCGTTCTCATCTTGTCCTTCGAGAACGTGTTTCCAGCCTGTCGCGGGCACTTGGTCCGTTGCAAGCAGGTTCACGGCGCGTTGGGCCGGGTCCTGCTCCTGCCACAGCTGCACCATTCCGTCGCCGAAGGGGCCGTCGCGCAGCCACGTGCGTGGAACGATGTCCCAGCCGAAGACCTGCGACACCAAGTAAGCGGCCACTTCGCGGTGAGCAAGGGTGCCGTGCGGAAAGTCCCACAGCGGACTTTCGCCTGCTATCGGCTTATAGACGACTTCGACGTCGCTGATGCTGCCTAGGAATGTAGCGTTCGAAGCCGTGGTGATGCGCCCGGTGAGGGTCAGCTCGGCGGTCACCAGGTCCGGCGTCGGCATCAGACCTCAGGAAGGGTGCAGATGTGCCATCGGCGTCCATGGGGGTAACCGCAACTCGAACACGTCGGACGCCCGGCCTCCACGATCTCACGGGTGCGCTTGGCGAATGCTCGCGCGGTGCCGACCGGCATTCGCACCAGCAGCATCTCGTTGGCGTCGTCCTCATCGGGCGATTCGTCGTCGTCATCCGCATCGACATCGGTGATGGGATAGGCCTCAATGACAACCTGGGCGGTGGTTGGGTCCCAACCCAGGCTCATGGCGCCGGCACGAAATTGCTCCTGAACGGTTTCAAGAGGGTCGTTGTCGACAAGCTCAATGGGAGTACCCGTGGGAACACTGAACGGGTTGCCCTCGGCGGTGATCAGTTGGTCGAGAATATCGTCGATCTTCTCCGCGAGCAGGGCCGACTGCTGCTTCTCCAAGGCAATACTCACGATCTGCTTCCCTGCGCGCACCTGCAGGTAGAACGTTCGTGCCCCCCCGGGAGGCCAATGGTGCCAACTACCACCCGATCAGCCAGGCAAACTCGTGAACACGTGTAGGCATGTCAGTATTTTAGGCACATATGGTTCATGCGCGGTCTGCCCTGCACCGCCGCCGACCGGCGCATCGCCCGATTGGATGCCGTTCGACAGCCATGACAGGTCACCCGAATCGGTGTTGGTCGCGTAAACGCTCGGCCGGCTGGGTCCGTAGCGCACGATCGACACGGACGCAGGGCCCACGTTAATACGCTGGAACAGGTCAAGGTGCATGCCCAGCGCGTCGGCGAGGATGGCTTTGATGATGTCACCGTGGCTGACGGCCGCCCACACCGCCCCCCCGGGCCCATGCTCGGCTTCGAAAGCTGCATCGTGGCGTCGGATCGCTGCCACGGACCTGGCCTGCATCGCTGCCATGGATTCACCGCCGGGAAACACGACGGCGGACGGTTGCGATTGCACTGCCGGCCACAGGTCCTCGGTGGCAAGATCAGTGAGCGTACGGCCCTGCCACAGGCCGTAGTCGCATTCGGTGAGATCCACATCGATGGGCGCGTACGGCGCGCCAGCCTGACGATCAAGGATGAACCGGGTTGTCTGCCGGCAACGCTCAAGAGGGCTCGACACCACCCCCCCGACTAACGGCACGGCTGCGATCCGGTCTGCCATCAGAGCGGCCTGTTCGCGCCCGGTCTGGTCGAGGCTGACGCCGGCGGCCCGACCGGCCAGCAGTCCAGTGGCATTTGCTGTGGTGCGGCCGTGCCGCACGAGAATAACTGTGGCCATCCACCCAGCCTAACCACCCGTACGACGGCGGTGTGAACGGTTCCGCGCCGGGCGTCGAACTGGCACGTCGAACTCGTTGTACGTGGTCGGAAATCGGGGGGGACTACAGTGGTTGTATGGCTGCAAGCCGCAATCCGCTCGATGACCTGCGCGAAACCGTAGGCCATCTGGCCAACCAGCTCAAGCTGTCAGGTTCAGAGCGCGTCGACGACCTGATGGGCGATTTCATCGGCGCGAGGCCAGGGCCGGCCCGGCCGCTATCGGAAGTACAGGCGGAACTCGACGCGCTGGTCGGGCTGGAGACCGTGAAGGAACAGGTGCGGGCCTTGTTGCCCTGCTTCAGGTCCAGGCCCGCCGGAAAGCACACGGCCTCCCGGAGGTGGCCACATCACAGCATCTGGTGTTCCTCGGAAACCCGGGCACAGGCAAGACAACCGTGGCGAGGCTTCTGGCCGAGATGTACCGCGCGGTGGGCCTACTGCAGAAGGGCCACCTGGTGGAGGTCGACCGTTCGGGCTTGGTGGGGGGGCAGTATGTCGGGGGCGACCGCCATCAAGACGGACCGGGTGATCCGGCGTGCGCTGGACGGTGTCCTGTTCATCGACGAGGCCTACGCGCTGGCACCGGAGGATGGCCGAATGGACTTCGGTCCCGAGGCGATCGAGGTCCTGCTTAAGAGGATGGAGGACCATCGCCACCGCTTGGTGGTGATCGTGGCCGGGTACCCGCGGCTGATGGAGTCCTTCTTGCTCTCCAACCCCGGGCTGCGCTCTCGGTTTGCCCGCGAGATTACGTTCCCCCGACTACTCAGTCGATGAACTCCAGACGATTTTTTACCAGATGCTGGCCCAGCACGAGTACACACTGGAACCCGGTGCGGACCGGATGTTGCGTCGCATCCTCACCGGGCTCCACGCTGGTGATGACTCGGGCAACGCCCGGTTCGCCCGCACGCTGTTCGAGCAGGCGCTCAACCGACAGGCACTGCGTCTGTCACGCGACGAGGAGCACAGTCTCGATGCGCTCGATCGTGATGCCGTCATGACGCTCACGGCGGACGACGTCGTTGAGGCAGCCCTGGCCCTCGGCGAGGAACCGGAGCCGGAGCTGGAAGCGACGCTGGAACCGGAACGTTCACGCTGGTGGCGCTGGCTGGCCTGATCCGATCCAAGGGGTGACAGGGGCGCCCGTGAAATCCGGACGCCCCCCCTGGTGTTAAAACTCGACCGCGGCCCCCCCGCGGAGGCAACGGCATGGTCATTTTCTACCGTGCTTCCGCTGACGCCCACAGCGCCAATGACATGGCCGTCCTTGCTGTACAGGGGGAACGCCGCCGGGGGGGAACGTAATGAGTCCTCCGTTGGATACTTCGATGTTGAAGAGGGAACCCCCCCGGGCTGGGAGAGTTCGCCGATCGAGCCTGTTGGCATATCGAAGTATCGGGCGGTGCGTGCCTTCCGTATTGCTATGTCGATGCTTCCCAACCATGCCCCGTCCATCCGGGTAAAGCCTTTGAGGTTGGCGCCTGCATCCACGACAGCGATATTCATTGCCGTTCCTTGTTCCAGTGCAGCCTTGGCGGCTGCCGCTAGAACCGCTTCTGTCTGGGCTTGGGTGATGTCAGCCATAGTTTCTCTCCTTTGAGAAATGTACTTCCAATGGTTTCTATCTGTCGGATCCGTCTACGCGATCGGTGCCGGCGGTCGTTCACCGCTCAATACTGCCAGTGCGTTGTCGGCGGCGAGCATGGCCATGGCTGTACGCGTTTCCACCGTGGCTGAGCCGAGGTGCGGCAGGAGGGCGACGTTGTCCAGTTCCAGCAGGCCGGGATGGACGCGTGGTTCTTGCTCGTAGACGTCAAGTCCGGCTCCCGCGATTGCACCTTCGCGGAGGGCTGTTGCCAGTGCGTCTTCGTCGACGATTGGTCGCGCGCGGTGTTGACGAGGAACGCGGAGCTCTTCATCGCAGCGAGTTGTTCGGCCCCCCCGATCAGGTGATGGGTGGCGGGACCGTACGGGCAGTGCAGTGATACGACGTCGGAGACTGCCAGCAGTTCGTCGAGGTCGACGCGTCGGGCGTCCAGTTCCGCGGCGATCGTTGGGTCGATTTCGCTACGGGACTGGTAGACGATGTCCATTCCGAAGGCTTTGGCCCGCCGTGCGGTGGCCTGGCCGATTCCGCCCATGCCGACGACGCCGAGTGTCTTGCCCTGCAGGCTACTGCCGAGCAGGAAGAACATTCCCCCACTTCCAGGCTTGGCCGGAGCGGATGAGTCGTTCACCCTCACCGAGCCGTCGGGTTGCCATGAGGATGAGGCCGAACGCGATGTCGGCCGTGGCGTCGGTGAGTACGCCTGGAGTGTTGGTGGCCATGACGCCCCGTTCGCTGCAGGCGGGCACGTCGATGTTGTCATAGCCGACGGCGACATTTGCGACGACCTTTAGCTGCGGGCCGGCGGCGTCGAGCAGTTCTGCATCGACGCGCTCGGTGAGCAGGGACACTATGGCATCGGCGCCGGCTACCCGGCGCAGAAGTTCTTCGCGGGTAATGGTCTCGGGACCATCCCAGCCTCGACGTCGTGTTCGGCGCGGAGTTTTTCAATGGCGGCGTCGGGGGATGCGTCCTGTGACGACGACGCGGCTCATGCGGTCACGATCCAGTCCCGGAGGCGGCCGAGGCCCTCACGGATATCGACGACGTCGATGCCTGAGTAGGCGAGCCGGATGTACTGCCTTTCTTCGCCGGGTAAGCGTCGGCCGAAGTGCTCGCGGGTGCAGAAGGAGACCCCCCCGGTCTTGTACAGGGCGTCGCTCGCGAAGTCGCCCACTGCCGTGTAGCCCATTTTGTCCATGACGTCAGTGACGTCCGGGAACAGGTAGAACGTCGACTGGGGGGGCACTGCGACGTGCATTCCGGGGGGGACGGAGTTCACGAGTTCGCAGGCAGCATCCCGCCGGTCACGCAGGATGTCGAGCATCTGTTGGACCGGTTCCTGGGTGCCGCGCAGTGCTTCGATGCCTGCCCACTGCACGTAATGGGTGGTGCATGACTCGTCGTTGGTGTTAAGGGTGCTGAGAACTTTGGCGATCTCAAGGGGAGCTACGGCACAGCCGAGGCGTGAGCCGGTCATGGCGAACTTCTTGCTGAAGGTGTAGAGGATCACGGTTCGTTCGGCCATGCCGGAAGCGACGTGATCGAACTGGAGACTCCTTCGTAGCGGGTCTCGAAGTAGGCCTCGTCGGAGAGCACCCAGAGATTGTGCTCCTGGGCGATCTGGGCAATGGCCTCGCGCTCAGCTGCAGTGGATTCCGCGGAGATGGGGGGGTTCTGCAGGTCGTTGTAGATGATGGCAACGGTGTTCGGCGTGATCGATGCGCGCACCTGGTCGAGGTCGATCGAGAAGCCCTGGCTCGTGGGGAGGTAGCGGTACGGTACTGCTGTGCCTCCGAGGTATTCGATCTGCGACTCGTAGATCGGGAAGCCGGGATTCGGGTACAGCACTTCCTGACCGGGGGTTCATCACTGCCTGCAGGAACTTCGTGATGACCGGCTTGCCGCCCGTCATGACCACGACGTTGTCGGGGGGGGAGAGGCTGATGCCGCGGCGTGAGCCGATGTCTTCGGCGAGGGCTTCGCGCAGCTGGGGGGGGATGCCGGGGGGGCCGGGGGGGCAGTAGCCCGTGTAGCCGTCGGCGATTGCCTTGGTCATGGCTTCGACGATGTGCGGGGGGCGGTGGGGATGTTGATGTCACCGAGGTGGAAGGGGGGGTAAACCAGATTCCCCTTCGCCTTCCAAGCTGCCGCCGCTTGGGCGACGCTAAAGGCGGTTTCGGTGCCGAGCCGTTCGAGTCGATGCGCGAGTTGCTGCATGCTGTGTACTCCTCGTTGAGTTAAGAGTCATTCGTAGACATCTAATACATGACTAATATATCAAAGCGTCATGTGGCCCTCAGCACAAGAGTGCGACGCACTATGACCTCATCACATGAGAGTGGCACCGCGTCCGGGTCTTAACCTGGACGCAGTGCCACTGAATTTGTTGTCGGTCATCGTTACCGATGTCCTGATGGAGTCAGCCTGTTAGGACGCCGAATCGTCGTCGCGCGCCCAAGTAGGTCGCAGTACATGCCGTTTTGAGCCCTCAAAACGGCGTCATCTGCTACTTAGTTGGGTTGTGTTTGGCCGGCTTGTGACCGGCGATCGCGGCGCGGACATCGCCCTCTTCGTGTCCATCCTTCTTCTTGCCAAACGGCAGCACCTTAAGCAGCGGGTGCAGGATGAGCATGATGACCAGGCCCCCCCAGATGGCTCCGAGAATGGCTGAGCAGATCGTGTTCACGAGCCAGGCAAGGAAGCCGCCCACCACAGGGATTCCGACGAAGGGTGTCTCCAGTACATGGACAAGGTCATAGGGGCCGTGCCAGCCGAGGTCGTACGCACCCTGCAGCATGATGTGACCACCAACCCACAGCATGGCGATCGTTCCTATGAGGGTGATGGCGGCCAGTACGGCCGGCATCCCCCCCTTCACGAGCAGCCGGCCGAAGCGCTGGGAGCCTCGGAGGCCTTGGTGGTCAGGTGCAGGCCAATATCGTCCATTTTCACGATGAGGCCGACGGCGCCATACACAATGACAGTAATCGCGATCGCTACGACGACCAGGATGAACGCCCGGACCCACAGGGACTCGGCGGCCACCTCATTCATGGCGATGACCATGATCTCGCAGGACAGGATGAAGTCGGTGGTGATGGCGCCCTTGGTAACTTTCGCCTCTGCTTCAGGCCGCGTTGGACGGCCGGTGCCTTCTCGGTATCAGCATGGTCACCGCGGAATTTGTGCCACACCTTTTCGGCGCCCTCGTAGCAGAGGTAGCTTCCGCCCAGCATGAGGATGAACGGAATTACTCCCGGTATGAAAGCGCTAATCAGCAGCAGGGCCGGCAGAATGATCACTAGCTTGTTTCGCAGCGAGCCCCCCCAGAAGATCCGTTTGATCATCGGCAGTTCGCGTGACGGGTCCGCCCCTGAGACATATTGGGGTGTGACCGCGGCGTCGTCAATGACAACGCCGGCAGCTTTGGCCCCCCCGGCTTTGGCGGCTCCTGCTGCGATGTCGTCCACGGAGGCAGCCGCTATGCGGGCCAGCGCTGCGACATCGTCCAACAGTGCGACGAGACCGCCGCTCACAGGAGAACTCCGTCCTGCTTAAGGGCGGACAGCGGCGTGTGAATACCTGGGTAGAGTCGCATAATCGGCATGTTCGGAGTATACGATGACGGGCGGAACCTCTAGTGTTCCGTGTCCGCCGCTGCCTGCTTCTTAGCGGTCTTTTCCGCGTCCTTCTCAGCGCGCAGCGCCTCCGCCTCGTGCTGCTCCTCGGCCTTTTCCTGATGGATGACCTGGGCGAAGAGCTTCTCCATCTCCTTGGCTACTCCGGCAGCTGAAGCAGGATTCTGACCGGTGACCAGTCGTTCGTCTACCGCCACTTTTTCTTCAAAGATGCCCGCGGAGACATGTCGTGCTCCCTGTTCCTCCAAGCGGTCTGCCAGGAAGAATGGAATGACCTTGTCTTTCCCGGCGGCAACTTCCTCGTCATTGGTGAACGCGGCCACGTCCCGGCCTTGGACAAGCCGGAATCCGTTCTCCAACTCCACATTCAGCAGTCCAGCCGGACCATGGCAGACCGCGCCCACCAAGCCGCCGGCGTCGTAAACGCTGGCAACCAGGCGCTGCAGTCCTTCGCTGTGCGGGAAGTCCACATAGTGCCGTGTCCTCCCACGAGGTAGACGGCATCATATTGCCCGGGATCAATAACATCCACGCGGGCAGTGTTGTAGAGGCCGGCGCGCGTGTCTCATCCTTGGTAAAGGCGACCTGGATGGGATCATCCGTGTCTACGTCGTCGCTGGGAGCTGGCCGCCTTTGATCGAGGCGAAATCGACGAAGTGACCTGAATCTTTGAACACCTTCCACGGATGTGCGGCTTCGGCCACGTTGTAGCCGGTCTTCTCGCCCGTATCGCCGAGCTCGGAAACGCTGGTCAGTACCATGAGGATTTTCTTCATGAAGTGCTCCTTTCGTCCAACGTCCACACTACGCCCCACCTTTTCAAGGCTCTGGCAGGCTGAAGAATCCATCGACTGTCAGCACGCGCCCCCTATGCTTGGCTCATGTCTACTGATGAAGAGAAAGACCCGCCCGTACCTGCCGACGTTGAGGGCAAGATCCCGAAAAAAGTTCACGATGTCCCGAACGAAGAACTGCCCGACGCATCTGCGGACGAACCCAGCGCAAAATAGACGGCAGACGGCGCGGTTTTGAACCTTCAAGTCTGTCAAAACCACCTGTTGACAGATTTGAAGTAACGCGGGTAACCTAGGTCACATGCTCAACAAGTAACGCGCGTTACCAACAGCGTTTCCTGCAGAGCAAGCCAGGCAATGATGGCCTGGCACCACACTCGGACCAAACAAGATCACCCGGAGCGTTCAATGGCGAAAACCACCCCTGGCGAGGCCGTACCTGTACGGCAGCGGGGAGTCACCATGAAAGACGTCGCCAAACATGCCGGCGTTTCCCGGACTGCGGTTTCGTTTGTTTTGAGCAACCGCGAAAACGCCAGCATTTCCGAGGAAACCCGCACTCGGATCAACCACGCTGTGCAGGAACTGGGTTACAGGCCCAACGCCGGTGCCGTGCGCTGGCATCGCGGCGCAGCGATTGGTACGGGATCGTGACGGAGATCGTCACGGCACCGTTCGCCGTCAACATCATCAAAGGAGCCCAGGACCAAGCCTGGCTTGACCGCCGGTTCCTGCTCATCGCGCCCTCCGACCAGGCCGATGCCGTAGGACCAACGAGGGCCTGGAAGATGCTGCAACTGAAAAGCTGCTGGAACAACGAGTGGAAGGACTTCTCTACGCAGCTACTTTTCACCGGGGCGTCCACGTTCCGGCGAGTGCCAATGAAGTACCCACCGTGTTAATCAACTGCTTCGATGTAGACGGTAAGCTTCCCTCGATCGTCCTGACGAGCGTGGGGGGAGGAAGGATCGCCGTCGAGCGGTTGCTCCAAGCCGGCCACACCCGGATTGGAGTCATCAACCTTGACCCGGTTATTCCTGCTGCAGTGGGGGGGCGGCTGGAAGGTGCACGCGAAGCGCTTGCCGTCGCCGGACTGGAGCTGGACCCGGAACTGGTGGTGTCGGGATATGCCACGGCCGATGGCGGTTATGAAGCCGCTTGCCGGATACTGGACCGCTATCCACAACAGGACAGGCCAACGGCCTTGTTCTGCCTCAATGACCGCATGGCGATGGGCGCATATGACGCCATCAAGGAACGGGGCCTGACCATCCCCCCCGGGGACATCGCCGTGATCGGCTTCGACAACCAGGAACTCATCGCGGCCTACCTACGGCCAAAGCTGACAACGGTTGCGTTGCCATTCGAAAAAATGGGCGCCTTGGGCGTCCAAACGCTCGCCGCCCTAACAGCAGGACAGCCGATTATTGCCGACCAGCAATTGGTCGACTGTCCGCTGCTAGAACGCTCTTCGGTCTGACCGCGAAATCAACGTCGAAGAGCAAACCCCCCCTTACCAACCCCTTCACCTTGCTGATGAAGATAGGAAAGAGATAACCATCATGACACAACCCCCCCGATATTTCAGGGCCGCCCGGATGACGGCGGCAAGCCTTGCAGTGGGCGCAATGCTGCTCACCGGCTGCACGGCCAATGTCACCAAGACAAGCACTTCCGACGCCGGAGCGAACGCCAGCGCGTTTCTCACCATCCCGCGTGAGGACATGGGCACGTTCGTGCAGAACTTCAACCGTTCGCTCCCACGGTCAACCCGATGGTTCAGCAGTCCATTTACGAATCCCTCCTGATCTTCAACCCGGCCAAGGGAGACACGGTGCCGTGGCTTGCCACCGAGTGGAATGCTGCGGAGGACGGCAAGTCACTTACCTTCACCCTCCGTGACGGTGTGAAGTGGTCCGATGGGCAGCCCTTCGTGGCTGACGATGTTGCCTATACGTTCGAACTTCAGAAAAAGATCAAGGGCGGCTTCGAGTATCTGGACACCGTTACGGCCGAGGGCAACAAAGTCACGTTCAACTTCAACAAGCCCTGGTCACCGGCCCTTTACGACGTCGGCCAGCTCGTCATCCTGCCCAAGCACATCTGGTCCGCTTTGCCGGACCCGGAAAAGGACGCAAACGCCAAGCCGGTGGGCACCGGACCCTATACCGAGGTGGACAGTTTCCAGGCCCAGTCGTTCGTGCTGACCAAGAACCCGAATTACTGGCAGCCGGAGAAGCAGAAGATCGCCGGCATCAAGATGCTCGCTTTTGCAGGAAACGACGGCGCCAACCTCGCCGCCGCGAATGGCGACGTGGACTGGGCTCCGCAGTACATCCCGAACATCGAAAAGACCTTCGTTTCCAAGGACAAGGAACACCGTCAATACTGGTTCCCGGCCACGGGTGCCATGATCAACTGGCAACTCAACACCACTAAAGCGCCGTTCAACGACGTTGATGTCCGCAAGGCACTGAGCATGGCCGTTGACCGCGAGCAAGTCACCAAGATCGGCATGAGCGGCTACGCGAAACCGGCGGACTGCACCGGGCTCTCCGGCAACTACGAAACCTGGAAGAACTCCGCGGTCAAGGACAACTGCACGTGGACGAACCACGATGTGGAAAAGGCCAACGAGCTTCTGGACAAGGCCGGATATCCCAAGGGAGCCGACGGAAAGCGCACGATGAAGGACGGAAAGCCGTTCGAATTCGAGATCTCCGTGGGCGCCACTTCCTCCGACTGGCTGTCAGTGGCCAACGTGATCGCGCAGAACCTGGCCGAAGTGGGCGTAACTGCAAGGTGGAGTCCCCGGATTGGGCTGCCGTGGTTGCCGGCTATGAGACCGGCGACTTCGACTCCGGCATTGTCTGGAGCGCCAACGACCCCCCCAGCCCGTACAAGTACTTCAACACGTCAATGGGCACAGCAACAGTGAAGCCCCCCCTGGGCACCAAGACGTTCGACAACTACCACCGCTTCGGCGACACGAAAGCGGATGCACTGCTTGCCGACTTCGCCGCGGCAAGTGATGAGTCCAAGCAAAAGGACCTCGCCAACAAGCTGCAGGAAGAGTACAACGACGTCGCACCGCTGGTGCCGCTGTTCTCCGGCCCGGAATGGGGGGGAGCCTTCAATGACACCCGATTCACCGGCTGGCCCACTGAGGGCAACCCGTACGCCACCCTCTCGGTCCGTTCACCTACAACGGTGCTGGTACTGACCACGCTGGAACCGCGCAAGTAGTCCCCCCCACCGCCCTAACCTCGCTGCGCTTCGGCCAGGGAACCCGGGCGGCGTGGGCCCACCGCTTTAGGCCCCCCTCACGGGCCTCACACCGCACGTCCGGGCGGCCAACTCCGCCCGGACGTGCCCCCCCAAACTTTCCGCAATTCCCGAATGGAGGGAAACCGTGCGCTTCATCCTGCGCCGCCTGGGTTTCTACCTGATCGCCTTCTGGGCATCCATCACCCTGAATTTCCTGCTCCCGCGTTTCATGCCCGGTGACCCCCCCGTCTCCCGGATGTTCGCCCGCTCCCAGGACCGAATGCAGCCCGAACAAATCGAGGCCCTGCGCAAGCTGCTGGGTGTTGACGATCGGCCATTTGGGAGCAATACATCGACTACATGCACAACATCTTCACCGGGCAAATGGGTGTTTCCATCTCCCGTTTCCCCACCCCCCCCGTCACCGAAGTCATCTCGTCCCAAATCGGCTGGACACTTCTGCTGGGCGGTACCGCACTGGTGGTTGCCGCCGTCGTGGGTAACCTGCTGGGCATCCTGGCCGCCTGGCGCCGTGGCGGCGCGATCGACTCGGCGCTTCCGCCGGTGCTGGTTTTCATCGGCTCGTTCCCGTACTTCTGGCTTGCCATGGGTGCGCTGTACCTGTTCGGTGTGGTGCTGGGTTGGTTCCCGATCCGACATGCGTTTACTGACGGTTTGGAGCCGGCGTTCACCTGGGAGTTCATCGGCGACGTCGGTGCCCACCTTGTGCTGCCCGCGCTGACGATCGTGCTGGTTTCCGTCGGAGGTTGGATGCTGGGCATGCGAAACACCATGATTGCCACGAATTCCGAGGACTACATCACCATGGCCGAAGCAAAGGGACTCCGCCCCCGGCCGCATCATGCTCCGCTACGCGGCACGCAATGCCATGCTCCCGTCGGTAACCAGCTTCGGCATGGGATTGGGGGGGTTCGTGGTGGGTGGTGCGCTGCTCACGGAGGTGGTGTTCGCTTATCCCGGCGTCGGCTACCAGCTCCTCAATGCCGTCCAAGGCCTCGACTATCCGCTCATGCAGGGCCTGTTCCTGACCATCACCGCCGCTGTGCTGCTTGCCAACTTCCTGGTGGACATCCTCTACGTCCGCCTCGACCCGCGCGTGCGCAGCAACTAGAGGACTGATCATGACAACCGCACTTCTGAAGCAGCCAACTCCAACACCGGCTGTCCGCAAACCCAACCGCAGCTTCGTCCATGGGCTCCTCAACAACAAGAAGGCCCTGACGGGCATGGCCGTGATGTTCATCTTCATTGCCTTGGCCCTGCTGGCGCCGGTGCTGTTTCCCGGCGACCCGTCGAGGATTACCGCGATGGCTTCTTTGGAACCATCTGCCGAGCACTGGCTGGCACCACCGCCAAGGGACAGGATGTGCTCGCACTGACCGTCCACGGCTCACGGAGTTCCCTCTTCGTGGGGGGGCTGACCGTCGGGGGGGTGGCGTCCACGTTCATCGGCATCCTCGTGGGCCTCGCCTCGGCGTACTTCGGCAAGTTCATTGACGAAGCACTGTCCCTGGTTACCAACGTTTTCCTGCTCTTGCCCGGCCTGCCGCTGCTGGTCATCCTGGCCGCGTTCCTTCCGCCGGGCCTGGGCACGGTAATCCTGGTACTCGTCGTCACCGGATGGGCCGGCTCTGCCCGCGTCCTTCGGTCACAGGCGTTGTCCATCCGATCCAAGGACTTCGTGGCCGCGGCCGTGGTGTCCGGGGGGGAACGGGCGGGTCGGATCATGTTCCGCGAAATCCTGCCCAACATGGCCTCGATTGTCATGGGCACCCTGCTTGCCTGCGTGATTTACGGAATCGGTGCCCAAGCGGGCCTGGAGTTCCTGGGCCTGGGCGATGTCAGCACGGTCTCCTGGGGGGGCAACAACCTCTTCTGGGCCGGCAACGAAGGCGCCCTGCTCACCGGTAGTTGGTGGGTCTTCGTCCCCTCAGGCGTGTGTATAGCGCTGGTCGCCTTCGCCCTTGCCCTCATCAACTATGCCGTGGATGAGGTCACCAACCCGCGGTTGCGAAAAATCAAGACTCCAAAAGACACCGAAAGGAGCGCCGCCAAATGACCATCTCCCAAGTTTCCTTCGGCTCCCACGAACCAGTCCTTGACATCAAGGACCTCACCGTCAAGTACATCGGCGACACCCGGTCCACCACCGCCGTCGACCGCGTTTCCTTCAGCATTGGCACCGGTGAGGTGTTCGGCCTCGCGGGGGAGTCCGGCTGCGGGAAGTCCACTATTGCCAACTCAATCATGAGGCTCCTGAAGGACCCCGCAAAGATTGCAGGCGGCAGCATCTCCTTCGGCGGCAAGGACGTCCTGGCATGAGCCTGAAGAGCTGCGGCGCTTCCGCTGGCAGGACGTGGCGATGGTCTTCCAGTCCGCCATGAACTCGCTTAATCCGGTACTGACCATAGGCGAACAGATCGTTGACATCTTCACCACTCACGCCGGCTACTCCCGTAAGGAATCTCTGAGGCGTGCCGGTGAACTGCTGGAACTCGTGAGGATCGATCCCGCACGGCTCAAGTCCTATCCGCACCAACTCTCGGGCGGCATGCGCCAGCGAGCCGTGATTGCCATGGCCGTGGCGCTCAAGCCGTCACTGCTGATCCTGGACGAGCCCACCACCGCCCTGGACGTAGTGGTGCAGCAGGAGATCATGGCACAAATCAAGGACCTCCAGCGTGAACTCGGCTTCTCCGTCCTCTTCATCACGCACGACATGTCCCTCATGGTGGAGCTCTCGCACCGCATGGCCGTGATGTACGGCGGCCGGATCGTGGAGACCGCGAAAGCCCAGGACGTTTACGCCAATCCCCGCCACCCTTACACCCAGGCCTCATGGGCGCGTTTCCGCCGCTCACCGGTCCCCGCGTTCCGTTGACGGGACTGCCCGACGGCGTGAAGTTCCGGAACATCCCGGACCTCACCGAAGAAGCACCCGGCCATTTCGTAGCTCCGTTTGGTGCCGACACCCCGGCGGTTGATTCAACACACTTGGAAGGAGCTGCACGATGAGCCACTCACTCATGAGCCCACCGGCCGTGGCCGGCACCGGCACCCCCCCGCCCTCGAGATCCGCGGCCTGGGGGAAGTCATTCCCCCCCATCGGCGGGCTGTTCTCGCGCGATTCGGTCCGTGCCCTGCACGGCGTGGACCTGAGCATTGGCCGCGGTGAAATCGTGGCGCTTGTGGGGGGAGTCCGGTTCCGGCAAGAGCACCTTGGCCCGCTGCGTCGCGAGGCTCGAAAAGCCGAGCACCGGCGCAATCCTGATTGACGCGTCGACATCCTCAAACGGGATCGTTTCCAAGCGTCGCGTGCATTTCGCTCGCAACTGCAGATGGTGTTCCAGGACCCCTTCGGTTCATTGAACCCCGCTCACAGGATGGACCATTTCCTGCGGCGCTCGTTGGCGATCCATGGCAAGAGCGGCGGTTCCGAGCAGGAGACCCAGCGTCGGCTTGCAGAACTCATGACCACTGTCGGTCTGCAGGCTGACATGCTGAACTCCTATCCGCATGAGCTTTCCGGCGGCCAGCGCCAACGCGTAGCCATAGCCCGGGCGCTCGCCGTTGAGCCGCAGGTCATCCTTGCCGACGAACCTACCTCGATGCTTGATGTTTCTGTCCGGATCGGCGTGCTGAACCTGATGCGCAAGCTCCGCGACGAGCAGGGCATCTCCATGCTCTACATCACGCACGACCTCGCATCCGCCGTTACTTGGCGGACCGGACGGCAGTCATGTTCGCCGGTGAACTAGTCGAGGAGGGCGAGTCCCTGGACCTGCTGTCCAATCCTGCGCACCCATATACGCAACTGCTGCTTTCGGCTGTTCCGGACCCCCGCCCGGGCAGGCTCGTATGACCCCCCCGTCCGCAGGGCCGAATTGCGGCAGGCGGTCATGGCCTCAACGCACTGCGCGTTCGACGGCGATCCGAACCAGCCATGTTCGGCCGAAGAACCTGTGCGCCATCAAGTGGGTGACCCTGCGAACCGTCACTGGGTGCGCTGCCATCTGTACCGGCCGTGGGCCGCAGCCGGCGGCCATGCATTGGCGAGCGAACCAATCCAATCCAGCGGCCCGGCGTCGAACGCTCAGGAAGTGGCTTCCGCATGACTGAACTAACCCACCCGCTCGCCACCGTTCCCCCCCAGGACGAGTTGCTGACCCGGGCTGAGGCCGACCCCCCCTCCGCCCGCGGTTCCATTTCGTGTCGCCGGCCGGCTGGCTCAACGATCCCAACGGCGTCAGCCAGTGGAACGGCACGTACCACCTCTTCTACCAGTACAACCCGGAGTGCTTTCCACCATCGCATCCAGTGGGGGCCACGCCACCAGCACCGACCTCGTGACCTGGACTGACCTGCCCGTTGCCTTGGAACCGTCCGCGGGACCGGACGCTGATGGCTGCTGGTCGGGGGGGTATTGGTGAACGACGGCGGCACACCCACCTTGGTGTACTCGGGACGGTTCGAGGGCAACGAGCTGCCCTGCGTCGCTGCAGGATCCCCCGGACCTGCAGAACTGGACCAAGGACCCCCGGGAATCCAGTGATCGCGGCGCCGCCGGCCGGAGTGGAGATCACCGCATACCGCGATCATTGCGTATGGCGCGAAGGCACCAAGTGGCGACAGCTGGTGGGGGGGTCGGGCATTCGTCATCGCGGCGGCACGGCCTTCCTGTACGAGTCTTCGGATCTAAGGTCCTGGGATTACATCGGTCCCTTGTGCATAGGCGATGCTTCGCAGGGCGATCCTGCGGACACTGACTGGACCGGGACCATGTGGGAATGCGTTGACCTGTTCCGCGCCGGGCAGGGTTCGTTGGGTTCTGCCCCTACTGACAACTCGCCTGATGTGCTGGTCTTTTCCGCGTGGGACGACGGCGTAACCCGCCATCCGCTGTACTGGACCGGCCGCTACGCCGGGGATGCCTTCGAGCCGGAGGCACTGCATCGTCTGGACTACGGAGGCCGCTTCTTCTATGCACCGCAGTCTTTCGAAGATGAGTCCGGCCGCCGTGTCATGTTCGGCTGGATGCAGGAAGGCCGGAGTGATGCGGCGATGGTGGAAGCCGGCTGGTCGGGCGTAATGAGCTCCCACGGGTCACCACCGTGGCCAACGATGGAACCTTGGAGTTTGCGCCGGTTCCCGAAATTGAGAAGCTGCGCAGAAACCACGTCACCGTCCCCGGCCAGGTGCTGGCAGGGGGGGCTGGAACGTCCCTTGAGACCGGTGCATCCGCAACCAGGTGGACCTGGAGCTGGACCTGCAGCTTGCGCCTGGTGCGGAGGTTCGGCTGGGAGTGCTGACGTCTCCGGACGGTGTCGAGGAGACCGTGATAGTGCTGAGTCGGGCCGCAGATGGCACCCCCCGTCGGCACTCTGCGCTTGGATCGTACCCGCAGCAGCCTCGACCCTGCCGTCGATGTGGAGGACAAGTCCGGCCCCCGTTCCCATGATGGACGGTCGGGTTCGCCTTCGCGTGGTGGTGGACCGGTCCGCCGTCGAGATTTTTGCCAACGGCAAGCCCCTCACGGCCCGTGTCTACCCGACCCTGGGCGGCGAGCGCGTGACATTGGCCGCTACCGAAGGTTCGGCGCGGCTCCTTACTTTCGATGCCTGGACCATGGCCGGGATTTTTGAAAGTACCCGGAGCCTCTTGCCGGAAGGAAAGTGAAACCCATGGAGAAATCTTCAGCGGTCTCCCGCCGTGGACTGCTGACCGGCGCTGGGGGCGGTTGCGCTGGGCGGGTCCCTGGCGCTGTCCAGTCCCGCCGGCCCCGCCTCGGCGGTGGGTGGCCCTTCGAAAGGATCATCCCGGATGCGCCCGGTCTATCACTTCAGCGTGGCCGACAACTGGAAGAACGATCCCCAGCGACCCATCTACCTGGATGGCGAGTACCACTACTACTACTTGTACAACGCCGACTACATCAGTGGCGGTGGCGGCACGTCATGGCGACGGGCCACCACTACCGATCACGTCGCGTTCCGGGACCGCGGTGTCGCCATCCCGAAGTTCAGCAACGGCAACGGTGACTGCTGGTCCGGATGCCTGGTGGTCGATGAGGAAAATACCGCAGGATACGGGGCCGGCGCGGTCATTGCCCTTGTCACCCAGGCGCCGGAGGGCCGGCAGGCACAGTACCTCTGGTACTCCACGGACAGGGGCCGCTCTTTCAAGCCGGGAGGCGAGGCCCCCCCGGTGCTGCCCAACCCGGGAGTGCAGGATTTCCGCGATCCCAAGGTCATCTGGGACGAGGACCGTGGGCGGTGGTTCATGGTTAATGCAGAAGGGCAAAAGCTCGGGTTCTACACGTCACCGGACCTGCGGTCCTGGAAGCGTGTTGGCGAGTTCGTGCGCACTGACTTGGGTCTGCTCGAGTGTCCGGACATCTTTCGAATGACGGCCGACGACGGCACCTCGCATTGGGTTCTCGGCACCAGTGCGAACGGCAAGGGTCGCGGACTGCCCGCGACGTATGCGTACTGGACGGGAGCTTTTGACGGCAGTTCCTTCACACCGGACCATGACGAGCCGGAATGGCTCGATTATGGCTTCGACTTCTACGGTGCAGTGACCTACCCGCATCATGTTGTATCTGGTGCTGAGGACCCAACCCTCCGCCGGGCGATCGGTTGGGCAAATTTCTGGGACTACCCGCACAACACGCCGACCCTTGCCACTGACGGCTATAACGGCGATGACATGATCGTCCGCGATGTCCGGCTCAAGCGTGGAAACGGCACCTACTACCTCGTCTCCGCGCCAACGTCTGCGCTGGGGGGACCACGTGAAGCGCACACATCTACTGGGTGATGTGTCGGTTGCTGGTACTCATGATCTGAAGGTTCGCTCAAGCGCCTATGATCTGAGTTGCGAGGTGGTGTGGGATCCGGCCTCGCCGCCGGCCAATCTCGGGCTGGAAGTATGCCGTGCACCAGGCGGGCGCAGGCATGTGGCCGCAGGTGCCTTCCTGTCAGGTCCGTTCACGTACGTCAACCGCCGCCCCACCATCAACCCCACAGCAGGCGAAACCCAAACACCAATGGACCCCTCCGCCGGGCGCCTGACCATCCGCATCCTCGTGGATCGCACAAGCGTGGAGATGTTCATTGGGGGGGATGGCCGTGTGGTGCATTCGCACCGGGTCTTCCCGCTTGAAGGCGATGACGGTATCCGCCTCTACGCCCATGAAGGAGCGGCGACGTTCCAGGACCTGACCATCCGGGAGCTCAAGGTCGTTTGACGTCAGAGCTAGCTGACGCGTCGGCCGCTGATTAGTCTCACGATGCAGTCTGCGGCTTCAATTGATTCTTCGTCATGGCTGACGCAGGCCACTGCTGCACCGCGCGCTGCTTCTGCTGCGAGCATGGCCCTCGTGCGCTGCCGGCTTTCCAGATCCAGCCCCCCCGCCGCGGGCTCATCGAGTAGGAAGATCCGTGCACGGCGGGCTATGCCTTGGGCCAGTAGCGCACGCTGTCGTTGGCCTCCGGACAGTGCATTGAACGGCGATGAGGCGTGTTCCTTGAGCTGAACCCGGGCCAGGGCCTCAGAGACCCGCGCTTTTCGTTCCGCTGCTCCTATTTTGGGGGCGCGGTTTATCGGCGCCCGGCTTGATGAACCGCCCCCCCACGTGCATCGTCACCACGTCCTGAACGGTGAGGGGGGAGAGCGTCGGGGGGTTGTCACCCGTTGGATTACCAAGCCACGTCGTCCTTGCGGTCCACCGTCCCGCGGGCGGCTTTACGAACCCCCCCCGCAAGGATCTCGATGAGCGTCGATTTGCCTGCTCCATTGGGGGCCGGCAATGGCGGTCACTTTGCCCCCCCACTCGAGGTCCAGATCGACGCCTACCAGTGCTGGAGCGTCACCAAAGCTGAAGTGAAGGTTGCGGGCGCGCAGGGCTGAATTGGAAGAGTTCACACTCGATCCTAATCCTTTTTGATAATGAATCTCAATATGCTTTACAGTGACTGAGTGCACTGGCTAATTGAACCGTTTACCGCAGACTTCTTCCTCCGGGCCCTCGTCGGTGGTGCCTTCGTCGCGATCATCTGCGGTGTCGTTGGCACCTGGGTCATCATCCGGGGGATGGCCTTCCTTGGCGAAGCCATCGGTCACGGGATGCTGCCAGGGGGTGGCCCTGGCAACAGTCGCCGGCGCCCCCCCGGCCATAGCGGGCGGCGCGGTGAGCGCCGTCGTCATGAGCGCGATGATCAGCCTTTTGCAGCGCCGCGGCCGCTTGTCGTATGACACCAGCATCGGCCTGCTCTTCGTTTCGATGCTGTCGCTCGGGGTCATTATTGTGTCCCACTCACGCTCTTTTGCCACGGACGCGACTGCCATGCTGTTTGGTGACATCCTCGCCATGGACGATGGTGACCTGCTTGGGCTGTTGCTGGCGGCGACTGCCACAATCTCGATTGCGGTCATCCTCCACCGCAATTTCGTGGCCGCAGCGTTCGATACGCGGATCGCCCAAACATTGGGACTCCGTCCGCATGTAGCCCAGCTGGCACTGGTGGGATTGGTAACCCTTGCCGTTGTGTCGTCCTATCAGGCCGTGGGGGGGTCGCTGCTGGTGGTGGGACTCCTGCTCGCGCCGGCAGTTGCGGCCAGCCCGTGGACACGCAGTATTCCGGCCCGCATGACCGTAGCAGTCGCCTTCGGGACAGTGGCCGTGGCCCTTGGTCTGCTGTGTTCCTGGTACGCCGGCACAGCTGCGGGCGCATCCATCGCCATGGCGGCCATTACTCTGGCCGCCTTATCCGGTATTGGTGGGCACCTATACGCAGGACGCAGCACGCGGGCGGTCAAAATTCCTGAGCCGGAACCGGCCCCTGACTTTGTATCCCTCACTGGAAAGTAATCATGTACCTCCCTACAAAACCGGTGGCACTAGCCACGCTGACGCTGCTCTTTCTTGCTGGGTGCGGCAATCCGTCCACTGCGCAGGCGCCACAACCTGACGCGAGCGAATCGGCGTCGACCGGTGACGGGCACGGGACGATCACCGGAGTGGCCGAGGTCGCTGAACCTCAGCTTCACCTTGTGGCCATCGACGCCGAAGGCGAAACCTCCATGCTGGACCTCCTGAACGGGACACAGTCCCGGTTGGGGAAGGTCCGGTCTCCAGCTGAGGTCAGCACCGACGGGCGTTACGTCTTTGCCGCCAGCAACACAGGTGTAGACATCGTGGACAGTGGCGCGTGGACCTGGGATCACGTGGATCACTTCCACTACTACCGGGGCGCAGCGAGGAATATTGGCAGGGTTGACGGTGAAGGTACTGCCACCATTGCCACGGGGCTGCTGTCTACGGCCGGCACAACGGGGATGTTCTTCCCAAACTCCGGGGAGGCAGTACTTCTGGATAATCCGGAGCTCTCCGGCGGGACCATTACCGAGACCCTTCGCTTCAAGACTGAACCGCACGCAGGCTTGATCGCTCCACTGGGTGAAGGGGGCAGTGGTCACCGAACCGACAATGCGGGGAATGCCGCCCGCCTGCGAGCCATTGACGTCGACGGTAAGGAACTGGCCGCCACCGACTGCCCCCCCGCAGCGGCAGGAACTATCACCACCAGGGTGGGATTGGTGGTTGGCTGCTCCGATGGTGCGGTGATCGCAACGATGGAAGGGTCAACGCCAGTATTCGAAAGGGTTCCCTACCCGGAGGCGTCGCTGCCCCCGGCCACCGAATTCGACGGACGCAAGAGCAGGCCCACGATTGCCGGCCTCAGCACCGATTCCGGGGGGGTCTGGCTCCTGAACACCCGCCAGCGCACGTGGGAATGGCTGCCGACGAGTACCCCCCCCGTTGTCGCTGCCGCTACGGTCGACGACGCCGACCACCACGTGGTGGTCATCGGCGCCGACGGCACGGTTCAGGTTTATGACGGATCATCCAAAGAACAGATTGCCAGCACGAAACCGCTGTTGGTCGGATCACTGGCTGATCCGGCCTTCGCCGGCAATATTCATCTCACAGTTGACGCCCAACGCGCCTACGTCAATGCGCCCGCCGAGGGTGTGATCCATGAAATTGACTATGTCGATGACGCCCGGATTGCCCGGACCCTCGAGTTGCCTACGAAGCCGGTTCATTTCGTGGAGACCGGCCGATGAGGCGGGCGGCTCTACTTGCCCTCACCGCGGTGGCCGGGCTGGTTCTGTCAGGTTGCTCCCACCCCCCCGGGACTCCGGAGAAGCCGCAGGTAGTGGTGACAACCAACATCCTGGGTGACATCACGAAAGAGGTCCTCGGCGACCAGGCTGAAGTAACTACCCTCATGCAGCCCAACGCTGATCCGCACTCGTTCGAAATATCGGCGCAACAGGCTGCCCTCATGGGCAGCGCAGACCTGGTGGTTTCCAATGGCCTTGGCCTGGAGGAAGGGCTGCAGCAACACCTGGACAGGGCCGCGAAAGCCGGTGCGCCGGTATTGGCGGCAGGTGAGGTGATCGACGTCGTGCCTTACAGTTCCGGTGACGCCGAACGGGCACCTGACCCTCATTTCTGGACCGACCCGGCAGCAATGATCGACGTCGTGGACGCTGTTGAAGGCGCCGCACGCGATATCGACGGAATCGACCCCACCAAGCTTGCTTCCAGCGCAGCGGCCTACCGGGACAAGCTCACTCAGCTGGACACAGAAATGACTGGCGCATTTGCTGCCATCCCCAAGGAGCGCAGGGCGTTGGTCACAAACCACCATGTTTTCGGCTACCTTGCCAAACGCTTCGACTTCCAGGTTGTTGGTGCGGTCATCCCCCGGGGGGGGACTACCTTGGCGGCGCCGAGTGCAGCTGACCTGCGCCAACTCAGCGAGGCCATCCGTGGTGCCGGCGTCCCCCCCACCATTTTTGCGGACTCGTCCCAGCCGGACCGGCTGGTGCAAGTCCTCGCCAATGAAGCCGGCGTCCAGGTCCAGGTCGCGGAGCTTTTCACCGAATCCCTGACAGGACCCGACGGCGGGGCAGCAACCTACCTGGACATGATGCGCGCCAATACCGAGCGCATAGTCACCGGACTCAAACCCTGATCACTTCACCAGCACCTGAACACCACAACAGAATGAGGAACCCATACATGCTTCGCCAAAGAAGCACCCGCCTGGGTGGCATCGCACTGATAGCCGGGATGACGCTCCTGGCCTCCGCCTGCGCCAACACCACAACGGGTAGCACCACTCCAGCCGGTACATCCGATACGCCCAGCGCATCCTCCACGGATTCGGTCGAAGCGCAAGGACGGGTTGCCATCTCCTACCCGGGAGGCATCAGCGTCCTGGATAGCAAGACATTGGAGGTCGTCAAGAAATTCGACTCCGAGGAGTTCACCAGGCTGAACGCTGCCGGGGACGGTCGTCACGTTTTTGTCACCACCAAGGCAGGCTTCCAGCTGCTGGATACGGTGGAACCCAAGCTCACCGATTTGCGGGTTGACGCAACGGCTGCCGGCCACTTGGTCCGGCACGCCGGCAACACCGTCCTGTTCGACGACGGGACGGGCACCACCACCATCCTCAAGACCGACGAGCTCGCCAAGGCTGAGGGTGCTGTGCCTGCGGCACAGACGTACAAGGCTGACTCCGCACACCATGGTGTGTCGATTGTTCTGGAGGACGGGAAGCTTCTCACCACCATCGGAGACAAGACTTCACGCAGCGGCGCTATGGCACTCGAATCCCACGGCGACCACTGGGACAAAGTGGCCGAAAGCAAAGAATGCCCGGGCATCCATGGCGAGGGAACTGCAGCCGGCGAGGCAGTGATCTTTGGCTGCGAGGATGGCGCCCTGCTGTACCACCACGGTAAGTTCGAGAAGTTTACGGCACCGGACAAGTACGGCCGGATGGGCAACGCGTTCGTTTCCGAGACCAGCCCGATTGTGGTGGGCGACTACAAGACTGATCCTGACGCCGAAGGCTACCTTCTTAACTCGGTGGCCTTGATCGACACCGAAAAGCACACCTTCAACGTGGTCAAGCTCCCCCCCGAAACTGTCCAGTACACCTTCCGCGATGTCGCCCGGGGACCAGGCGACATGGCCTACATCCTCTCCACCGACGGCTCAATCCATGTGCTTGATCCCAAGGACGGGAAGATCGTCAACAAATTCCCCCCCGTGATCAAAGCCTGGGAAGGCCCCCCCGCCGACTGGCAGGACGCACACCCCCCCGCCATCGTGGTCAACGGCAACATCGCTTATGTCACTGAACCGGCAGCAAACACTGTTCACTCCGTGGATCTGGCCACCGGGAAGGTCACGGCATCGTCCAAGCTGGACGTCGTACCCAACGAAATCGCCATCACCCTCGGATCGCACTGACCTTTAACACCTGAAGTACAAACAAGGGCAGGACCACCAATGGATGGTCCTGCCTTGGTGCGTTGGTTCGCGCTCCTGCGCCCGTCGGTCGGGCTACCTGTTGCGATGGTGTGCAGGGGCGGTTCCTACGCGTGCCGAACTGTTTCGTCGGCGTTCGTTCGCTCGTCAGAGCTACATGATGCCAGTGGGAACCAGGAGTGCCCAGGCAAGTGCGGGTGCCACCAGGACAACTCCGCCTGCGTACATCATCAGCTGCTTGTAGACGCGCTGACGATCGTCTTCGGGGGCGTTGGCCACCACCAGGGCGCCGTCAGTGGAGAACGGCGATACGTCCACGACGGTTGCGGCAATGGCGAGGGCCGCCACTGTCCCCCCCGACGCGCTGAGCGAGCTTGTTGCCAGCAGGGGACCGGCCAAGGGGATGAAGGCCGTGAGGAGTGCGGTGGACGAGGCAAAAGCCGAGCCGACACCGATGACGTAGCAGAGCACCAAGGCGATGAGGAGCGGTGCTCCGAGTGCAAGGGCTTGCTCGGCGAGGGTATCGATGACTCCGACGTGCTGAAGGAGGGAAACGTAGGTGATCATGCCTGCGACGAGCAGCACGGTGGACCAGGAGACTCCGCCGATGAAGGTCTGGTGCTCTTTGATGTTGACCAGCGCCAGCAGGAGTCCCGCCGAGAGAGCGACGAAACCGATCGGCATGTGGAAGCCCAAAGCGCAGACGAGCATGGCCACGATAAGTCCCAAGGTCAGGATCTGCTGGCCATGAGGCCGGGTTGCGCGTGCCTCGAGGTCGGCGTGCTGGCCGGCAGCGCCGTCGCGCAGTTTGCCCAGGAGGGCGAACAGGACCACGGTGAGGACTGAGAGGATGAGATTCAGCGCGAAGCTCGCTCCGAAAAGAGCGCCTTGGGAGATCGGGAAGCCGTTCTTCACAGCGATGTCATGCACCAGGACGCCGGCCACCGAGAGCGGGGGGGAGAAACCGCCGGCGTGGGCTCCGTTGATAATGAAAGCGCCCATGAGCACCGGGTGGATGCGTGATTCGTAGGCCAGCCCGATTGCGGCGGGTGCCAGCAGCGCTACGGCGGCGGGAGAGAACGTGCCCAAAGCAGTGAGTGATGCTGCCAGGAGGAAGAATACCCACGGCAGAATCAGCGTTTTGCCGCGAACAAGCCGGACACAGTTCTGGACGATGATGTCGATGGTCCCGTTCCTCTGGGCCATGCTGAAGAAGTACGTGACGCCGATGATGGTGATCACGATGTTGGCGGGGAAATCGGCCAGAATTTCCTTATCTGTCATGCCAAGCATGAAGTAGCCGACTCCGAAGGAAGCGACGAGTCCCATGACACCGATGTTCAATGGCCATTTGGTGGCGACGACGAACATCACCACGAGGATTACCAGCGGGATGATCTGGGTGGCTGTCATGGTCGGCTCCGATTCCGGGGTAGCCGCCGGGTTGAAGATGGCACCCCCCCCAAACAGGATGGCAACCAGACCCAGGATGACGGAAGCGGCAACCGTTATCAGCAGGATACGGCGGCGGTTATTGGGGGCGCTGGTAACGTTCTTCCCGGATGTCGCTCTCAGCCTCGGGTGCTGGTTTGAAAATTGTCTTAGCCATGGTGTTTTCTCCTCATCGAGTGGCTGTTGCTAGTGAGGCTTCGACGACGTTGCCGAGAGTCTCCGGGAGGTGAATGATGCTGGAGGCAATGGTGCGCGCAGTTCGGTCGACGCCCACCAGAAGGGACCCACCTTGTTCCTCGCTCCAGGTTTCGATGACGCCTCCAGGCGTCCTGAGCTTCAGAACTGATTCGTCTGTGTTTCCGGTGATGGTGTTCAGGACGGTGCCGGGTGTACGGGCTGCGAGCGTTAGCGCAATGCTGCCGGTGATGGCCAGGGCGGGATGCGGCTTGCCCATGGAGAGCATCATGACGTTGACGTCACATTCCGCGTCAGGCCCTTCGGGAGGCCCAACGATTGCGAGTTTGGGAACAGCCCGCGCGGCTTGGGCGGGAGTGGCCGCCATTCCCATCCGGACAGCTGCCTGCCGACGGATGTTGTCCAGGGTGTCCAGTTGCAATTCGACGCCGGCTTTCCACGTGTCATAGCGGGCAGTGTCCAGTCCAAGCTCCTCAGCCCGCACCATGACCACGGGTGCGCCCGCGTCCACCATGGAAACCGTCCAACGGGTTCCGCCGCAACGATTGTGTCAGTTGCCGAGCCGGTGGGAAGCAAACGCCCGGTGGTCTTGCCGGCCGGATTCTGGAAACCGAGGCCCACCCGGTAACCGGGAAACACGACGCCGGGCATTTGGGCGTCAGGGACGATCGGCAGGCGCCGGCGGGAGTTGAAACCCGCTGAATGATGATCTGGCCCGTGTTGGTATTCCGGGTGACGATCCTGGTGGAATCGCCGTCGGGCACGACCCACCCTTTCTCGATGGCATAGAGACCCACAACCGCCGAGCAGTTCCCGCAGTTGCTGCCCCCAGTCAACGGATGCTTCCTCGATGCCCACCTGGGCAAAAGTGAATTCGACATCCACATCATGGTCCGCCGGGCGGCTAAGGATCATCGCCTTGCTGGTGGTTGAAGTAGCTCCGCCCACACCATCGATCTGCCGTGAATCCGGGCTTCCGAAGAGTCGTGGCAGGAGATCGTCCAGGTTGGCGCCTGCCCTCTCCAGGTGATCAGTTTCAAAGACCCAGCACTTGCTGGTGCCTCCACGCATCCATTCGGCTTCGATCTTCATTGTGTTTCCCTGCTTCCCGTGGCACTTAGTGAACTTGTGGCCTATAACGAGAATGATCCGGATCACATGTGAAGACAATGCTGGATAGATGAGGGGGTAGTGTAGGAATGCTTCAACCACTGTGGTCTGGGCCCGAGGTGTTTCACCTTTGCACTATCCCAAGCGGTCTTTCATGCGAAAATTCCCCCCCTCCATGGCTGGAGACTACATAGAATGAACCAAAGAAGAAGAAGGGTGAAGCCTTGCTTAACGATGAGAATGTGGATTTGTTCGATATCCGGCGGCTGGCCCTCCTGGTAGAGGTGGTCGAGCAGGGATCAATCACGGCGGCGGCTGACATCATGATGTATTCGCCTCAGCCGTCTCGCAGCAGTTGCGGAAGCTGGAGCAGGAAGTGGGCCAGCCCCTCCTCAACCGCAGATCCCGCGGAGTGGTTCCCACCGAGGCGGGTCAGGTGCTGGCGGGGCATGCTCGGAAGATCGTCGGACAGATGAGGGCAGCCAGGTCTGACCTGGGCCAGATCGCGGGTTTGAGGCGTGGCTCTTTGACGGTCGGTACGTTCCCCCACGCTGGCCGGTTCCTTCTTGCCATTGGTGATCCGCGCGTTCAAAAAGCGATACCCGGCGATTGGCCTCTCAGTGCGCAGCGCCCGCTTCGATGAGCTCGTCTCGGACCTGGAATCCGGAGTGACGGGACTGTGCTTGCTCTGGGACTATCCTTGGAACCGATTCAATGACGAGGCTATTCGGATCACGGAGGTGTTCCAGGAGAGCACGGTGATCCTCGTAGCCAAGGGGGCACCCCCTCGCTGAGCGTGATGAAGTGTCCATGAAGGAGCTCCGAAAGGAGTCCTGGATAGTCCGCGCGGAGGCCCACCCCGTAGTAGAGGTACTTCAGCGATCTGCACACGACGCCGGCTTTGAGCCGAACATCGGCTTCCTTGCCAATGATTACCAAGAGGCTCAAGCCATGGTCAGTGTTGGCATGGGCGTGGCGATGGTCCCCCCCAAGACAGCGGTGGCTCTGCAGCATCCGGATGTCAGGATCCTAAGCTCGGTGCTGACGCCCCCACTGCGCCGGGTTCTTCTCGCCCAGCGCCAGGACAAGGTATATGCACCGGCTGAGGTAGCCTTCCACTCAACGCTTCTGGAGATTGCCCGTGAACGTGGCAGCGACTATCTCTGAGGCGTTGCCCCACCCTGGGCAGCATGCAGGTCCTGGCGAAGTGAATGGTGCACGGAAGATGCGGGGGACGAAAAGCCGGATGAACGCAGCCGTGATGGCCCCCCGAGCGCGGACAGGAAGATCCAGGGAGCGAGGGCGGTGGCTGACGGCGTGTAGGCGAGTTCGTAAAGGGGGGGCAAGGGCTGTGTTGCCCAGGACAACCGCCAGGCCTCCAGCGCTTGCCAGCAAGCCATAGTACGCGCCGGTAGGCGTCCGCCCGCAAACTCCAGGACCAGGCCCATTGCGACGGGCAACACACACATGTTACCCAGTGCCGTACCCGTCACCAGCACTAGGGCTGGAAGGATCGGCAGCCAGTTCGGCGGGGGGGAAAAATCGCCAGAACTCCCAATGAAGCGAAGCCGAGGGACTGCAAGGCGAAACCTAGGGGGAAGGGCGATCGTGGGTCCGGCTTTTCGCATGAGGCTTGCTATTGGCCACTGCAAGGTGATGGTCAGGACGGATGCGTAGGCAAAGACGAGCGCCAGTGAGCTTGCACCGGCCCCCCCGCTCCGCTCGAGTTCTACCGGAAGTCCGAAGTACAGCTGGTTGGTCGCCACCAGGTTGACGCTGAAAAAGGCCGCGAACCCGATGAACTTTTTGTCCTTCAGGCAGGACCAGAGGTCCGACGGCGGCACGCGGCCCGTTAGTTCGACGGGAGTTTTGGTCGTGTGGGCGTTCTTTGGCAGGAAGAGCCAAAAGACCACAGCCATCACGGTAAAAACGGCGGCTGCCGCCAGTAGCGAAGTGTCAAAGCCTGTATTCAGGAGGAAGCTTCCCAGCAAGGGGCCCACCACCACGCCTACTTCACCGCAGATCACAAGCAGCGCAAAGAGGCTGGACCTGTTGTTCTGCCCGGGGGGGGCATTGCTTCCGGCGCGATCGGCGTTCTTGGAAGAACTGCGCTCGGCGGCCACGCCCACGAGGCTTTGCAATGCTGGGGGAGAACAATGCCCCCGCCTATCCCGGTGACCACGGCTCCGATCAGGAACAGTGTGAAGTCGGCAGCCCAAGCCAGGAGCAAGAATCCGGTAATGCGGACAAGGCATCCCGTGATCATGGACTGGCGTGCTCCCCCATCGGTCTGCAAGCGCCCCACCGAACAGGAACATTCCCTGTTGGGCGAAGGTGCGTGCCCCCCAGGACGATGCCAATCGCCATCGCGCCCATTCCAAAGTCGTTTCGCATGGTCACCGCAAGGAAGGGCACAACTGCGTAGAAGCCGATGTTGAAAATCAGTTGACTGGCGAGCAGTAATTGCGGGGGCGGTTCATCCCTCGCGGGACGTAACCCAGTGCGTTTCGAGCGAAGGGTGCGCGCCGCCGTCGGACTCATCTTTTGCTGCCGTGTGTCGGGGGGGCTGGCCATGGTGGATCCTTATCTAACGGCGCTGGACTCCATCAGCCTATCAAGAATGGGTCGCAATAATGCTGTCTAACTTACCACCCAAAACCCCTTTCGTAGATTGTTGACAATTGCTAAGCTCTGTTCATGTCTTCCTTTTATCCCCAACACGCAAAGCGAACGAAGGAAATCTCATGAAGAAACGACGCCTGCTACTTCCGCCCTGGACCACTTCGACACGGCCAGCACCGGTCACCACTGCCCCAAAACCGGCTGGTGGTCACTGAAGTGGAATGAAGAGGCCACTACGTTTATCACCGAAGGCAGGTGATGCCGGCCGTGGGTGGCGTTCCGACCGTGTGGATTCTGCGTGAGGCGGCCAGCTACGGCCGCGCAGGCGCAACCTCAATGCTTGCGGCGTCCTAGAAGGTTCCTGCGCGTTATGGGCTACCCGGCCACTGAGGCCGTGAAATTGGCCTAGGCCTTCTTCCGCAGCCCTGCCTGTTCCACGAGTTCGGTCAACCACGGCCGGTGTCCTTGATGGAACACCATCCCATCCGGCAGTCCCTGCACTCTGGGGGGGACCGAATCGGCAATGTCGATGGTAACCCTGCCGCCTGCCATGGGTGCGTTGGTGATGTGCAAGTCGCCGTATTCTGACGGCAGTTGCGGATCCATCCAGAATCCCCCCCGTGGGACACGTGGCGTCGTACCTCATCAGGCTCGTGATCAGCTGGATGGGTGAGGTGGCTGCCCAGGCTTGGGGTGAGCAGGCCGTGGGATAGGGCACGGGCTCGCTGTACTGCTCTCGGCCGAACCCGCAGAACAGCTCGGGCAGGCGACCCTCGGAGAAAGCCGCCGCGTCGAACAGGGCTGTGGCGATTCGCTGAGCCTCCTCCACGAATCCGTAGCGCATCAGTCCGGCAGCGATGACGGCATTGTCGTGCGGCCAGACCGATCCGTTGTGGTAACTGGCGGGGTTGTAGGCACCCATGTCGGTTGCCAGAGTGCGCACACCCCACCCCACTGAACATCTCGGGTGACATCAGCCGCTCAGCTACCAGTGGCGCCTTGTCTTCATCCACCAAACCGACCCAAAGGCAGTGCCCCATGTTGGAGGCGCAAGCGTCCACCTGCCGTTTCTGGCCGTCCAGTGCGATCGCGTAGTAGCCGCGGTCCGGCATCCAGAACTGCTCGTTGAAACGCGCCTTTAACCGGGCCGCGCGATCGGCAAGGTCGCGCGCCAAGGGTGCGTCGCCGGCGTCGTAAGCCATCCAGCCCGGGCCATGTACGCATCATAAACGTATGCCTGGACCTCACACAGCGCGATGGGAGGCTCGGCAAGGCGGCCGTCCGCGAAGTTGATCCCATCCCAGGAGTCTTTCCAGCCCTGGTTGATCAACCCGCGATCGTTGAGGCGCTCATACTCGACGAAGCCATCGCCGTCCCTGTCGCCATAGTCCCGTATCCAGTCGAGGGCCCGATCTGCATGGGGGAGCAGGGCGGCGATGGTGTCCTCGGCGAACCCCCCCAGCGGCTGACCGAACCCAATACCACCACGAATAAGGGAGTGGCATCGACGCTGCCGTAGTAGATGGACTTGCCGCCCAGAGCCAGGCTGCTGGAGACATCCAACCGGACCTCATGCAAAATCTTGCCTGGTTCTTCCTCGGTCACGGGGTCAACCGCCGTGCCCTGCCGCTCAGCCAACGTTTGCAACGTTCCCAGGGCCAGCGAGGGATCAACAGGCATGGCCATTTCGGACGCCCACAACGAGTCCCGTCCAAACAGCGTCATGAACCACGGGGGGGCTCCTGCAGCCACCACCACTCTCTCCGGGTGGGCAGGGTCTTCGATGCGGAGGGCGCCAAGATCGTCGTAGCTCCGCCGCAGGGTTCTCTCGATGGAGTGGTTGCCCATCTGCAGGATGGGAATTTTGGCCACCCATTCCTGCCTGCGTTGATCACTCCGGGACAGTTGTCCGACGGCGGGATGCACCACTGGCGCTGATGGCGTAGCACCTTCAAGACCGGGGATTACCGTGAGTTCGGTGCTCCAGGAGCCCCCGTGCCGGGATGGTGGTCCGGTAGCTGAAACCTTCCAGGCCCGCTTCCGCGACGTCGGAACTCACGACGACGGACTTCCGGACTTCCTGCCATCGGGCGCGAATGGTCAATGAATTGGCATCGACCTCGCGGATTTCTTCCCACTGCGTCTGCACGCGCGCTTCCTTCACCTCGAAGACATCGGCGAAGTCGGAAGCTAGGGTGATCGCGATGAGGCATTCCGCGGGCTTCATCGAGTAGTTGCGCACGGTGAGGTGTTCCACCATCCAAAACCCAATTCCCGGGTGCGTTCCACGATGAGCGGAGTGTCAGCGTATCCGTCAGGCAAGGTGATGCGTCCAGCGAAGACCGCCCTGTACGGTTCCTTCGTTTGGGCGGTCAAAGGTTCCACGGACTGTCCGTTCACAGTGAGGCTCCATGCCGACAGAATGCGCGTGTCCTGGAAGAAGAGGCCGTGGGGATGATCCGGATTGATATCACCGCTGGGCAGCGAAATGCAGAAGGACGTGCCCTCACCAAGGTGACCGTCCCGGCACCCAGGGGACCTGCCGCGGTATCGGCATTCCATCCAGCCATGTCCGGCTCCTTTAGCGCTCCTGCTAAGTCCTCGCTGTCCTGCTACATCCTCACAGTGACGCTACTCCCGGACGGCGGTGTGGGCCAGACCAGGGGGGGCCGGCAGTCAGCGTCGGGAGCATTTGGCCTGAGCTGGGGGGACAACGTCCATTCTGCGGCTATTTTCAGCAATGTCTATCGTCGATTGTTGACAATTGATAGGATGGAACCTGTGCTCTTCCAACGACGGCGGGCACAGTCACGCGGGGCTCAGGCCCCCCCAGAAGGAGTAATCAATGGTCAAGGCCACTGTCATGAAAAATGCAAATACCGAGAACCCTGGCGAACACCTTCCGAAGCCCACATCAAGCACTCCCGGCCAGACTGAAGTGTCCCTCCGCCTTTGGGCCCGGGAAGGACTGAAAACCGGCATCTGGGAGGCGACGCCCGGTGTGTCCACGAGTACCAGGCCCGGCTATGACGAGATCTGCCAGATCCTCAGTGGCACAGCGACCATTACCGAAGAAGATGGAACCAGCTTCGAAGTCGGTCCCGGCTCCTTGTTCGTCACGCCGGCCGGCTGGACGGGAACGTGGACCATCCATGAAACGTTGCGGAAGATGTGGGTAGTTGCCGACCTTCCCAAGGTCTAATAGCGAACGTCCAATAGATGGAAGGAAGGGCCCGGTTCACTGAACCGGACCCTTCCCTCCATTCGGATACTCGACGATGCCTAAGCGGTTATTCCCGTCACTTCAGGCTTGGACGTAAGGTCCTCCACGGCTTTCTGCATGTGACGTTTGATGGCGTTTTGCAGGCCACTCCGATCGCGCGCTTCGAGCAGGTCCAGGATCATTTGGTGTTCCTGCACCAGCGCATCGATACGTGGGTAGCCACTTCCAGGCTGAGGATGCACATCCTGGATTCCGCAGCCAGGGTCTCGTAAATCCGGATCAGGCGCGTGTTCCCTGTTCCTGAAACAAAGGCAGTGTGGAATTGCATATCCAGCCGGGCGATAGCCTGCCAATCCGAAGCCGCGACCTGTTTGGCCATACTTCGGATGATGCCCTTAAGTTCCCGGCAGGTGTCAGCGACCTGATCCGGTTCGGAATCCAGAAGCGTGTTGGCGGCGGCCAGTTCTACAGCTTCACGGACCGCATAGATCTCCCTGACATCATCCGTGGAGAGTTCCAGCACAAAGACGCCGCGGTTGCGCTTGCTTACCAGGATGCCTTCCTGACACAGCCGTTGCAGAGCTTCACGGAGTGGGCCCCCCTGGACGTGCTGAGCTGACTGGCAAGTGCCGATTCGTTGACTTGTTGTCCAGGCCTGAAAGCTCCCTGGACAATAGCTCCCGCAATTGGTCAGCTATCAGCTGCGCCGTGGGCCGGCCTCCAAAACGAACATTCCCTCCGGTGCCGCCATTGACATCCCCCCCTCATTCCATGCTTCGGCAATTTGAATTTATTAGACCGCTACTGCGGTGTACTTGTATTCCAAAAACTCTTCAATCCCAATTTTGCCGCCTTCGCGTCCCAACCCGGACTGTTTGACCCCCCACCGAACGGCGCGGCGGGATTGGACACCAAGCCGGTGTTCAGCCCGACCATTCCCACTTCCAGATCGGCGGAGAACCGCATGGCCTTGTCCATGCTCTCCGTGAAGACGTACCCCCCCACCAGGCCCCCATTCAGTATCGTTGGCCAGGCGTAGGACTTCGTCTTCGCTGTCAAACGGTGTAATGGCAGCTACAGGGCCGAAGATTTCCGTGGACATCAACGCTGCGTCCGTGGGTACGTCCACCAGGACGGTGGGGGGAGTAGAAGTAGCCAGGCCCTTCCGGACGGCTGCCGCCGGTCAGGACACGTGCACCCTTGGACACGGCGTCCGCGACCAGGCTTTCGACCTTTTCCAGGCCCTTCTGTTCAATCAGGGGTCCGACGTCGGTCCCTGCCAAAGCGCCATTGCCTACCCGCAATTCTGACATCTTTTTGGAGAACTTCTCGCCAAACTCTTCCACTACGGAGCGGTGGACGAAGAAGCGGTTGGCGGCCGTGCAGGCCTCGCCCATGTTCCGCATCTTGGCCTTCATGGCTCCATCCACGGCCTTCTCGATGTCCGCATCGGCCAGCACAATGAAGGGGGGGCGTTTCCGCCGAGTTCCATGGAGGACCGCATGACGTTGTCAGCAGCCTGGCGCAAGAGGACCTTTCCCACTTCCGTGGAACCCGTGAAGCTGATCTTGCGCGCAATCCCGCTGTCCGTCCAGGTCCTGACCACGCTGGAAGCGCTCGTTGTCGTCACAACGTTCAGTACGCCGTCGGGAAGTCCTGCTTCCTTGAAGATTGCAACGAGCGCCAGCGATGTGAGGGGGGGTGTCAGCTCCGCCGGCTTGAACACCATGGTGCAACCGGCAGCAACTGCCGGCGCGATCTTCCGCGCGCCCATGGCGAGCGGGAAGTTCCATGGCGTCACCAGTACGGAAGGACCAACAGGTTCCTTGGTGATGAGGATGCGGGTGTTGCCATCAACGGAGCTGGCGTTGTCTCCGCCGATCCGTACTGCCTCTTCGGAGAACCAGCGGAGCATATCGGCGCCATAGGCCACTTCGCCCTTTGCCTCCGTGAGGGGGGGCTTGCCCATCTCGGCAGTCATGATGGCTGCCAATCGGTCCGTATTGGCAATGACGAGTTCGTAAGCGCGGCGGAGAATGTCCGCGCGTTCCCGAGGCGTGGATTTTCCCCCCCACGCTGCTTGGGCACGTCCGGCGGCCTCAATGGCCAGGGCGGCATCTTCGGGGCTGCCATCGGCAACGTGGGCGATGACTTCGTTCGTTGCGGGGGTTTTCCACTGCAAAGGTGGTGCCGTTTGCGGCCTGCTGCCAGCGTCCATTGATGAACAGGTCTGTCTGCAGTGAGCTGGGATCAAATGAGGGGGTCATGGTGGCTCTTTCAGTGATCGGGGGGGACTAGGAGGTGGCCGACTTGAGTGCCTGCGAGAACCTGGACAGGCCAACTTGGATCTCGTCACTGCTGACGTTCAGTGCGGGGGGGATGAGGCGGATGACGTTGCCGTGCGGCCCACAGGTAAGGAGGAGGAGCTCTTCTTGATGGCAGCCTGCTGAACGGCCAGTGCAGTTGCCGCGTCCGGGGGGGTGTTGTCTGCTGCAGTGAATTCGACGCCCTGCATCAGGCCCCGGCCGCGGACGTTGCCGATTCCGGCGAACTCGGTTTGCAGTGTCTCCAGTCCTGCCCTGAGTTCGTCGCCGCGGAGTAGAGCGTTTTCCACGAGGTTTTCGCGCTTGATGACACCAAGGGTGGCCACTCCGGCTGCTGCCGCGACGGCGTTCCCTCCGTAGGTTCCGCCTTGGGAGCCTGGCCAGGCTTTGCCCATCAGCTCTGCGGAGGCGGCGATTGCCGAGATGGGGAAGCCGCTGGCGAGGCCCTTGGCGGTGATCACTACGTCAGGAGGATTCCGGCCCAGTCGTGGCCCCCCCAGAACTTACCGGTGCGGCCAACGCCGGCCTGGACTTCGTCGAGGATGAGCACGATGCCGTGTTTGTCTGCTCGTTCACGCAGGCCTTGGAGGAAGGCCACGGGGGGTGGGGGATGTAGCCGCCGTCACCGAGTACGGGTTCGATGATGAAGCCGGCTGTGTCACTGGGCGCACTGATGGTCAGGAGGAGGTGGTCCAGTTCCTTCAGCGCGAATTCGACGGCGGTCGCTTCGTCCCAGCCATACCGGTACCAGTGCGGGAACGGGGGGGCTACGTGCACGCCACCCATGATGGGTGAAAACCCTGAACGGAACTTCGTTCCAGCTGTGGTGAGGGAGGCCGCGGCGACTGTCCTGCCGTGGAACCCACCTTGGAAGGAGATGATGTTGGGCCTGCCGGTGGCCATGCGGGCCAAGCGGATTGAGGCTTCTACGGCCTCAGAGCCGGATGTTGCGTAAAAAACGCTATCCAAACCTTGCGGCAACACAGTACCCAGCAGCTCGGTGAGCTCCAACAGCGGCTTGTGCATCACGGTGGTGTATTGGGCGTGGACAATCTTGCCCACCTGTTCGCGGGCGGCGGCCACAACATCGGGGTGGCAGTGACCGGTGCTGGTGACACCAATCCCGGTGGTGAAATCCAGGTATTTCTTGCCGTCGGTCGCGTGGATCCAGCTACCGGCCGCGTGGTCGACAACCACGGGGGGGGTTGCCTGCTTCAGGATGGGGCTAAGTGTTGCCATGGCTTCATACTTTCTTAGGAACTGTAGATTGTCAACAATTGGCGAATCGTGTGTTATTGCCGTTGCCCACGCGGAACTTGTCAGGGTTCTTGAAACCGCTGGGGGGGCCGCAGGAAGTCCAGACCGTCGAACCAGCGCTTGCCGAGCGCTTCGTTGGCTGCAATTTCTCCGTAGCCGGAGGCCATTTTGAAGCCGGCTCCGGAGAATCCGGTGGCCGAGTAGACCCTGGCGGATTTGCCGAGGAAACCCATCAAGGCTGCGAATCGGAGGTGAAGAGGTCCGGGAACGCATCCGAGCGCACGATGCTGGGAATCAAGCCCGGGAAGAACTCCGAAACTGTCTCTATGGTTTCCGTGATCTCCGCTGTGCTGAGATCACGGGGCACGGAGTCGGCAGCGGGAGTTGGTGCCCCCCCGCGACCATCGAGAGTGGCTTTGACGGTTACGCCGTCCACTGCCGGCGCCCCCCCATACATGGAGCGATTTCCCGAAATCCTGATGAAGATCGGAAATTTTTCCGGTGAGAATTGTTCTGCTTCGCGGGCAACGAACCATGAGAGGAAGATCCGCTTGGTTTCGGTGTGGGCTTTGAGGTATTCGGGCATGAGTTGTTTGGACCAGGCGCCCGAGGCAACGATGACCCGTTCGAAGGTCCAGGAGTTTTGACCGGACGTGATAACGACGCCGTCGTCAGTTTCAGTGATGCTGTCAATCGGAGTGTTGGTCTTGACCGATGCACCGTTGGATTCCGCCGCGGTGATGGCCGCGGTGATGGCGCGGTCGGTTCGCAGGGCGCCGGCGTGGGGTCGTAGACGGCGATATCGTCGGAGCGGAGGTTGTGTTGGGGGTAGCGGGCGGTCATTTCCTCACGGCTGAGGATCTGGTGGGCGGCGCCGGTGATTCGTGTCGTTTCGAGCAGGCTGCGGAGGTATGGTCCGTCGGTGGTGCCGATGGACAGTCCGCCGCAGCGGGTGAAGATGTCTTGCCCGGTCTCCGCTTCGAGTTCTGCCCAAAGTTCGCGGGAGCGTTCCAGGATGGGGTAGTAGGCAGGGTTGCCGCGGTAAATCATGCGGAAGAGCCGGGTGTCTCCGCCTGCGGCGCTGCGTGCGTGTGCAGGGGAGTGCGCTTCGAATCCCACTACGGAGTCGGTGAGTCGCGAGGCTTGCCAGAGGCCATGCTGCCGATACTGCCCAAACCGATGACGGCGAGCTTTCCGTCCATGGTTAGAGGACCTGCTTGAGGAAGGCTTGGGTGCGGGGGTTCTTTGGGGTTGGTGAGGATTTCGCGGGCATCGCCGCGTTCTACGACGTTGCCTTCGTCCATGAAGATCAGGGAGTCGGCTACTTCGCGGGCGAAGCCCATTTCGTGGGTGACGACGACCATGGTCATGCCTTTTTTGGCGAGGTCTTGCATGACGTTGAGGACTTCGCCGACTTTTTCGGGGGTCCAGGGCGGAGGTGGGTTCGTCGAAGAGGATGATTTCGGGGTTCATGGCCAGGGACCGGGCGATGGCGACGCGTTGTTGTTGGCCGCCGGAGAGTTCGGCGGGGGTAGCGGTCCCCCCCGAACGCGCCGAGCCCGACGCTGGTTAGGAGTTCATGTGCTTGTTTGGCTGATTGTTTTTTGTCGGCGTGTTTGACCAGGACGGGTCCGGCCATGACGTTCTCGCGGGCAGTCATGTTGGGGAAGAGATTGAACGACTGGAAGACCATGCCGACGCGGGTGCGTTGTTGGGCGAGTTTTTTGGGGGGGTAGTGCGTGGTAGGCGGTGTCGGTTTCGTAGTAGCCGAAGTCTTCGCCGTTGACTTTGAGGATGCCGGAGTCGACGGTTTCGAGGCCGTTGATGCAGCGTAGGAGGGTGGATTTGCCGGAGCCGGAGGGGCCGATGATGCAGCAGATTTCTCCGCTGGCGATGTCGAGGTCGACGTCTTTGAGGACTGTTTTGGGTCCGAAGGATTTCCGGATTTTTTGGGCGTGGATGGTGCCGTCAGCGTTCATCGTGCGATGCCTTCCGGTGCGGTGAGTGTCACTTTGCGGGCTTTGCGGGGGACCCGGGCGGAGGTGTGGGAGTATTTTTGTTCGAGTTTTGATTGGGGGTAGCTCAGCAGCATGGTCATGACGAGGTACCAGAGGCTGGCGACGATGAGCAGCGGGATGGTTTCGTAGGTCCGGGCGTAGATGAGTTGGGCGCTTTGGAGTAGTTCGGCCACTCCGAGGACGGAGACCAGGGAGGTGCCTTTGAACATGCCGATGACCTGGTTGCGGTGGCGGGGATGATCGAGGCATGGCTTGGGGGATGATGACTTTGCGCATTTTCATGGCTCCGCTCATGCCCAGGGAGTCGGCGGCTTCGATTTGGCCTTTGCCTACTGAGGAGAATCCGCCGCGGATGATTTCGGCCATGTAGGCGGCTTCGTTCAGGGTCAGGCCGATCAGCTGCGGTGATGTGGGCCATGAGGGCGTTGGTGTCGATCGCGGTGCCGATGTCGGTGAAGGGGGGGATGCCGATGCTCAGGTTCGGGTAGAGGGCGGAGAGGTTGAACCAGAAGATCAGTTGGACCAGGACCGGGGGGGTGCCGCGGAAGATCGTGATGTAGACCCCCCCGGCGAGGGCGGCGATGGGTTTGATGGTCGAGGCCCGCATGATGGCCAGGCCCAGCCCGAGGAGGGTGCCCAGTGCCATGCTGGCCACGGTGAGGAAGATGGTGAGCATCAGCCCGCGGAGGATGGATTCGTGGGTGAAGTATTTCGCTACGACGTCCCACTTGAAGTTCGGGTTCGTCGCGACCGAACTCAGGACGCCGATACCGACCAGGATGCAAACCACCCAGGAGACGTACTCGAACGTGCTGCGCCGCTTCAAGCGCGGCTTCAATGCCGAATCCAACCCGCTCATCACATTGCTTCTTTCCATAGTCACTTGCTTCATCGGAGCACCCACTAGTTCAGCTTGGCGTCAGTGATGGCTCCGGAGTCCAGGCCCCAGTTATCCAGGGACTCCTTGTACTCCGGGGGGGTCTGAAGGACGGACTGGAGGGCAGTCTGGAAGGCCGGCGTGAGGGGGGGCGAGCCCTTCTTCAGTCCGATTGCCGTCAGGTCGCTGGAGCCGACGTCGACGCGACCCACGAGTTCGAAGGAGCCTGGCTGCTGCTTCTCAGCCCAGCCGAGAGCAGTTGTGTCGTACAGGATTCCGTCGATGCGCTTGGAGTGCAGCTGGGTCAGCGCGTCCTGGACGTTGGGCAACGTCACGCCGTTAATGGCCGGCTGTCCCTTTGAGGTGCAGGTCTGTTCGCTGAGGGTTGGGAGGCGCTTGAGCTGCCCGGTTGATCCTTGCGTCACTGCAATGTTCTTACCGCACAGGGTCTCAACGGTGAGCTTAAGTGGGTTGCCAGCGGCCACAGCCACCGAGTTTCCCGCTTTGAAGTAGTCGATCATGTCCAGGACCTTGAGGCGTTCCTCAGTTTTGGACATGGTGGTGGCAGTGAAATCGAAGCGGCCGCCATCGAGGCCGGGAACAATCGTGTCGAACTTCGTATCTACGAACTTCAACTTCAGGTCAAGCTTCTTCGCAATGAGCCTGGCGATGTCCGGGTTGAGGCCGATCGGAGTCGTATTATCCTCAGCCAGGAAGGTGGTGGGCGGGTAGTGCAGGTCCATTGCAACCGTGAGCTCGCCTTTGTCCTTGATGGACTGCGGCAACAGGGCAACAGCAGCTGAATCAGGCTGGACGCCTCGGAAATGTCGGTGGTGTTGGCAGTCTTGCTGTTGTCCGAGGAATCGCTGTTCGCGGTGCCTCCACAAGCGCTCAGTGCCAGCAGTACGGCAAGTCCGGCAGCTGCCGTTTGCGCCTTGGTTCGAATCTTCATGGTGCTTCCCTTCGAGGGAGTCGGGCGGTGGGGAGGGAGAAGGTCTTGGTAGTAATGTGATCCGGATCTCTCCGTCATCTACTGCAATGCAACCCCCTCAACAGTAGATTGTCAACAATTGACAGAAAGTTTTTTTACAGATCCGTTCGTTGAGAATCGTTCTAACCAGGTGCCAAAAACTGTTGACAATTTACAATTTGGCGGCCTAAAGTCGAGTCAGCGGTCGAGAAGCTCCCGGACTGCCCGGCAGGTTTTTACGGGTGCATCCGCTTCACTCGACACCCTTACACGCGGCCCGCCCGCCCCCCATATCCCGAAAAGAAACGGACTTGACATGGCAGAGACCACTTCCCGGCCGAAGTACATCTCCTTTGATATCTACGGCACACTCATCAACTTCGACATCGATCCCACTACGCGGCGTTTGCTCGATGGCCGAATCTCTGAAGAGCAGTGGCCCACCTTCAAGAAGCAGTTCCGTGGATACCGCTTTGACGAAGTACTGGGGGGGGATTACAAGCCGTATGAGCAGATCCTCCAGGATTCCTTTGATCGTGTGTGCAAGCGCTGGGGGGGAATTGGGCCTACTGAAGGCGCAGGCGCAGCATTTGCTGATGCTGTCCGCGGCTGGGTTGCCCACGACGACGTGCCGGCCCCGCTGAAGCTCATGGGCGACAACTACCAACTCGTGGCTCTATCCAACGCGGACACCAGCTTCCTGGACATCAGCATTCCCAAGCTCGGCGCAAACTTCCACTCAGTCCTCACCGCCGAGCAAGCCCAGGCGTACAAGCCCCGGTACCAGGCTTTCGAGTACATGCTGGACACGCTGAATGCCAAGCCCGAGGACTTCCTGCATATCTCCTCCCACACTCGCTACGACATGCATCCCATGCACGACTTGGGTTTCCGGAACCTCTGGATGCTGGACCGCGGCTATGACCCCATCGGCGACGGCTACGACCTCAGCACAGCAAAATCCCTGGACGAGATCAACAAGTACCTCGGTCTCTAAAACGACCACGAGGCGAAAGGCCAACCGTGAAACTTGTTCCTTACTGGCTCGACACTGCAGAGCCATCCGGCGACTACCGCCGCACTCCAGTCCCGGAGAACGTAGATGTCGCGATTATCGGCGCGGGCTTTACCGGGCTGTCCGCAGCACTTGAATTTGCCAAGCAAGGCGCCACTGTTGCTGTCTTCGAACGCCACACTGTTGGTTGGGGCGCGTCGGGCCGCAACGGGGGGGCATGGCTACCACTGGTTTGGCCATTGGGTTCAGTACGGCAGTCAAGCGCTACGGGGGGGCTCCCCCCCGTGCCGTTGAGATGTTCCGCGAATACAACGACGCTATTGAAACCATCGAGAAGCTGGTGCACGACAACGGCATCGACTGCGACTTCAAGCGCTTCGGCAAGCTCTCCCTCGCGTTCCACAAGTCCCACTACGACGGCTTCCTGAAGTCTCAGGAGCTGCTCGCCAACTTGGTTGACCACCAGGTAAAGGTTATTCCCAAGTCCGAAATCCACAGCGAAATCGGCACCGACTTCTACCAGGGTGCCATGATGGATCCGCTGGGCGCGGGTCTCCATGTGGGGAAGTTCGTGCACGGGCTGGCGAAGGTGGCAGCTGACAACGGCGCAGCCATCTGCGAAAACGCATCGGTCACCGAGCTGAACAAGGTCTCGGGCACAGTGCACGATGTTCACACCACCCGTGGAATTACCCGGGCCAAGCAGGTCCTGGTCGCCACCAGCGGCTACACCGGCAACGTCACCCCGTGGCTGCAGCGTCGCGTGATTCCTGTGGGCAGCTTCATCATCTGCACCGAGCCTCTGTCCGAAGAGGTCGTGAACCGCATCCTGCCCAACCGGCGCCAAGCCTCTGACAGCAAGATGCTGACGTACTACTTCCGCATCACGCCGGACAACAGGTTGTTGTTCGCGGCCGCGCACGCTTTGCGCTGTCCAGCCCGGATTCGGATGTAAAGAGTGCGGAGATCCTGCACAAGGCCATGACCGAACTCTTTCCCTATCTGTCCAACGTCAAGGTGGACTACATCTGGGGGGTGGCCTGGTGGACCTCTCCATGGACCAGATGGTCCATGCCGGCCAGCATGATGGCCTGTTCTACTCCCTTTGCTACAGCGGACATGGTGTTCAGATGGCTGCGCACATGGGCAAGAGGATGGCCCACTACATGGCGGGGGACAAGCAGGCCAACGTTTGGGAAGATCTGAAGAACCCGCCTGTGCCCGGCCACTTCGGCCCGCCATGGTTCCTGCCGTTTATTGGCGGAGCCGCGAAGATCATCGACCGCATCAAATAGGCAGGGTAAAGGATCACATGAGTTCATCAACCAAAGTCGCTGAAGCGCGCCCGGAAACAAGGCAGGAGACGGCCTACAGGCGGGCAAGTATCGCCGTCCTGCCAGGAGGTGCGTTCCTGGAAGGCCGTTGGGAGACAGCTGACAGGATCCTCGAAGTCAGGGATCCCGAAGACGGCGTTCTCTTGGGACGTGTGTGTTCCTCCACCCCACAGGATGTCAGGCGTGCGGTTGCCTTTATCCATCGCCACCTTCAGGCAGACGATTGGGCCCTGCGGGACCGCCGGGAGGCTTTGGAACGAGCTGCAGTGCTGCTCGCGGACAAGGCCGTACGATTCGCGGAGATCATTGCCGCGGAAAGTAGCAAGACCATCACCGAAGCTGAACGCGAAGTGCGCCGTTGCGCAGAGACGTTACGGCTTTCCGCTGCGGCGTCCAGCGAACTCGTCGGAGAGACTCTCGCCTTTGAGGACAGCATGGCCGGAGCTGACAAAATTGGCTGGTACAACCGCAAGCCAGTAGGGATTATCGCGGCCATCACCCCCCTTCAATGATCCGCTTAATCTCGTGGCACATAAGCTTGGTCCGGCGCTGATCGGGGGGGCAACGGCGTCGTCCTTAAACCCTCGGGCCGCACGCCGCTTACGGGCCTTGCTTCATCCATCTGTTGCTTGAAGCGGGCGTCCCCCGCCGGTCGCCTTGCCGCCATTGTCTCCGGCCCGGGAGTCTCGGAAGCGATCGTGACGGACCCACAAGTGAACCTCATCTCCTTCACTGGTGGACCGAAAACTGCCGATCGCATCGCTGCCGCTGCGGGAGCAAAGAAGATTCTGTCCGAACTCGGCGGCAACAATGCGACGATCGTCTGCGCGGACGCGACGCCAAAGCAGCAGCGGCTGCGATCGTGGCCGGTGCGTTTGGCGTGGCCGGCCAGAACTGCCTTTCCGTGCAGCGGGTCTACGTTCAGGTCTCCCTGTTCGAACACGTCCTGGAAGAGGTGGTGGCCGGGACCCGGGCGCTGCGTGTCGGGGGCTAAATTCGATCGCACCACGGACGTCGGACCGCTGATCAGCGAAGCCGAAGCCCGCCGTGTGGAGGAATGGGTGGAGGAGGCCAAAACACTTGGTGCCAGCGTCCAGGTGGGCGGCCGGCGTAGTGGTGCGTTCTACCAGCAACCGTGCTCACTGACGTGCCCGCAGAGGCCTTGGTCATCAGCGAAGAAGTGTTTGGCCCGGTGGTCAGCATCATGCCGTTCATTCAGGTCGCCGACGCATCCACGCCGCCAACGACTCCGACTACGGGCTTCAAGCCGGCGTGTTCACGGAGTCGATCGAGCTGGCCCTGGCCATTGCCGACAAGCTGCACGTGGGGGGCCGTTGTCATTAATGAGACCAGTGACGTCCGGATCGATTCGATGCCCTTCGGCGGTTTCAAGAAATCCGGTGTGGGGCGTGAAGGCGTCAAACATGCGGTACGTGAGATGACCGAACCCAAAAGCACCATCATCAAATTGGCCGAGCCCGCCACCCGCTGGCAGAAACTCACTGCCACCTCAGAACGGAATGCATCATGACGACCCACAAAATCGCAGTTATAGCGGGCGACGGAATAGGAAAGGAAGTGGTTCCCGCAGCCATCGAATGCCTCGAACGGATCGCGCAGCTCCATGCCATGAGCCTTGAGTTCACCCACTTCGATTGGGGGGGCTCGGACTACTACGGGGGGGAGCACGGGCGAATGATGCCGCTGGACGGTCTGGAACAGCTGGCGCAGCACGATGCCATTTTCCTGGGCGCCGTAGGCTCCCCGGAGGTTCCGGACGCTGAATCTCTGTGGGGGGGCCTCCTGATTCCCATTCGCCGCGAATTCCAGCAGTACATCAACCTCCGACCCGTGAAAACGCTCGACGGCGTCAAGTCGCCTCTTGCGAACAAGGAACCGATCGATATCCTCATCGTTCGTGAAAACAACGAAGGGGGAATATTCTGAGGTCGGGGGTCGGGCCTACCGCGGGCTGCCGCACGAGACCGCCGTCCAGGAAACCATCTTCACCCGCCTGGGAGTATCGCGTGCGGCGCATTATGCGGCATCGCTCGCCTCATCCAGGAAAGGTCACCTGACCTCCGCGACGAAAAGCAACGGCATCATCCACACCATGCCTTTCTGGGACGAAGTCGTGGAAGAAACCACCCGTCTGTATCCCGACGTGACACTCACCAGCGAACTGGTTGATGCACTGGCTGCGCACCTGGTCCTGAAGCCCTGGACCTTCGACGTCATCGTTGCCTCCAACCTGCTGGGGGGGACATCCTTTCGGACTTGGGCAGCTCGGTCACCGGGTCCATCGGGGGGGTAGCTCCCAGTGCCAACCTGAATCCTGAAGGCGACTTTCCGTCCCTCTTCGAACCCGTCCACGGATCTGCCCCGGACATTGCAGGCAAGGGATTGGCGAACCCGGTAGGTCAGATCTGGTCAGGGGCAATGATGCTCCAACACTTGGGCCACCCGGCGGCTGCCGAGACTCTGCAGTTGGCTTTCGAGTCCGTGTTGCGAGAGGGGTTGGGTACCCGCGACGTTGGAGACCGTCGTCGACCTCTGAGTTCACAGCGGCTGTGCTGGCTGCCATTGACGTCTTGGAAGCTCTGGGACAGGCGGAACCCGGTGCTCCCAAGCCAGCGGCAGCAGCGGCGTCGTCATCATGACGAATGCCGAAGGCAATCGGCCAATCGTCGCCGTCCTGTACCGGGAGTCCCTGCCGCCCAGATTGGACGAAATCGCGGAGCTGGCCGAAGTCCGCCTGACCAAGGCTGACGGTCTCCCCCCCGAGGCAATGGATGGTGCGGACGTTCTTTACCAATGGCATTCCTTCTCACCTGCGCTGCGCGAGAACTGGGCGTCAGCTTCGTCGCTGAAGTGGGTGCACGTCTCAGCTGCGGGCGTGAGTCAACTCTTGTTCGATGACCTGATCAACAGCAACGTGGAATACACGAATTCACGTGGCGTCCTGAGTCGCGCCATTGCCGAGTTCGCCCTGGGGGGGTTTGTCCTGGACATCGCGAAGGATGCGCAAGGTTCGCTGAGGCTGCAGCAGGGAAGGCGCTGGCAGCACCGCGTCACGCGGAAAATTCAGGGCCAGCGCACCCTGGTGGTGGGAACGGGCTCCATTGGTCGGGAAATCGCGTCCTTGTTCCGCGCCGTTGGCCTGCGTGTCAGCGGCGCCGGGCGCAGCAGCCGACCAGGGGGATGCGTACTTTGAAGAGATCCATTCTTCCAAGGACCTGGCCTTGGTGGTCGGCGACTTCGACTACATTGTGCTGGCCGCGCCCCCTGACCGACGACACCAGAGGCTTGGTGGACGCCGCTGTCCTTGCGGCCATGAAGCCCACGGCTCACCTTATTAATGTGGGCGCGCGGGGAGCTGGTCCGCACCGACTCACTCGTGGACGCGCTTCGCTCAGGTTCCATCGCCGGCGCGGCGCTGGACGTGGTCCATCCGGAACCACTTCCGGCGGAACACCCGCTGTGGAGCATGGACAACGTCATCCTTACCCCCCCTCACATGAGCGGCGACACCGAAGATTACCTGGACGATCTTGGGAAGCTGTTCGTGGAGAACCTCTGGCGGTTCAGCCGGGGTGAACCATTGCAGAACGTCGTGGACAAGAGGCTCGGGTTCGTTCCTGTTTCCTGATCCCTGTCACCGGGATTGGACGGCCGTGAACCTGAGCACATTGTTACGGGACTTCGGAGTGTCAATTTTCAGGAAGCAAGAGGTAAGGCTAACCTAATAGTCTTCACTTTCCCCCCCATGCCCACCCGTTCGGGCGTACCTAGCAGGCGGTTCCTTTTGCGCACTCCCAGCCGTTACACGGCAGCCCTTGGGCTGGCGGCCCTCCTCACTCTTTCCGGTTGTGGCCTCAGCGGTGGTCAGCCCGCTTCCACCGGGAAGGTGGCTGATACCAACCAGCGCATCGTTGTGGATAACTTCCGTGCACCCGTGGCCAACTGGGCCCCTGAGTCCGATGCTGCGTACATCCTGTCCTTGTCCGGCTGCTTGGAAACGCTCACCAAGTATGATTCCGCCCAGGGAAAAGTGGTTCCATTCCTGGCTACGGAGTGGAAGCAGGCTTCGCCGTTGGAATGGGACTTCACCATCCGTGAAGGCGTGAAATTCCAGGACGGCACCGATCTCACCGCAGAGGCCGTGGCCGCTTCCCTCAACTATGTCCTCAAGGCCAAGGTGCCTGCCAGGCGTTCAGCCCAAGCGTCGTCAGTGCTGTGAAGGCCACCGATGCCAAGACTGTTCGTGTGACCACGCCCGTGGAGAACCCCCTGGTGCCGTTCCGCCTTGCAAGCGTGAACACCGGCATTCTCGCTCCTGCCGCCTACGGAGGTGCCACCGTTGATCCCTTCGGTCACTGCACCGGCCCGTTTACTCCGGTCTCGGAGAAGGCGAAGCAGTCCCTGACGCTGGATCGCAATGAAAATTACTGGGGCGGAGATGTTCAGCTCGCAGGTGCTGAGGTCCGCTTCATCACCAACGGCGCCACACGCGCTGCGCAGGTACAAACCGGTGAGGCGGACATTTCCCTCTCAATCCCGGCCTCTGCCTTGTCCTCGCTTGAGAATGCGCCCGAAGTCTCCGTACTGAAGGCAGACTCACCACGCACGGCCACGCTGTACATGAACAACGGCCGGGCGCCCTTCAACAACGTCGATTTCCGCAAGGCACTCCGCTCGGCACTGGACCTTGAGGCATTGGCTGCCAGCGTCTACGAGGCGCAGCGCTTCCGGCAGCCGGACCCTATGCGCCATCAGAGCCGTGGGCATCGAGCAATGCGAGCTCGCCGAAGCAGAACGCTGAAGAAGCGAAGAGGCTTCTCGCCGACGCCGGATACACGGCCGATAAGCCGTTGGAAATCATCGCGATTGTAGAACGTGCCGAGTTCGCCGACGTCGCAACCGTGATCCAGGACAACCTCAAGAACATCGGCGTACCCGTGGCGATCCAGGCCAAGGAATACGCGTCCGCGGAGCCGGACGTTCTGGCGGGGGAACTATGACATGATCCTGAGCCAGCGCAACCGACTCATCGACATCGCTGATCCCATCGGCTTCCTGACGGCCGACTACACGTGCAAGGGCACCTACAACCTCAGCCACTTCTGCAACGAAGAGTTTGACGCGATCATCACCGAAGCAGCCCGCACGTCCAACACCGAAGAACGTTACAAGCTGTATTCCAAAGCCGGTCAGCTCCTGGATGACCAGGCGGTCAACCTCTGGCTCGTCAATGAACAAGCCACCGACGCCGTCCGCAGCAACGTCATGTCCTACGTTCAGGATCCGCTTTCCCGTTACGTACTGACCGCGCAAACGGCCAAGTCGGGCTCCTAGCAACCAAACCGGGACCGACAGACAAACAAGCATGATCACGTTCCTTGCGAAGCGGACGGTGACCCTCGTGGTCGCCGTCCTGCTGTCGTCTTTCGCCGTATTCCTTATTCCCTATGTCACCCCGGGTGATCCTGTACGGAAAATCATCCGCTCCCGCGTCGCCGGGGGATGTGGTGGATGAGGCCACCGTTCGGGCCTTGGGCGAGAGCCTGGGACTGAACGATCCTCTTCCCGTTCAGTACCTGCGCTGGCTGGGGGGGGACTTCTTCACCGGGGATATGGGCTTGTCCCATATCAGCAGGACGCCAGTAGTTGACCAGGTACTACCCGCTTTGGGCATCACCCTGAGCCTGGTGTTCGTGGCCTTGGCACTGCAGTGCTGGTGTCGCTGCCCTTGGGGGGGATTGTTGCGGCTCTGAAACAAGGAAGTAAGACGGACAAGTTGATCACCACCGTCACACAATCCTTCATCGCCATGCCTGAATACTGGTTGGCCCCGCTGTTAGTGCTCGTGTTCGCCCTCAAGTTTTCCTTGCTGCCTTCCGCAGGGTGGAACACGGCATCGTCTATCGTCCTCCCTGCGGCAACACTGGCATTGCGGCCTATTAGCTTCTTCACTTCGGCTGTGCGGTCAGGAATGGTCGATGCCCTCGAAGCCGAACACATTTCCGCCGCGCGAGCCCGGGGGGGACTGAGCCACGTCCAGACAATCCTGCGGCACGTTGTGCCCAACGGCCTGGTCCCGTTGTCCACTCTGTTCGCGGTGTGGTTCGCGGGGGCTGCTGGGGGGCTCTGTCATTGTGGAGGTGATCTTCGCCATTCCCGGCATGGGCAGGCTTCTGTACGACGCCGTAATCAACAGCGACATACCGTTGGCCCAGGCGGCGTGGTGGTGGTAGTGGCACTGGCTGTCGCAATCACCACGCTTGCCGATTTCCTGCACCGGATCCTTAGCCCGAAGGTGAGTGGAGCCCTTGCGTAACCGTTCAGCGATCGACGCTGCCGCCGTCGTAATCCTCGTTCTGATTGTCGCTGCCGTGGCCGCTGCGCCTTGGTTGGCGCCGTTTCCTCCGGATGACCAGAACCTCGCCGCACGACTTGCGCCACCCAGCGCTACGCATTGGCTGGGAACGGACCACCTCGGGCGGGACACGCTGAGCCGCTTGCTCGACGGCGGTCGCTTCTCCCTGGTGGTTGCCGCACTGGCCACAGTGCTGACCGGAGTCATCGGTTTGGTGGTGGGTGTTCTCAGCGCCCGCCGCAAGGGCTGGCTGGATGAGTTTTTCACCCGCACCAACGACGTCCTGCTGGCACTTCCGGAGATGGTGGTGGCGCTTTTCATCGTCGCTGCCATGGGCACTGGCTTCACCTCGCTGCTGGTGGCACTGACCGTGACAGGGTGGACGCCGTTTGCGCGACTGGCCCGGACCCTGGCTTATGACGTCTCGGCGCGCGGCTTTGTCGAAGCAGCGCGAGTGGTGGGATGTTCGCCGTCGTTCATTATTTTCCGCCACATCCTCCCGCACCTGCCGCCCCCCCATGCTGGGGGCAGGCAACACTTCGCTTCGGTCAGCTCCTGATCAGCGTCGGAGCACTGTCCTACCTTGGACTCGGCGTGCAACCGCCGCAATCCGATTGGGGTTCCATGCTGGCAGCGGCGCAACCGTACGCAGAGAGGGCTCCGTGGGGGAATCATTGCCCCTGGACTCGCCGTCTTCCTGGTGGCCCTGTGCGTGACATTGATCGGTCAACGGGCATCACGTCGGGCCTCGGATCCGGTGGACGTCCTCGTGGTGGAGGGACAGCATGCCTGAGCTCGTCGTTGAGGATCTGACGGTCCGCAGTGGTGGTACGGGGGGGCGCCCTATCCTCGCAGGTGTCAGCCTGGCCGTGAAACCCGGTGAGTTTGTCGCATTGGTGGGAGGCTCCGGTTCGGGCAAGACCATGACTGCACGGTCGGTGCTGCAGTTGTTGCCTCCACAGTTGAGCATCGAGTCGGGGTCCATCCGGCTTGGGGCGCTTGACTTAACCGGAGCCTCCGAAGCAGAGCTGAACCGCGTTCGAGGTGGCCGGCTAGGGATGTTGTTTCAGCAGCCAAAGAAGATGTTCAACCCCAACAAGACCATCGGCACCCATCTCCGGGAACCACTTAAACTGCATTCGGGCCTACGTGGCCAAGCTGCAAAGACGAGGGTTCTCCAATTGCTGGCAGAGGTGGGCTTCGAGGATCCGCAACGGGGTGCGCGCTCATACCCGCACCAGCTATCAGGCGGCATGGCGCAGCGGGCCATGACTGCCATGGCCTTGGCAGGTCAGCCCGAGATCCTGCTGGCCGATGAACCGACGTCGGCCTTGGACAAAGTGCTGGAACAACAAATCCTGGAACTACTGGACCGGCAACGAATCCAACGCGGTCTGGGCATCCTCTACATCACGCATAACCTTGCTTCGGTGGCCGCATTTGCAGACAGGGTGTTGGTGATGGATGCGGGTGTGATCGTTGAATCTGGCACCACGGAAACGGTCCTGGGCAGCCCCCCCAGGACCGCTTACACGCGCAGGCTCCTCGAAGCGTCCAACTTGGCGCCCACCAGCATCCCGGCTGCCCCGACCCACCAGCGCAGCGCCCTTACGCTGACAAATGTGGTCAAGCAGTTCGGATCCGGCAAACGCAGCGGGCGGCCTGCCTTGGACTCGATTTCGCTGGACGTAAAAAAGGGCGAAATCCTGGGCGTTCTTGGCCAATCCGGGTGCGGTAAGAGCACTCTTGCCCGGGCCATTGTTGGGCTGGAAGGTATCAGCAGTGGCAGCATCACCAGGACGCTGATCGCGGCTGACGCAGGAGCAACGGCCGTTCAGTTGGTGTTCCAGGAACCCCACGATTCGTTCGACCCACGCATGACCCTGCGTGCCAGCCTGGAAGCGCCGCTCCGGTCGCAAAAGGAGCTCACAGCAGCTGAACGGTCCCGCAGCTCACAGCGGCCATGGAAGAAGTGGAGCTGGATCCCGCTCTCCTGGACCGGCGCCCGGGTCAATGCTCCGGAGGGCAATTGCAGCGGGTCACCATCGCCCGGGCGTTGTTGTTGGAACCTGAAGTGCTCATCTGTGATGAAGCAACGTCTGCCCTGGACGCATTGACCCAACGGACCATCCTTGAACTGTTGCAGCGCCTCCACCGGGACCGCGGACTGACCCTCATGATCATCACGCACGACATGGATGTGGTGAGGCACATGTGCCAGCGGGTCGCAGTCCTCTACCAAGGGCGCCTTGTGGAGCTCACCGACACGGACAAGTTCTTTTCAGATCCGCAGCACCAGCACAGCCAAGACCTCGTTTCCGCGGCCATTCCGTGCCGTGGGCTGCACCTGAAGAAAATCAGGGCGGCGCTCTAGCAACCTGGGTGCTAGCGCAGCCTACGTGGGAAGCCCGTCAAAGTCATTGCCTGTTGATCCGGCTCCCTAGTAGGGTCGCGGCAGGAGCGTTCCACTGGGGGATGCGCAAAGAGCCGGGGGCCTGTTGTGCGCCGAATACGCCTGGTAGTTCTTGCTGTGGTTGCTTGACACTTGCTCAGCCGGTGGTCGCTTCTCCTGCCCGCGCTGACGACTCCTGGCACAACTTCATTCAGATCTGGTGGGACTTTGAGAAGGTTTACCCTGATCTGCCCACCATAACGGACAACGGAAATGTCATCGTCTACGAGGGAAAGACCGGCTGGGAGGGCCAAGGCCTGGTCCCGGTCCGAGTGTCGTCCTTGACGCGAATGCCTGGTGACGCCCGGTGATTGGGATGGAAACGGCAGCGCCGATTGGATGTTTCGCAGCAGTGATGGCGGGTTGTACTTGCGTACAGGTATTGGCGGGAACGTTTCCAAACATGTGGGCCGTGGCTGGGATGTGATGACGGCCCTGGTTTCACCCGGAGATTGGAATGGTGACGGGAATGCCGACGTTCTTGCCCGTGACGCCTCCGGTGCGCTGTGGATGTACCGGGGCGACGGCAATGGCGGTTGGCTGCCGGGCCGTGTGCAGGTGGGATGGGGTTGGAACGTCATGGCGTCCATCTTTAGCGGACATGATTTCAATGAGGACGGAAAGCCGGACATTCTCGCGGCGGACTCATACGGTTCACTTTGGCTCTACCCGGGCAACGGCTCCGGGGGGGATGGATGGGCCGGATCCAAGTGGGCTGGGGCTGGCACAAGATGGATCTCATTGCCGCCCCCTGGCGACTTCGATTACGACGGTCACGGTGATGTCATTGCCCGCGACATCGCCGGTTCCATGTGGATCTATCCAGGCAATGGGGGGGCGGGCGGCTTCGCGTGGACACGCCGGTTGCTGACAATACCGACGCCGGCGCTCTTCGGCTGATTTACATAGCAGTACCGATACACAGCAGTCCAGACATTACCAACCCCCTCGCCAGCCAGCTTGGGGGGGTTAGGCGTCGTTCCGGGCGCCTTCACGTCACTGGCATGTTTCTTGAGTTTTCCATTGAGCATTTGTTAGTATGACAGGACAAACTTAGGAGTGTAGACATGCCGCTTGTTCGAATCGACGTCAATCAGGGTCGCTCGCCGGAAGAGCTCTCCGCGCTGAGTCGCCAGATCCACGATGCAATCCTCGCTGAATATGGAATCCCGGAAAGGACTATTTTCATATCCTCACCGAGCACCCGCAGGTCAGATCATTGCCCAGGACGCAGGCCTTGGCTTTGAGCGCAGCAACGGTGTTGTCATGATCCAGATCTTTACCCAGGGTGGCCGAAGCCAAGAGGCCAAAAGCTCCCTTTTCCAAGCTATTGCGGGCGGTCTCGCGGAGGTGGGGGGGATCCCGGGTGAAGATGTCTTCGTGGGCTATGTGGAGAACTCGCCGGGCGACTGGTCATTCGGCTTCGGGCGCAGCCAATACGTCACTGGGGGGGAACTCGCAGTGCCGCGCAAGTAGAGCGGTCCGTGTCATGTTGTAAATATGTCAGTACAAACCTTTGACAGGACATTGATTCTGGTGCAGAGTAGTCATGTGGCCCCCGCTCACTGAGGGGGGGTGGCAAGGCATTGGGGCCCAGCGCTCAAAGGTTCAGAGTTCACAAGAGAAAGGTCAACGATTATCGTGACCCACGAACTGCTTACAATCGGGCGCATCAGCGTTGATATTTACCCGAACGACATTGGGGTGGACCTGGAGGACGTGACGTCCTTCGGCAAATACCTTGGAGGTTCGCCCTCCAATGTGGCCGTTGCCGCCGCACGACACGGGCGCCGCGCGGGAATCATCACCCGCACCGGCGACGACGCTTTCGGCAACTATCTTCACCGGGAATTGCGCAAGTTCAATGTTGACGATTCCTTCGTCTCCCCGGTCAAGGAGTACCCGACGGCTGTGACCTTCTGCGCGATCAAGCCGGCAACAGACGAGTTCCCACTGTACTTCTACGGCCGCTTTCCCACTGCTCCGGACCTGCAGATCAAAGCGGAAGAGCTGGACTTGGAGGCGATCCGGGATGCAGGGATTTTCTGGTCCACCGTCACCGGCCTCTGCCAGGAGCCCAGCCGTGAGGCCCACATCAAAGCACACCAAGCCCGTCCGCGAACCGGCCTCAAAGACGGTCAGTTCACCATCCTGGACCTGGACTACCGTCCGATGTTCTGGGCCTCGGAAGAGGAAGCCCGCGCCGAGGTTGCCAAAGTCCTCCCGCACGTTTCCGTCGCGATCGGCAACGACAAGGAATGCGCTGTCGCCGTTGGTGAGGGGACGCCTGATGAGCAGGCAGACCGCCTGCTGGCTGCCGGCGTCGAAATTGCCGTGGTCAAACTCGGACCGGACGGCGTCATGGCCAAGACCCGCACGGAGCGTGTGGTTTCGGCACGGTACCGGTGGAAACCGTTAACGGTTTGGGCGCTGGCGACTCGTTCGGGGGGGTGCTTTCTGTCACGGACTGTTGTCCGGTTGGCCCCCCCTCTCGGAAGTCCTGGATTACGCGAACGCATCCGGTGCAATCGTCGCCTCGCGTCTCTCTTGTGCAGATGCCATGCCGACGCCGGAGGAAGTTACCTCGCTGCTCGCAGAACGCGGCCGCCCCATCCCCGGTGCCTCTCTGTCAGCCGCCGCCCTCACAGCCGACACCTTCAGTGAAGGAGCAGTTCGTTGAGCCTTAATGACGATCCCCCGCCGCTACGAGCACTTGAGCCGTATCCGGTTGGAGGACCCCGAGGCCGTAGCCCGGGCAGCAGCCACCCGCCGTCGCCATCCTGGCCTGAAACACAGCGCGCAGAACTTCATAGTCGCCGCGGACCACCCGGCGCGGGGGTGCCCTCGCCGTTGGTGCTCAGCCAATGGCCATGGCCGATCGCAGGGACCTTTTGGATCGTCTGCAGATCGCGTTGGCGAACCCTGCAGTTGATGGCATCCTCGCCTCGCCGGACATCATGGATGACCTTCTGTTGCTGGGTGCTTGGAAGGCAAGCTCGTCTTCGGCTCCATGAACGCGGTGGTTTGGCAGGGCTGGTCAACGAGTTCGACGATCGCTTCACCGGGCACACTGCTGCTGCTTTGGAGGCGCTCGGTGCGGATGGCGGCAAGATGCTCACGCGCATCTGCCTGGGTGACCCCCCCGACACGGTAGCCACCCTTGAAGCCACGGCGAAAGCCATTGATTCGTTGGCCGAGCGCAAGCTCATCGCCATGGTGGAGCCGTTCCTTTCCGTCCGTGATGCACACGGAAAAGTCCGCAACGATCTCCGCGCTGACGCCGTGATCAAATCCGTCGGCATTGCCGAAGGCCTCGGTTCCACCAGTGCCTACACCTGGATGAAATTGCCGGTTGTGGCAGAGATGGAACGCGTCATGGCGTCCACAACCATGCCTACCGTGCTGTTGGGCGGTGACCCCCGACGGTAGCCAGGACGAGGTTTTCGCCAGCTGGCAGGCAGCCCTTGCCTTGCCCGGTGTTCGAGGCCTCACTGTCGGAAGGACGCTGCTTTACCCGCACGACGACGATGTGGCGGGGGGGCTGTTGCGACGGCCGCCTCGCTGCTTAACAACTCTGCGCCCCTGCCCTCCGCGGCGGATGAGCGAACCATGTCAGACCGTATCCCAGTGAAAGTATCGGAGTAGCTAGTAATGGGTACAGCAACCCGTCGGATGACCGTGGCGCAGGCTGTGGTCGAGTTCCTTTCCAAGCAGTACACCGTGGATTCGATCGATGGTGTGGAGTATCGCGAGCGGTTGATTCCGGGGGGGACGTTCGGTATTTTCGGGCACGGGAACGTGGCCGGTGTGGGTCAGGCGCTGAAGCAGTATCAGGCAGCGGACCCCACGATCATGCCGTATTACCAGGGCCGCAATGAGCAGGCCCAGGTGCATCAGGCTGTGGGTTATGCCCGGCATACGCGTCGTCGCCAGACGTTTGCGATCAGCACCTCCATTGGTCCGGGTTCCTCGAACCTGCTGACAGGTGCTGCCTTGGCTACAACCAATCGCTTACCGGTATTGCTGCTCCCGAGCGACACCTTCGCGACCCGTGCGGCTGACCCGGTGTTGCAGCAGTTGGAGCTCCCGTACGCGTACGACATCACGGTCAACGACGCGTTTCGTCCGTTGTCCAGATTCTTCGACCGGGTGTCCCGCCCGGAGCAGATGTTCTCTGCATTCCACCATGGATTGCGCGTTCTCACGGACCCGGCCGAGACCGGCGCCGTGACTATTTCGCTGCCGCAGGATGTGCAGGCGGAGGCTTTCGATGTTCCGGAAGAGTTCCTGGCCGAGCGGGAGTGGCGGATCCGCCGGCCCGAGGCAGAGGACGACGACATTCGCCGCGCCGCCGAGGCATCCGCGCCGCGAAGCGTCCGCTGATCATCGCAGGTGGCGGCGTCCTCTACGCGTACGCCAACGAGGAACTCGCCAAATTCGCTGAGCTGACCGGCATCCCGGTGGGCAACACCCAGGCCGGTGTTGGCGTCCTGCCGTGGGACCACAAGTTCTCCCTCGGTGCCATTGGTTCCACGGGCACGACGGCGGCCAACGCCATCGCAGCCGAAGCGGATCTCATCATCGGGATCGGCACCCGTTACGAGGACTTCACTACCGCGTCCCGGACAGCGTTCCAGAACCCGGACGTGAAGTTCGTGAACATCAACGTCGCGCCGATCGATGCGTACAAGCACGGCACCACGCTGCCGATCGTTGCTGATGCCCGCAAGGCCCTGGTGAAGCTCAACCAGGCATTGGGCGGTTACCGGGTTGGTGCTGATCTTGAAGAGAAGGTCGCAGCCGAGAAGAAGCGCTGGAACGGAATTGTGGACGAGGCCTTCGAAACCCGTTACACGCCGTTGCCTGCGCAGAACGAGATCATCGGCGCCACCAACAAGGCCATGGATGACCAGGACGTGGTCATCTGCGCGGCGGGTTCGCTGCCCGGTGACCTGCACAAAATGTGGCGGGTCCGGGACCCCTTCGGTTACCACGTGGAGTACGCGTACTCTGCATGGGTTACGAGATCCCCCGGCGGTTTGGGCGTGAAGCGCGCAGCGCTGGCAGAAGCCGCAGCAGGCGGCCCGGACCGGGATGTGGTTGTCATGGTGGGGGGGGACGGCTCCTACCTGATGATGCACACCGAACTGGTCACCGCCGTCGCCGAACGCATCAAGCTGATAGTGGTCCTCATCCAGAACCATGGCTATGCTCGATCGGGTCGCTGTCAGAGTCTCTTGGTTCGCAGCGGTTCGGTACGCAGTACAGGGTCCTGGACAAGGAACAGCACAGCTTCGACGCCGGTGAGAACCTGCCCATCGATCTGGCCACCAACGCAGAGTCCCTGGGCGCGAGGGTTATCCGGATCGAACCGGGGGGGAGCACGTGATTGAAGCCCTGGGCGCCGCGATCAAGGAAGCAAAGGCGGCCCCGGAAACGGGCCCGATCGTGATCCACGTTGAGTCTGATCCTTTGCTGGATGCCCCCGAGCTCCGAGTCCTGGTGGGACGTTCCGGTCTCGCAGGTTTCCGAGCTCGAATCCACCCGGCAGGCTACAAGACGTACACCGACCACAAGAACCGCCAGCGCAAGCTGCTCGGCTAGAAACACCAAAGACTAGAAGGAAGTCCGCACATGTCGACGACGACCACACTGACCACCATTCACCATTTCATCAACGGCGCTGAAACCACAGGCGAAGGCGACCGCACCCAGCCCGTATATAACCCCCCCGCCACCGGGCAGGTGTCCGCTGAACTGCGGCTGGCCAATGAGGCCGACCTGAACGCCACCGTTGCCGCGGCCCGCAAGGCGGCGGATTCGTGGGGTGACATTTCCCTGGCCAAGCGAACCGCAGTGCTGTTCAAGTTCCGTGAACTCGTTGCAGCGCACGTGGACGACCTCGCTGAGCTGATCACCGCCGAGCACGGCAAGGTCCTCTCCGACGCGAAGGGTGAGATCGGCCGCGGCCTGGAGGTCATCGAGTTCGCTTGTGGCATCCCGCAGCTGCTCAAGGGCGACTACTCGGACCAAGTGTCCACCGGCATCGATGTTTTCTCCTTCCGCGAGCCCCTGGGCGTCGTGGCAGGTATTACCCCGTTCAACTTCCCGGTCATGGTGCCGCTGTGGATGGCGCCCATGGCCATCGCCACCGGCAACGCGTTCATCCTTAAGCCCTCCGAGCGTGACCCGTCCGCCTCGATGCTGCTCGCGAAACTGTGGAAGCAGGCCGGCCTTCCCGATGGCGTGTTCCAGGTCCTGCACGGCGGCAAGGAAACCGTTGATGGGCTGCTGACCCACCCGGACGTGGACGGCATCTCCTTTGTGGCTCTACCCCCCCGATCGCCCAGTACGTCCACGAAACCGCCACCAAGCACGGCAAGCGCGTCCAGGCCCTGGGCGGGGCAAAGAACCACGCCATCGTGATGCCCGACGCCGACCTCGATAACGCCGCAGACCACCTCGCGGCCGCCGCTTTCGGTTCCGCCGGGGAACGCTGCATGGCGATCTCCGTCGCCGTCGCCGTTGGTGACGCTGCTGACCTGATCGTGAAGAAGGTCGAAGAACGCGCCCTGGCCGTGAAGGTCAAGAACGGCACCGAGCCCGACGCGGAAATGGGTCCCGTCATCACCCCGGCCTCCAAGGAACGGATCGTCAAGATCGTCACCGAAGCCGAAACCGCCGGCGCGGCCATGGTGGTGGACGGCCGCGACCTGGTGGTCCCCGGCCACGAAGACGGCTTCTGGGTCGGCCCAACAGTGATTGACCACGTCAAGACCGAAATGACCGCCTACACCGAGGAAATCTTCGGACCCGTCCTGGTAGTGGTCCGCGTCGCCGACCTCGAAGAAGGCATCGCGCTGATCAACTCCAACCCCTACGGCAACGGCACCGCGATCTTCACCTCGTCCGGCGCCGCAGCCGGAAGTTCCAACGCTCCGTGACCGTCGGCATGGTGGGCATCAACGTGCCCCTGCCCGTCCCGGTGGCCTACCACTCCTTCGGCGGTTGGAAGAACTCGCTCTTCGGCGACAAGCACATCTACGGACCCGAAGGCGTCTCCTTCTACACGCGCGGTAAAGTCATCACTTCCCGCTGGCCCGAACCCACCCACGCCTCCGGCGCCTCCTACAACTTCCCTTCCAACTAATCCGCACCGCCACAAAGGAAGACAACGCCGTCATGACTGATGTTGAGAACAAGCTGATCATCGGCACCGCCCCCCCTGATTCCTGGGGGCGTCTGGTTCCCTGATGATCCCCCCCAGCAGACTCCGTGGGAACGGTTCCTTGATGAGGTTGCGGAGTCCGGCTACAAGTGGATCGAACTGGGTCCGTACGGCTACCTGCCGAACGACCCCACCCGCTTGGCTGAGGAACTGAAGCAGCGCGACCTCCAGGTCACCGCAGGTACGGTCTTCACGGCTTCCACCGTGGTGCCAAGCAATACGACGAAGCATGGGAACCAGCCCGAAAGGTTGCCGAACTGACGGCAGCCATGGGCGGAGAACATATTGTGGTCATCCCCGCCATGTGGCGCGACGACGTCACAGGTGAAGCCGTTGAGAACGGTGAACTCCCGGACGAGCAATGGGCAGACCTGTTCGCTGGCCATAACCGCATGGGCAAGGTCCTGTTGGAAGACTTTGGGTTGCACCAGCAGTTCCACTCGCATGCTGACTCGCACGTCGGTGCCCAAAAGGACATCGAAACGCTCTTGGCGGCCACTGATCCGCAGTACTTGAACCTGTGCCTGGACACAGGGCACGCCGAGTACTGCGGCGCATCGAGCCTGGAGCTCATCAAGAACTACCCGGACCGTATCGGATACCTGCACCTCAAGCAGATCAACCCCGAGGTCCTCGCCGAGGTGAACGAGAAGAACATGACCTGGCAGCCGCCAACCTCGCCGGCGTCATGACCGAGCCGCCGAACGGCCTCCCGGACCTGCGCGCTGTCATCGAAGCGTGGAAGGCTCAACCGGCCCATCTTCGGCATCGTGGAGCAGGATATGTACCCGGTAGCGTTCGATGTGCCGATGCCAATCGCCAAGAGGACCCGGAACTACCTGCTTTCCTGCGGATCCCGCACCAGGGTCCAATAGCGCCGTTCAGTAGCGCCATCACCAGTAGCGCCGTTCAGTAGCAAACCAAAATTTCACGAAGGACAGATACAGTGACCAAGATTCTCCGCGTTGCCGTCATCGGCGCAGGCCGCATGGGTGCGGACCACATCAAGCGCCTCAGTACCCGCATCCACGGCGCTGAAGTAGCCGCCGTCGTCGACGTCGACCTTGCCCGTGCGCAGCCGCCATTGAGGGGGGGATCGACGGCGCCGTGGCGTTGGCCAGTGCCGAAGAGGCGCTCAACAACGGTGACGTCAACGCCGTCCTGATTGCCACGCCTGGTTTCCTCCACGAGGAAATCCTTTATAAGGCGTTGGAGAAGGACTTCCCGATCTTGTGTGAGAAGCCGCTGACCCCCCCGGACGCCGATAGCGCCTGGAAGGTTGTGCAAGCCGAGCAGGCTTTGGGTCACAAGCGCATCCAGGTGGGTTTCATGCGCCGTTTCGACGCCGAGTACTCGGCTTTGGGTGCGATCATCCGCAACAGCGAATTGGGGGAGCTGTTGATGCTGCACCACCAGCACCGCAACCCGAGCACGCCCGAGGGATTCACCAACGAGATGCTGATCAACGACTCCGTAGTCCACGAGTTCGACGCGATCCGCTACTTCACGGGTGAAGAAATCACCTCCGTGCAGGTCCGCTTGGGCAAGCCCACGCGCAGTGCGCCGAACGGCCAGCATGACCCGCAGCACGTGCTGCTCGAAACCGAGTCAGGTGTGCTGGCCGACGTCGAAATCTACGTCAACGCCAAATTCGGTTACCAGGTGGCCACGCAAGCGTCCTTTGAAGAGGGCATTGTGAGTATCGGCGGCGACAACGGCCCGTACATCCAGTCCGCGGGCAAGTGGGGGCGGTAATGTCACCCCCCCAGGTTTTGAAGAGCGTTTCGGAGCTGCGTACGACGTCGAGGTGCAGGCTTGGGTAGACGCCGCACTTCGCGGCGAAATCGGCGGACCAACCGCCTGGGACGGCTACGCTACCGCAGCCTGCTGCGAGGCCGGCGTCGAAGCCCAGAAGTCGGGCGAAAAGGTCAAAGTTCAGCTGAACACCAAGCCGGACCTGTATAAGTAGGGGGGGACATTCACCATGAAGATTGCACTGGATCCCACACCGTTCCACCACAGCCACACCCTGCTGGAGTTCCCGCGCGTGGCAGCCGATCTCGGCTACAAATACCTTCAGATGACCCCGCACGCGGATCTCATCCCGTTCTATAACCACCCAAAGGCCGATGACGAACTCGTAGGAAAGCTGAAGGCAGCCTGCAAGGACACCGGCGTCGAAATCGCCTCGGTCCTTCCGGTCCTGCGGTGGTCAGGTCCGGACGAGGACGCCCGCGAAGCCGCAGTCCGGTACTGGAAGCGCGCCATCCAGATCACGGTAGACCTCGGCGTCCAGACCATGAACACCGAGTTCAGCGGCCGTCCGGAGAAAGCGGAGGAGTCTGAGCGTGCGTTTTACCGCTCCATGGAGGAGCTGCTCCCGATCATCGAACGCGAGGGTCTGGACGTCCTCATTGATCCGCACCCGGACGACTTCGTGGAGGACGGCCTGGCCGCTCTCCGTGTCATCAGGGGCGTTAACTCCCCCCCGAACATCGGGATGGTCTACGTCGCTTCGCACAGTTTCCACATGGGCAACAAGCCGTTGGAGATCATGCGGGCAGCGGGGGGACAAGCTCCGCTTGGTGCACGTCTCGGACACCATGAACCATCATGCCTCCCACGGCCTCCGCTACATCACCAACCCGCCCGGCAATGCCGTCCGCGTTCACCAGCACCTCAAGATCGGCGACGGCGACGTGAACTGGGACGAGTTCTTTGGCGGCCTGAAGGAGATCGGCTTCCTGGACAAGGAAAACACCGTGATGGTCTCGTCGGTTTTTGCTGAAGATGAGAACGCGGAAGATGTTTCCCGCTACCAGCTCAAGTCGATGGTCGACTACGTCGCCCGGACGAACTAAAGGCGGTAGCGGGAAAAGGAAGCCATGACCAAGTCTTCTTCAATCGAGACCAACACGAACCAGCTTGAAACTCTTCCGACACCATCGGGGAAGCCCGGTAAACCGGACAACCCCAAGAAGTTCCTCCGCAAGGTGGCCTTGTTTTCTACCTTCGGCGGATTGCTGTTTGGCTATGACACCGGTGTAATCAACGGCGCCCTGCCGTTTATGCAGAAGGACCTTGGCCTGACGCCATTAACTGAAGGCCTGGTCACCTCGACGCTGCTCTTCGGTGCGGCGTTCGGGGGCGATCAGCGCAGGACGCTGTCCGACCGCTTTGGACGGCGCAAGACGATTATGGGTCTTGCCTTGATCTTCGCCTTTGCCACTGTGGGTTGTTCCTTGGCACCGAGCACTGAGCTCCTTGTCCTTGCCCGCACAGTCCTGGGTCTCGCCGTCGGCGGTGCCTCAGTGATCGTTCCCGTGTATCTGGCAGAGATGTCTCCGGCGGCGCAGCGCGGGAGGATCGTCACGCAGAACGAGCTGATGATCGTGACCGGCCAGTTCCTCGCCTTTACGTTCAACGCGGTCCTGGGCAACCTGTTCCCTGAAGAGCTGCATGTGTGGCGCTGGATGCTGGTGATTGCCACGCTTCCTGCCGTTATTCTGTGGTTCGGAATGCTCGTCCTGCCGGAGAGCCCCCCCGCTGGCTCGCATCGGCCGGACGTTTCGGCGAGGTCCTGGAAGTCCTCCGCTCCACACGGAGTGCGGGAGAGGTCGGGGCCGAGTTCGACGAGGTGCGTCAGGCGGCCAGGGAGGACTATCAGTCAAAACTCGGGACGTTCAAGGACCTCACCGTGCCTGGATACGCAGGATCTTTGTGGTTGGTCTTGGCATGGCCGTCATCAACCAGATCAGCGGCGTCAACGCCATCATGTATTACGGGACCACCATCTTGTCCTCGTCCGGCTTTGGGGGGGACCAAGGGGGGGCCTTGATTGCCAACGTCCTCAATGGCATGACGTCTGTGGCGGCCGTCATCGTAGGCATGTATTTGATGACGCGCGTGCGCCGGAAACCCATGCTCATTGTGGGGGTTGATCGGTACCGCGTCATCGCTGACGGCCATTGCGCTTATCTCCCTGGCCTTGCCGGAAAGCACTCTGCGTGGCTATCTGGTGTTGCTGTTTATGGTGACGTTCCTTGCTTCCATGCAGGGGGGGTGCATTGGAACCGTTACCTGGCTGACCATGTCCGAGATCTTCCCGATGCATGTTCGTGGGATCGGCATGGGCATCTGTGTTTTTGTGTTGTGGATGATCAACTTCCTGATCGGCTTTTTCTTCCCGCAGTTGGTCTCGCTGATGGGAGTTTCCGCGACATTCTTCATTTTCGTGGCCCTGCAGTTGTGCGCCATTGTGTGGGTCAAGCGCACTGTTCCGGAGACCAAAGGCAAGTCCCTTGAGGAATTGGAGCATCTTTTCAAAGAGAAGGCTGGAGTAACCGCTTAACTGAGGACCTCCTTGAGTGATGCTGTGTGGCGATAAAAGATGGGGACGGCGCCTGAGCGCCGTCCCCCCCATCCGGGCCGGTAAGTAGTCCCGGGGGGGCGTGAAGCCTCAGGCCGTCGGGTTTAGTGACGCGGAGAGTGCCGCATCAGCATCCAGCAGGACCTGGGCTGCCACCTGCAGCCCTTCGATGCGACCCAGGGAAATGTCCTCGTGTTCGATGTTGACCAGCATGTCCGGGTCCACCTCATGCAGCGCACGCAGGAACTCAATCCAGAAGGCGGTATCGTGGCCGCGGCCCAGGGCTACGAAGTCCCATGCGGATTTCTTCGGCCATTCATTGGCCCACTCGTCGCCGCCAAGGTTTGTGCGGTTCTCATCCGGAGAGAGCCGGCGGAAACTGTTGTCCAGCACGCCGTAGAGGGCGGCATTGCCGGTATTCACCCTGACATCTTTTGCGGCCGCCTGGAACACCAGCGGACCGAGCTCGCGGACCACCGCAACTGGATCCATCTGCTGCCAGAAGAGGTGCGAAGCATCCAGTTCCACACCGACATGCGTGGCGCCGGTGAGCTCGATGAGCTTGTAGACGTCCGCAGTGTTGAACACAATGTTCTGCGGGTGCAGTTCGAGTGCCACCTTGACGTCGTGGTCCGCAGCAAGGCGGTCGGTTTCCCTCCAGAAATCGGCGGCGACGCCCATTGATAGTCCAACACGTCAAGAGCGCAGAGTTCCAGGCATTGACCACCCAGTTGACGGTAGTGGCACCGGGCTCGCCGCCAGGCAGCCCGGACATGGTGACTACCCGTTTCTGTCCCAGCCGATGCGCCAGTCGAATGGAGCGGCGGATATCTTCAGCATGCTTTTCGCCGATTTCGCGCTTAGGGTGCAGGGGGATTGCCGTTGCAGTTCAGGCCGGCGATCGAAACGCCGGTCCCCCCCTCAAACAGCGCCAGGTAATCATCGCGGGCCGCGTCGCTCTCCAGGATCTGATCCATGGTGGGTACATGAACTGCGGGCAGGAAGCCACCGGTATTGATTTCAATGCCGGTCAGTCCAAGGTCTGCGATGACCTTGAGCGCCTCCGGGAGTGACCGGTCGTGCAGGATTGCGTTGTAGACGCCGAGTTTCATAGTGTGATCTTCTTCCCGTTGTTGAGGGCAGATTCGGTGACGGCACCGAGAAGTTCCATGTTGCGCACGCTTCGTCGAAGGTGGCGCAGCGAGGCAGGGAGGTGTCTTCGCCAAGGCCTGCAACCTCCTCGAGGAACGCGCGGGCCTGATAGCCGAACGCGTCGTTTTGGCCGAAACCCACCTCGGGAGCGTCCATTGCGAGGCCGCCCGTGATGTACGGGTGGCCGGGGGCCGAGGATCACCTGGCGGTAGCCGTTCTGATTGCCGTATCCGTCATTGAGGAACAGTTGGATTTCCGATGGGCGGCGCTGGTCGAACTTGGCTGCGCCCTTTTCGCAGAACACCTCGAACTGCAGGCTATTGGCGTGTCCTGCCGCTACACGTGAGACTTCGAAACTTCCTGCACCGTTTGCGAACTCTGCGTTGAATGCCGCGTAGTCGTCGTTCTCAACAGCTTCGAAGGTGTCGCTGACGGCCACATGGTCATGGCCCATGACGGCGCTGAGCGGCAACGGACGCTTGTGGATCGCAGTGGTGAGCCGGCCGCCGCTGATGGACTTGATGTCACCGCACAGGAACTCGGAGACGTACGTCAGATGACTTCCGACGTCGGCCAGCGCACCGGAGCCGGGGGGGCCGCCTTTGTAGCGCCAGCTCATTGGCGCTTCGGGGGGGCTGAAACCGTAGTCGGTCCAGTACCGGCCGCTGAAGTGCAGGACATTCCCCCAAGGTGCCGTTCTGGATAAGGTCGCGGATGTAGGCGATACCCGGGGGGGTGCGGCGGAAGGTGAATCCGATGCGGGCGATGGAGGTGGCGTTCCGGGCAGTGTCCGCCATGGCACGGGCATCTTCCAGCGAATCGCTCAACGGCTTCTCGCACAGCACGTGTTTGCCGGCGGCCAGGAGGCCTTCAACCACTTCGCGGTGCAATGAGTTCGCAATGACAACGCTTACAACGTCAATATCGTCCGCTGCTGCAATTGCCTGCCATGAGGTGTCATTGCGTTCGTAGCCGAAGCGGCGGGCCGCCAACGAGCCGAATTCGGCGTTCACGTCACCAATGGATACCAAGCGGATATCCGGAAGCACCGGGCTGTACAGGGTAGACGCAGTCCGGTAGGCCGCTGCATGGGCCTTGCCGGCCATGCCTGCGCCGATGACCGCGACGCCAAGCTTTCAGCCATGATTTCTCCTTTGAAATTCTGCCGCGGCGGGGAGACTCGACGGCATTTTGTAGCGCTACAATTTTGTAGGTTGGATTCGAGATTAGCCATGTCTATATGTCCTGTCAATCCTTCATCCCCCGTCAGACCGCCCCCTACGGAAGTTGGCCCCATGAGCACAAGTACGCCGCAGGCGCGGCGCCCAACGATTTACGATGTGGCAAAGCTGGCCGGCGTTTCGCCGTCGCTGGTCTCGCTGGTCCTCCAGAACCCCCGCGAAAGTCAGTGAGAAGCGCCGCGAGGCGGTCAAAACTGCCATCGCCGAGCTGGGATACCGCCCCCAGCCGGGCGGCCACCACGCTGGCGAGCAGCCGGACCAAGAGCATCGGCCTCGTCATTGACGACTACCGCAACCTTTGGTTTGTTGACCTGCTGCGCGGACTGGAATCAGTGTTGACCGAACATGGCTATCAGGTCATGCTCGCCGATTCCCGCCCGGGTGAAAACCGCATCAAGGAGGCTGCTGACGGATTGCTGGCCATGCATGTGGACGGTTTGGTGATTGCAGCCGAACCTGGCGCCACGGCGCTGAGTGGCACGGAAGTTCCCACCGTGGTTGCGGGGTGGCGGAATGGAGTTCCGGACGACGCCGACCTCATCACCAACGACGACGACGGTGGCGGAGCAATGGCGGCAGACCACCTGCTGCAACTCGGGCACCGCAGGATCGGGCACCTTTCGGGCTCCGGCGGCGCTGCAGCCCACCGCAGGGGGCGGCTTCCGGGACCGACTCCATCAAGCCGGTGTAGAACCGCTGATCGTGGGGGGGAGGAGGGCGATACCACGGAGGAGGACGGGTACTCTTCGGCTTGCTGGCTCCTTGATCGCCACCCGGACACGACGGCAATCTTTGCGGCCAATGACACGATGGCGCTGGGCGCCTTTGGCGCGATCAAGGCCCGCGGCTTGTCGGTCCCAACGGATATCACGGTGATTGGCTATGACAATTCAGCGCTGGCGAAGTCCCGCTATCTCGAACTGACGTCCGTGGACAACCGCAGCGATGTGGTGGGGGTGGATGTTGCCAAGGCGCTATTGAATCGCATCCAAGGCGTTGCCCCCCCGGTATCGCAGCGCAAGCTGATTGACCCCATTTTGGTAGTTCGGGGGGGCACTACGGCGGCGCCACGATCCTGAGTGCTGGAGGAGGATGCCACGTACAAACATACTAATGTCAGGACAAACTATTGACATTTGTGAGTTCGGTCACCATGATCGAGGTAGCAGGCGATCCGGGAACGAGTCCCCGGACGCCCGAAGCTGACATCAAAGGAGATAACGGTGGCAAAATTCTCGTGGCGCAAAGCGGCAGTCGTCGCAGCAGTGGTTCCGTTGGTGGCCCTGAGCGCCTGTTCCAGCCAGGGCGGCAAACCTGCAGATCCCGGTGGGGGGGGTGCAGGCGCTGGACAGGTAGCCGGCACAGACCGCATTAAGGTGGCCCTGATTACTCACGCAGCGGCAGGCGACACCTTCTGGGACATTGTCCGCAAGGGGGGGCAGAAGAAGCGTCAAGCAAGGACAATGTAGAACTTCTGTACACCAGCGATCCCGAAGCAGGGCGCCAGGCCCAGCTTGTTCAACAGGCCATCGACCAGAAGGTTGACGGCATTGCTGTCACGGTGGCAACTCCGGATGCGTTGAAGGATGTATTGAAGAAAGCCACTGATGCGGGTATCCCCGTGGTGAGCCTCAATGCAGGCGAATCTGTTTCCAGCCAGCTCGGTGCTTTCACGCACTTCGGGTCCAACGAACAGCTTGCCGGCGAGGCAGTCGGCACCCGGCTCGCTGCAGAAGGATACAAGCACCCGGTTTGCGTCATCCAGCAGCAGGGCACGTGGGCCTGGAAGCGCGCTGCGCCGGCGTAAAGGCCAAGGTGCCGGCCACGGAAATCCTCTACGTCGACGGCAAGGACATGACTGCTGTCCAGTCAACGGCCACGGCCAAACTTCAGGCGTCCAAAGATGCTGATGTGATCATCGGTCTCGGCGCTCCCATCACCCTTACCTTGCTCAAATCGGTTACCGATGCAGGCAGCTCGTCCAAGGTAGCCAGCTTCGACCTGAATGCCGAACTTGCCCAGAAGATCGTAGACGGCCAAGTGATCTTCACAGTCGACCAGCAGCCATGGCTTCAGGCTACATGTCAGTTGATGCCCTGTGGCAGGCAAAGCGCGGCGGCTTCAAGATCGGCGGCGGCCAGCCCGTCCTGACCGGTCCAACCATTGTGGACAAGGCCAACGCCTCAGACGTCCTCAAGTTCGCCCAGCAGGGCGTCCGCTAGATCCAGGCATCCGGCTGCGTGGCGGAGAACCGCCACGCAGCCTGACCAACAAGGAGTCATTCCTATGGCAAATACAACAACTCTGCCGCCGGCGGGGGGGCTTCGGCCCCTGGCGACGAACGGGTCGGACGCCGTAGTCCGGTCCAAAAGTTCCTGGCGAGGCCCGAGGTCGGTGCACTGGTCGGAGCAGTTGTCCTGTTCATCTTCTTCGCTTCTGTTTCCCAGACGTTTACCCAACCGAACGCCCTCGCAACTGTGCTCTACGGCTCATCGACCATAGGCATCATGGCGGTAGGGGTTTCACTGCTGATGATCGGTGGCGAGTTCGACCTTTCCACTGGTGTGGCCGTGATCTCCTCCGCCCTGACTGCCTCGCTCTTCAGCTGGAACTTCTCACTGAATGCCTGGGTTGGTGTCACGCTGGCTCTGGTGGTCTCGCTCGGCATTGGATTCATCAACGGCTGGATTCTCGTCAAGACCAAGCTCCCCAGCTTCATCGTTACCCTGGCTACCTTCCTCATGCTGACTGGCCTCAATCTGGCACTGACCCGCCTCATCGGCGGCAGCGTTTCCTCGCCGTCGATCTCCAAATTGGACGGATTCGAATCAGCACGGGCGGTGTTCGCCTCCTCCATCAGCATCGGCGGCGTGGAAGTCAAGATCACGGTGTTCTTCTGGATCGTCCTCGTGGCAGTGGCATCGTGGATCCTTTTGCGCACCCGCGTTGGCAACTGGATCTTCGCCGTGGGCGGTGACGCCAATGCCGCCCGCGCAGTTGGTGTCCCTGTAACCAAGACCAAGATCGGTCTCTTCATGGCGGTTGGTTTCTGCGGTTGGATCCTGGGCATGCACAACCTCTTTGCCTTCGATGCCGTGCAGTCCGGTGAAGGTGTTGGAAACGAGTTCCTCTACATCATTGCGGCCGTCATTGGTGGCTGCCTCCTCACCGGCGGCTATGGTTCGGCCGTGGGTGGCGCTATTGGTGCCTTCATCTTTGGCATGGCTAACAAGGGAATCGTCTACGCGCAGTGGAACCCGGACTGGTTCAAGTTCTTCCTGGGCTTGATGCTGTTGCTCGCCACCATCGTCAACCTCATCGTCAAGCGACGCGCGGAACTCAAGTAAGGGGGGGCCCGGGAAATGAATGCCAAAGCGATCGACCAGGAAACGTTGCTCCAGAATGAGCGCGATCCCCCCCTCACCCACACGCCCGTCCATCTCCTCTCCTTGGAAGGGGGGGTCGGCAAGCACTACGGCAACATCATCGCCCTGCGCGACGTCACGATGGCCGTGGACAACGGCCGTGTTACCTGTGTTCTGGGAGATAACGGCGCGGGTAAGTCAACGCTGATCAAGATCATCGCCGGCCTCCATCAGCACGACGAAGGCGTCCTGAACATCATGGGTGAGGAACGGAAGTTCGGATCCCCCCCCGAGATGCCCTGGACGCCGGCATTGCCACGGTGTACCAGGACCTTGCAGTGGTACCGCTGATGCCGATCTGGCGGAATTTCTTCCTCGGATCAGAGCTCACCAAGGGCTTCGGACCGTTCAAGTACATGGACGTCGAACAGATGAAGGCCATCACGCTCAAGGAATTGGCCGAGATGGGCATCGACCTGCGCGATGTGGAGCAACCCATTGGTCAGCTCTCCGGTGGTGAACGCCAGTGTGTCGCGATTGCCCGCGCCGTGTACTTCGGTGCGAAGGTCCTGATTCTGGACGAACCCACGGCTGCGCTGGGCGTGAAGCAGTCAGGCGTGGTCCTGCGCTACATCCTCCAGGCCCGCGACCGTGGTCTGGGCGTCATCTTTATCACCCACAATCCGCACCACGCCTTCCCGGTCGGGGGGGACCGTTTCCTGCTGCTCAAGCGCGGCAAATCCATTGGCTACTACGACAAGAAGGACATCACCCTGGACGAACTCACTGCCCAGATGGCCGGTGGCGCTGAACTGGCTGAACTCGCACATGAGCTCGAGCAGCTGGGTGGCCACGGCGACGTGGTGAAAGAGGTCAAAGCGGAAGTTGCGGACGTGACGGACAGCGTGAACGCCGGCGCTCCGAAGCACGCGTAGCAGCAGCACAGGCTCAGTAACAGCAGGCCCAGTAGCAGCATCGGCGGGGTGCTTCCGGTCTACCCGGAACACCCCCCCGCCACACTGTGCGCACAATACGCACACACTTAGAAAAGAGGGAACACCATGTCGATCCGGGTAGGTGTGATTGGCGCCGGAATCATGGGCGCGGACCACATCAGGAACCTTTCCACCACCATCGGCGGCGCCGAAGTCACCTTTGTGGCAGACCTCGACGTCGACCGTGCCGCCGCGGCGGCACCGCCCACCGCGCGTATTACCTCAGACCCATCGGAGCTGATCAATGCCAGCGAGGTGGACGCCGTCGTCGTTGCCTCGCACGATTCCACGCACGCCGGCCTGGTCCTTGAATGCTTCGAAGCAATGACCCCTGTGCTCTGCGAAAAGCCGCTGGCACCAACACTTCTTGAAAGCTTGGAAGTAGTTGCGGCTGACGCCGACATCGTGGCCGCAACGGGCGCTTCGCTGCTCTCGCTTGGCTTCATGCGACGCTTCGATCCGGGTTATGTGGCTCTGCGGGAATCCGTGCGCGGGAGAAGGCAAGGCGAACCCCCCCTGATGGTTCACTGTGTCAGCAGGAATGGCTCCGCGGCTCCGGGAACAACAGCGGAATCTGCCATCACCAATTCGGCTATCCACGAACTGGACATTGTTCCCTGGCTACTGGGTTCTCCTATTACGGAAGTTTCATGGCAGGCCGGAAAGAGCACTCGCCGTGCCGAATCCGGGCTGCAGGATCCTGCGTTCATGACTTTGCGCACGGCGGACGGGACACTGGCCACGCTGGAGCTATACCTCAACGCCCAGTACGGCTACACCACGCGCTGCGAGGTGGTCTCAGAACTGGGTACCACTTCCCTTCAGGAATCGTCCCTGCTGGGCATCGAACAGGACGGCGCAAGGCAGGGGCTGATCCCTGCCGACTGGCGCCCCCCCCGCTTCGCTGACGCGTACCGGCTTCAGTTGCAGGCCTGGATTTCTGCACTCGCCGGCGGAGAACCGACTCCCCTTGCCGGTGCACAGGACGGACTCAACGCCTCCCTCGTTGCACAAGCGATGATCCAGTCGCTACATAGCGAGGGGACGTCTACGAAAGTCAGCTACTCGTGACGCCAATGAGGCTCCCGCACTCCCGTGTACCGGAATCCCGCGATGCTCCGAGTCTGCGCTGGGGCATCATGGGTCCCGGATGGATCGCCGAACGGTTCACCGAATCCATCCAGGCACACACCGGGCAGGTGATCGCCGCCGTCGGCTCCCGTTCCCTGAACCGGTCCAAGGCGTTTGCGGAGGCGTTCGACATTCCCGCCGCCTATGGCAGTTATGAGGAACTGGCGGCAGCCCCGGACGTAGACATCGTCTACGTGTGTACGCCGCATACCGGCCACCACGCGGCCGCGGTCATGGCCATCGACGCCGGCAAACACGTCTTGGTCGAAAAGCCGATTGGACTCGACGCAGATCAGGCACGGGACATCGCTGCGCGGGCGGAGGCTGCAGGTGTCTTTGCCGCGGAGGCAATGTGGACCTTCTTCCTGCCGAAATTCGATGTGATCCGGCAGATACTCGATGCCGGAACGCTGGGCACCATCACCACCGTGGTGGCGGAGTACGGTGAGCACTTTGATCCTTCGCATCGAATCTTTAATCCGGATCTGGCCGGTGGTCCGCTGCTTGATCTCGGCACGTACCCCCCTGGCGCTGGTTACAGAGATGTTAGGCAGCCCTCGTCAGCTGCATGCAATCGGTCAACCTCATGAATCCGGGGTTAATGCGCAACTGTCCGCCGTCATGCAGTTCGACGGCGGTGCACAGGCTGTCGTGAACACCCACGTCCATAACTTCACGCCCACAGCAGCCACCATTGTTGGCTCAAAGGCCACCTTGGTAATCGACGGTCCCTTCAACATGCCCGGCGCATTCGAGATCAGGTTTCCCGACGGTTCCCGACTACGCCACGATGAACCAGCAGGCGGACACTTCGAAGGCCTTCACTATGAGGCCGCGGCCGTGGCCAGGGCCATTGCCGCCGGCAGCACGCAATCCAGCGAACGGAAGCTGGCGGCCTCCATCCGCACCTTGGAAGTCGCCGATGAGATTCGACGCCAGCTGGGCGTGGTGTTCCCGGTACCAGTCACCCTTCTACCTTCAAAGGAAAATCATGAGTGATGTCATTCTTGCTTGGTTGGCGTAGGACGCATCGGCGTCATGCACGCCAACAACATCGTCGCCCTCAAGGAAACGCTGGGTCGCAGGGGGCGTCAATATCCGCCTGAAGCTGACCGACGTAGCTACGGAGCATGCACGTTCCGTCGCTGCTGGATTGGGTGCAGAGTTTGCGACTTCGGTGTCGGAGCTGCTCGACTCCGGTGTGGATGGCTTGGTGATTGCCACGGGAACGGCAACCCATCCGGAATTGATCCGCGCCGGAGTGGATGCAGGCGTTCCTGTGTTCTGCGAAAAGCCCGTGGCCATGAACGTCTCCGATGCGCTGCCTGTGGTGGACTACATCAGCGAGAACAACGGCGTGGTGCAAATCGGCCACCAGCGACGTTTCGATGCAGGCTATTTGGAGGCCAAGCGCGCTTATCAGGCCGGTGAGTTGGGGGGGTGGATCCATTCCCTGCGCGCAGTTACCTGCGATATGGCGCCACCCCCGGTCGAGTTCCTGGCGACATCCGGGGGGGGACTGTTCCGGGACTGCTCAGTCCATGACTTCGACATCCTTCGGTGGCTGACGGGCCGCGAAATCGTGGAGGTTTATGCCAAGGGTTCCAACAATGGAGACCCGGCCATCGGCAACGTGGGTGACGTGGATACGGCTTTGGCCCTCATCACTTTCGACGACGGCACGGTGGGCACGGTTTCTGCCAGCCGCTACAACGGGGGCCGGCCACGATGTGCGGTTGGAGATTCAGGGGTCCAACAGTTCGGTCATGGTGGGCTTGGATGAGAAGACCGCATTGACGTCGGCTGAGGCTGAGGTCACTTTCCCTGGAGGGGAACCGCATCAGACTTTCGCCGAGCGTTTCGACCAGGCGTACCGCTCCGAGATGGTTGCCTTTGTGGAGTTGGTGATGGGGGGGGAGCGCGAAAATCCCTGCACCCCCGGAAGACGCAGTAGCAGCCTCCCGAGTGGCAGATGCGGCCCAGGAATCGCTGGCAACCGGTACGCCTGTGAGGGTTGCTCTCAAAGTATCCAGCTGACGCTTCTGCCAAAAGTGCCCTTCTTCGAATCTGTTGGATTCGAAGAAGGGGGCACTTTCATGCTTGAAACTAGACGCCGAACGGCAGCCGCGCGTCGATGTCCTGGCCTTCCCAGCTCTGCCGTACCCAACCATGGTGGGGGGGTCGTCGCTGATCAACCATTCGCGAACGGGCCCAGGCCCGCCATGACGTTCAGGTAGTACATGTCGTAGCCCGGTGCTGCCATGGCGGGGGGCCGTGCCAACCATAGGGGGGGACCAGGACTACGTCGCCGGTCCTGACTTCGGCGGAAACGTCGATGGGACGCTCGTCCGAGGCGTAGACCCGTTGGTAGCCGATTGCGTCGGCGTCTGCCGGTGCACCTGAGCCGACGGCTACCTGTGTCTCGAAGTAATAGATCTCTTCAAGGTGGGTTTCGCCGTCCTTTTCCTCATCGTGCTTGTGTGGGGGGGATAGGAGGACCAGTTCCCGGCGGGAGTAATGACCTCGCACACGATAAAGCGGTCGGCCTCCAGTGCTGCCGGGGTACCGAAGTTGTGTACCTGCCGCGAACAGTTACCGGCGCCCCCCCGGAGTTCCACGGGCGTCTCGGCAGCAGTGACGAGGCGGGTCGGATAGGCGGTGTGCGCAGGGGGCGGTTGCGATGGCAACACGCCCGCCGTCTGCCGAGCTGATGCTGACGGACTTTCCGGTACCGGAGTACAGGATGTCGCTGGGTCCGTGGAACACGGAGGCCCGGCCCTCAAGGGCATGATCGACGCCGTCGACGGTCACGGTGAAGGCGCCGCTGAGGGGCACCACAATGCGTTCCTCACCAACAGCAGGAAGCTCGACGGCGGCGCCCGCCGGAATGGTGGCGACCTTGAGGCCCGTGTGTTCCCAGCCATCAATGGCAATGGCGGAATCAGAAGTGCCGAGCGAGATGTCCCACACGCCGTCGGCGGCGGAACCCGAGGGGGGGTAAACCCAATTCGTCATGGAAGGGGGGGAGTCCTTTGTATTAGCTGTACTAGTTGTTTTGGCCTAATCAGCGCTGTACGAGTGTCATTTCAAAGCTGTAGGAATCGGCGCGGTAGACGTGGTGGCCGGTTTCCACATGCCGGCCGGTGTCGTCCACAGCCGTGCGTTCCATGGTGACCAAGGCGGAATTGACTTCGGTCTCAAGGAGTGGTGCCTGGTAGTCATTGGCGATCATGGCGCCGATACGTTGCGTGGCCAGACGGAAGTTGACGCCGCCACGGCGCAGGATTGAGTAGAGTCCCTCTGCCGCAAGCATGGCTTCGTCCATGGTGGCGATGTCATCCCGCACCCAGTTCTCCATCAGGGCCAGTGGTTTGCCCCCAACTTTACGAAGACGCGTGAAGTGGTAGACCTTGGAGCCAGCGGGCAGCTCAAGCGCAGCGAGGGTGGCGGCGTCGGCTTCCTCGTGGGAAAAGCTGAGCACTGTAGTTGTGGGCTTCTTGCCATTATTGGTGAGATCGTCAAAAAGGCTGGAAAGTTCCAAGGGTCGACGGACCTGGCTGGATACCACTTGGGTACCTACCCCGCGTTTGCGAACCAGGAGACCGGAGCGGACCAACTCGTCCATGGCTTTACGCATGGTGGGCCTGGACAGGTTGAGCTGGGCTGCGAGGTCGATTTCGTTCTCAAGGCGACTGCCGGGTTCCAATACTCCGCTGTGGATGGCGGCCTCGATACCCTGTACAACTTGGTGGTAGAGAGGCACAGGAGAAGAGCGGTCGATGTTAAGACCAAGTTTTGTAACCACTGGAATACCCCCCCGGGTTTCAGGCGCAACCTCTTGCCTCCTGGCGGATGCTCAAGGTATGTAGCCATTTGTTCGCTTGATAGGACATACTTTCTCCCTCGATGGTAGCAGTCAACTTTCGATGGTCAAATGGTTTATGTCAGAGGACAAGACGTCGGGAGGATGAGTGCCATGCCGAAGACTGGAAAAAACGATCACGCCCGCAAGGGTGAGTTGCCGTCCACCTTGCAGCGCTCGGACCAGAAGGCCCAGGACACTTTTGCCAAGACCTACGATTCGGCCATGGAGTCCTATGACAATGATCCGAGTAGGGCTGCCCGCACGGCTTTTGCGGCCCTGAAGCACAGTTACGAAAAGGTGGGCGACCACTGGGAGCCCAAAGAGGAACGCGGACCTTCCGATGCCCACGCCGAGGAGGGCGTGGATTCAGCCAAGCCCACGGCCGGGGGGTGTGGATGCCAATGCCTCCAAAGGGCACCTCTACCGGCGGGCGCGGGAATTGGATATCAAGGGCCGCTCGAAAATGGACAAGAACGAGCTGGTCGAAGCGCTGCAGAAGGCCAACGACGCCGCAACGCGAAAGGCCCGGGAAGCTAGCCCCCCCCGGTAATCCCGCGTGGTCTTGGGTCGGTCCGACATGCGCCAAATATGCAGGAACCGGTTCACACCGGCATAGTTAACGTCTTGGGGGGGTTGCACTTTATGGGTACAGTCACCGCATGAAGGCAGGACAGAAACGAACAGGGGCTTAACTTGGCAGGGAATGCGACCTTCCGGCACAGCAACACCGCGCTGCTCTCGGTGAGCAGCGTCGAGGCTCCGAGGATAGTGAGCTCCACGGATTTCGACCGGAGATTGGCTTCGACCCTGCAGCGGCTGAAGTTTCCACCACGATTGCTCGAGCGCGTTGCCGGCATCACGCACCGCCGCTGGTGGGCGGCAGGGACATCGTTCGATGACGCTGCGGTGGAGGCGGGCGCAAAAGCCTGGCTGAAGCCGGCGTCGAAGCCTCGGAAATCGGCTTGCTGATCAACACCTCGGTTACCAGGCGCAACCTTGAGCCGTCCGTGGCTGTCAAAATCCACCACGAACTCGGCCTGCCGTCGTCGGCCATGAACTTTGACTTGGCCAACGCCTGCCTTGGATTCGTGAACGGCTTGATCCTGGCGGCCAACATGATCGACTCGGGCCAGATCCGGTATGCGGTCATCGTCAACGGAGAGGACGCGCAGGCACCCAAGAGGCTACGCTGGCGCGACTCCAGAGGCCTGAGACCACGCGCGAAGACTTCAACCGGGAGTTTGCCACGTTGACCCTTGGGTCCGGGGGGGCCGCCGCGGCCGTCCTGGGTCCGGTGGACGAGCACCCGGGAGCGCACCGGCT
>BBFS01000007.1 GCA_001313365.1 Paenarthrobacter nitroguajacolicus JCM 14115
CGAGCGCGGGGGATGCAGCCAAGTTGGTGGTTGCCGGACCCCCCTGGCACGGACCGCTGCGGATGCGGCACTGCTGATGGACGCGCTGGTCCCGCGGAATGCTGCGCCCGACGGCGGATACCTCGCCAATGTGGGGGCGGGCGCCGGAGCCCCTGAGGATCGGCGTGAGCCTGGACAGCCCGTGGGCCGGCGTGTACCCGTTCGAGATCGAGCCGGAAGCGATGGACGCCCTGGAGCTTGGAACCAAGCTGCTGGAGAAGGCCGGGCATAACATCACCGAAGCTGAAATCCGCTACGACAACCGCTATCCCGAGGCGTTCACAACAGCTTGGACTGCCGGCGTCGGGAGTGCCCGGATAGCACCCCCCCAGCGCGAGGCGCTGCTAACCCCCCGCTGACCCGGACATTCCGGCGTCGGGCGCAACAGCGGAGCGCGTTGAAGGTCAATGAAGCCCTGAGTTTCCTGCGGCAGTTCGAGCACGATACCGTCACGCAGTATGCCAGGTGGGATGTGATTCTCATGCCGACCCTGGCGCAGACACCGAGGCCGGTTGGATGGTTCACAGGCGGCGGTCACAGCGGTGAGCCGTGGCCGAGCGAGTGGGCCGGCGACGCTGATGAGGACTACAAAAGGCAGTGCCAGTACGCGCCATGGTCCTCCATGGTAAACGTGTGTGGACTCCCGGCAATCACCATTCCGGTGCACACCACGCCGAGTGGCCTGCCGATGGGGGATTCAGCTGATTGGCCGGTCCGGGTCTGAACTGTTGCTGCTCCAGCTTGCGGCCGCCCTCGAGACCCACTGAGACCTACTGACAGTCGCGTCTAGCATATGGAAAGTGGTTGCCCCGGGCATTCATCGATGTGACAATGCCCGCAGTCAGTGCCAGCATTGAGAAAATGAGCACACCTCAAACCACGGCTGAGTCCGCAAAGCCAGCGGGCGATACGTCATTCTTCGGCCACCCAAAGATGTTGGCCAGCCTCTTCTCCGTGGAAATGTGGGAGCGATTCTCCTTCTACGGCATGCAGGGAATCCTGCTCTACTACATGTACTTCACCGCCGAGCAGGGCGGTCTTTCCATTGACCAGGGGGGGCTCGCCGCTGGCCTGGTGGGCGCGTACGGTGGTGGCGTTTACCTGTCGACGATCCTCGGTGCATGGCTCGCCGACCGTCTCTTCGGCTCCGAAAAGGTCCTGTTCGGCTCGGCCATCATGATCATGGCCGGCCACGTCGCGCTGGCACTCCTGCCGGGCATTCCGGGCCTGATCGCAGGTTTGGTGCTGGTTGGCATCGGCTCGGGTGGCCTGAAAGCCAACGCCACGGCACTGGTCGGCAGCCTGTACGGCGAGAAGGACGAGCGCCGCGACGCCGGCTTCTCCATCTTCTACATGGGCATCAACATCGGCGGTCTCATTGGCCCGCTGGTCACCGGTTGGCTGCAGACAAGCTACGGCTTCCACGTCGGCTTTGGTGCCGCAGCCGTGGGCATGGCGATCGGCCTGGTCATCTACTCCCTGGGCCGCAAACGCCTTCCGGAGGAAGCCCACCGCGTTCCCAACCCCCCCCTTCCCGCGAAGGATCGCACAAAGTACGGCCTGATCTTCCTGGCCATCCTGATCGTCATCGGAGTCTTGCTCGGCACAGGGATTGTCAACGCCAACAACCTGGCCAGGAGCATGGCGTACGCCGCAATCGGCGCCGCTGTGATCTACCTGTTCCTGATCTTCCGCAGCCCGCTGGTCACCGCCGTGGAGCGCAAGCGCGTGATCGCGTTCATCCCTCTGTTCATCGCATCTGCCGGGTTCTGGGCGCTGTTCCAGCAGCAGTTCACGTTCATTGCTGTGTACTCGCAGGAGAAACTGGACCGCAACTTGTTTGGCTGGGAAATGCCGGCCGCCTGGGTCCAGTCCATCAACCCGGTATTCATCATCATCTTCGCCGGCGTTATGGCTGCCCTCTGGACCAAGTTGGGCTCCAAGCAGCCGAGTTCGCCGCTGAAGTTCTCCGCGGGCCTTTTCATCATGGGCCTGGCATTCCTGGCGTTCATCCCGCTGGCCGGCGAGGGCAAGACTCCCCCTGCTGGCTCTTGTGGGCATCCTGTTCATGTTCACCCTGGCGGAACTCTTCCTCTCCCCCATCGGCCTGTCTGTGAGCACCAAGCTCGCCCCACAGGCATTCCACACCCAGATGGTGGCGCTGTTCTTCCTGTCAGTCTCGCTCGGCACCACGCTGGCCGGCATCCTCGCGGGCCTCTACAACCCCCGAGGATGAGCTCCCGTATTTCCTGGGCATCGGAGGCGTGGCAGTGGTACTGGCCGTTGGCCTGGCTGCGGCATCGCCCGCGATCAAGAAGCTGATGGGCGGCGTGCGGTAGCTCCGGCTCGTCCGGGCACTCCCCCCCGACGCCGAGCATATCGGCTGACCACACGCAAACGGACCAGCGCCACCTATATCAAGGTGGCGCTGGTCCGTTTCTGTACCGCCCACGAATTTGGGTGGCCCTGCTGGACCTTAACGACGGCGACCCTTGCGTCAGGTGGTATTCCCACCTGACGCAAGGGTCGCCGTCGTACGCGGTTTAGAAGTTGTTGTTATAACTGCTGCTCGAGGCGCCGATGGCGATGAAGAAGATGATGCCGAAGATCAGCGTCAACGCCACGCCGATGTAGCCCATCACGAGGCCGGCGATTGCCATGCCCTTGCCCGCCGGCTCGCGCTTCAAGGCGAGGTGGCCCAGGATCACGGCTGCGATCTGCGGCAGGATGAAGAACCCGAAGCAACGTAGATTGCGATGCCACAGCACATGCTGGCGATGCTCAGGCCCTTGGCTCAGCTTGCATGGCGTAGTACGCCGGCTGGCCGTACGGCGACTGCGGCTGGCCGTAGGGCTGCTGGCCATAAGGCTGCTGATTGAACGCCTGCTGCTGGTACGGGCTCGGCGGCTGACCATAAGGCGACGGCGGCTGCTGGCTGTAGTCACCCGGCGTGTATGCGCTGGCGGGCGGCTGCGGCTGCGTGTAGAAGTCGTTCTGCCCCTGGGCGTCCTGCGTGTACGGGTTCTGCCCGTGTGCGCTCTGCTCGTAGGGCGGGAGCGGCTGGGTCGCGTTGGCGCCGTGCTCAGGTGCACTCTCGGCGGACGCACCATGACCTGGCGAGTTTTCTGCGGGCGTGCCCGACTCAGGCGCGCTGAACTGTGCGGGCGGAACGTACTGCGGCGGTTCGTAGCCCGCCGGCTTGTCCTCGTTGCCCTTGGATGGCTGGTCTGACATAGGAATCCCCCCCCTGGATTTGGTCTTTGATCCCAACACTACCGCCGCCAGGGGGGGCACCACATAAGGTAACGCGGGTTCCGTGTATATCGCCCGGACAATGCGAGGAATGTCATATTGATGCATACGCATGGAATATTTCCGAGCGGACTCGGTTTTCATGAGTAGCGCTCAAGCGGCGCTCACTTACGAATCTGCGGGAGCTGTCCCGCGAAGGAGGAATCATGGGTAACTTCGAAGGCAAAACCGCGCTCGTCACCGGCGGAGGCTCCGGCCTCGGGGGAAGCGATCAGCAAGGACCTCGCGAAGAACGGCGTCAACGTTGTAGTAGTGGACGTTAACCTCGAAGCTGCCACGCGTGTGGCCGAACAAATTACGGCCGACGGCGGCAAGGCAGTCCCGTTCCAAGGCAACACTGCTGTGCCGAGGACAGCAAGAAAGCAGTCGACTTCGCCGTGGAGAGCTACGGGGGGGCGCTTAATTACGCCGTCAACAATGCCGGTATCGGCGGGGCCAGCGCTCCTGTCGGAGAAATCGACATCGAGGACTGGGACCGGGTCATCGCCATCAACTTGAGCGGCGTCCTCTACGGAATGCGCTACCAAGTCCCGGCCATCCTTGCCGCAGGAGCGTCCGAGGGCGCCATCGTGAACATGGCATCGATCCACGGCGCTGTCGCAGCTCCCGGCAATGCGGCATACACCGCGGCCAAGCACGGCGTGGTGGGCATGACCAAGAATGCTGCGGCGGAATACGGAGCCAGGGACTTCGCGTCAATGCAATCGGCCCCCGGCTACATCGATACTCCCTTGTTGGCTGCCGCACCGAAGGAAGTTGTCAGCGGGCTCGAAGCAAAGCACCCGCTGGGCCGTCTGGGGCAAGCTGAGGAGATCGCGAACGTCACCACGTTCCTCCTCTCCGATAAGGCCAGCTTCATGACCGGCTCGTACGTACTCGTCGATGGCGGCTACACCGCCGTCTAGCGTTATCCGTTGTCGCTTCGCCCGGTTCGTTGGCTCCTTTTCGGGCTTCGGGACCGGGGGGGCGGGGGGGCGATCTTTTTTGGCTAGCAGCCGCCCGTGAACGCGAAGTGAATCTTTGCCGCCTCGCCCATGGCACGGGCGCAGTAGCGGCGCCATTCGGCGTCACAGGGGGGGCCGGATCCCGGACATTTCGTGTCAGCGGGCCCCCAGGGTCTGGCATGCTGGACCCCATGGCTAGCCGAGCGGGCACAGTTGCCCTTCCCCCAGGACCTTGTTGACATCACAGCCCTGCTGGACGCGTATTTCGACGTAACTCCGGATTTGGGCGACCCTGCGCAGCGCGTGGCGTTTGGTACGTCCGGGCACCGCGGATCCAGTTTGAAGGCCTCCTTCAACGAGCCGCACATCCTCGCGATCACGCAGGCAATCGTTGAATACCGTGGCCGTCAGGGCATCACAGGTCCGCTGTTCATCGGCCGCGATACCCACGCCCTCAGCGAGCCTGCTCAGAACTCCGCACTGGAGGTACTGGCTGCCAATGGCGTGACCGTCCTGGTGGACGCCCGCCACGGTTACACCCCGACGCCGGCGCTGAGCCACGCGATCCTCAAATACAACCGCGAAGCCGCGCCGGGCACACCCCAGGCTGACGGCATCGTGGTCACCCCAAGCCACAACCCGCCCGGCGACGGCGGCTTCAAGTACAACCCACCCCACGGTGGTCCCGCCGACACCGACGCCACGGGATGGATCGCCGACCGCGCCAACCAGCTCCTCGAGAACGGCCTCCGCGGCGTCAAGCGGATGCCGCTGAACGATGCCCTGGCCGCTGACACCACCGGCAAGTTCGACTTCCTTTCCAGCTACGTGGATGACCTCCCGTCCGTGCTGAACCTGGACGCGATCCGCAACGCCGGGGGGGTGCGCATTGGCGCTGATCCCATGGGCGGCGCCTCCGTTGACTACTGGGGGGGCGAGATCGGCGAGCGCCACCAGCTCAACCTCACGGTTGTGAACCCCACGGTTGATCCGCAGTGGGCTTTCATGACCCTCGACTGGGACGAGAAGATCCGCATGGACTGCTCGTCGCCGTCGGCCATGGCGTCCCTTATCAAGCGGATGGCCGTTGGGGCCGATGGCACCGCCGCTTATGACGTCGCCACGGGTAACGACGCCGACGCGACCGCCACGGCATCGTCACGCCGGACGGCGGCTGATGAACCCGAACCACTACCTCGCCGTCGCCATTGATTATCTGTACCGGAACCGCAGTGGCTGGAACCCGGAGTCCGTGGTGGGCAAGACCCTGGTGTCGTCGTCGATTATTGACCGTGTTGCCGGCGGTCTCGGACGCAAGCTGGTCGAGGTTCCCGTGGGCTTCAAGTGGTTTGTTCCGGGCCTTCTGTCCGGCGAAGGTGCCTTCGGTGGCGAAGAGTCAGCCGGCGCGTCCTTCAACAAGCTCGATGGCAGCGTGTGGACCACGGATAAGGACGGCATTCTGCTGGCACTGCTGGCGTCCGAGATCACGGCTGTCACGGGCCAGTCTCCATCGCAGCTGTACAAGGGCCTGACTGACCAGTTCGGCGCTCCTGTGTACGCCCGCATCGATGCCGCGGCTACCCGCGAGCAGAAGTCCAAGCTGGGCAAGCTCTCCGCCGCCGATGTCACCGCTACTTCCCTGGCGGGCGAAGAGATTTCGGCCAAGCTCACCGAGGCTCCCGGCAACGGCGCCTCGATCGGCGGTCTCAAGGTGGTCACCGAGAACGCGTGGTTCGCGGCCCGTCCCTCCGGCACCGAGGACGTGTACAAGATCTACGCCGAGTCCTTCAAGGGCGCCGACCACCTCGCGCAGGTGCAGCAAGAGGCCAAGGCGCTGGTGGACGGGGGGGTTATCGCGTAGGGGGGGCAAATTCGCGCCGCCATGGCCGCGGCTTCTTCCGCTGACGACACGCATATCCGCTAGCGACACTGAAACGGCTGAGGCCGCGTGATATGGGCGGCCCCCAGCCGTTTCTGTGTCCTCAGCGGCTCTGGGCGTCCTGAGTCCAGAGCCTGAGGATGCGGCGGATGGCGTGGTCACCTTCCGGGGCCATGTCCACCAGGGCTACTTGGTCAAGCACGACGACGTCTCCGGGCTTGGGACGCTTGCCGTCGTGATGCGAGATGTGCGGCCGATACCGTTCCAAGACGTAGTTGGGAGTGGCAATGCGCCCGCCTACGGTGTTTGCTGCGTCGACGATCTCCTCATGAAGCCCCCCCTGAAGGAGCGGATTGTGCTCGATCAGGCTCACCGGAATGGACCCCATATGCCCGAAACCCGCTTCTCCACCCACTCTCAGCCGCGTGCCAAGCGCGCCCTTGATGGGCGCTTCGGCCAAGGCCGCAAGGACACCGGCGACGTCGGCACTCACGTCAGAGCCGACGTCGAACCTTAACAGCGTGATGTGAAGCGGCCAGTCGCTGCGCGGAAAAACCAGCCCCCCCGGCGATACGGCTCCGTGAACGCCACCCAGATGAGGTTCCGCATAGGCATAGTTTGCCACCACGCCGGACAAACCATCTCTCACCTACCGACCCTAAATCCCGAACCATCTCTCACCTACCTCTGGAGCCGGGGGGGCAAGCGACGTTCAAGAATTTGGTGTGGACCCGGGCGGACCTGCGAGAGCGTCGGGCTCAAGCCCGAGGGATATGAGAGAGGGTCGCCCGTAAGGCCTAGGGATGTGAGAGAGCGTCGGGTCTTCGGGACGCCACAAACGCAAAACGCCCGCTCACTGGAACGTGAGCGGGCGTTTCTGCTGCGGAGAACTTAAACGGTGCGTACAACGTCGTCGTAAGCGAACTTCGGCTTGGCTTCGCCCCCCCAGGCGTCCGGGCCCGGCTGGCCGATGTTGACCACGAGGAAGCTCTTCTGATCGCCGGCCGGGAAGAACTCGGAGTCGATGGCGGCGAAGTCGGCACCGGTCATCGGGCCGGCAGCGAAACCGAGCGAGCGCACGGCGAGGATGAAGTAGCCGGCCTGCAAATGAGCGTTGTTGTTGCCAGTAGCAGCGGCGAACGCGGGGGTCGGCGTCGTACATGGCCTTGGGCGCGCCGTAGGCGGGGAGGAACTTGTCCCACTGACCCTGCCAGTCGGTGTCGTAAGACAGGATGGCGACCAGCGGAGCGGAGGCGGTCTTGGCCTTGTTGCCGTTGGAGAGGGCGTCTACGAGCTTGGCGCGGGCCTCGTCCGAGCGGACGTAGGTCACGCGGAGCGGCTGGGAGTTGAAGCAGTGGGGGCCGAATTTGGTGAGCTCGTAGATGGCGCGGGCTTGCTCGTCGGTGACCTCACCGGCGAAGCTGTTGGCGGTACGGGCTTCGGCAAAAATGGCGTCGACTGCTGCGGCGTCAATGACTGCTTCTTCGTGGGCGATCGTCATTTCTTGAACCTTTCGCTGGGCCTGGCCCGGGAGCAGGCCGGGCACTTCTGCTTTCCATGGTTGCAACTTCAACTTCCGTTGTCCTCTTCCCATGACGGACCGTGACGTTAGGCACAGCACGAAAGTCGGTAGCATCATGCATACGAGCTGCCGCCGCTTTGGGGACGTTCAGCCGTGGGAATGACGACACCAGAAGGGGCCTGATGCCTACCTTTCCCCCCCTAGCGGCCCGTCAGCGGGCGCTGGCTGTTCTTGCCATGCTTCTGGTGATGTTCCTGATGCCAACCGGGCAGGCCTGGGGGCTCCGTTCAACAGCCCAGCGTCGAGGATCCCGGAACGCGGTTCTTCGGTGCCTTGTTGGACTGGGACAAGGATTCGGCAGCAGATTACGCCCAGCGGCTCGGGGCGCCCGCGGCGCTCTACGGTCAGAACGTGTCCATGCCCGTGGACGAAGGCGGCCGCGAATACCTGAAGGGCTACTTCTCCCAAATCGCCGACCAAGGCTCGCACGCGCTGCTCACCGTCCGCCCCCCCGCGATCAACCTGAAGGACATCAACGACGACGTTGCGGCCACTTTTGCCAGCCAAATCACGACGGCGGCGGCCGGCTTCCGGGGGGGAAGGTTTTCGTCCGCTTCGCACCGGAAATGAACGCGCCGTGGGTCAGCTGGGGGGGACAAGAGCCGGAGGCTTACCGGGCTGCGTTCGACAAGGTCGCTGCAGCGCTCAGGGCCAGCCTGCCGGATCCCGTGATGGTGTGGTCTCCGACAGCAGAAAAGGACTATCCCTTCCAAGTCGCCACCTCCACCCCTCCCAAGGGCGTTCCCCCTGGGATCGCTGGACACCAGCGGGAACGGTGTTTGGGACCAGGACGATTCCGCATTTGAACCGTACTATCCGGGCGATGACGTGGTGGACTGGGTTGGCCTGTCCGTCTACCACGACACAACGGGTGCCGGCGTGGCAAGCAATACCCTGCCCGTGGCGGGCGAGTTCAATGACGCCCTCCATACGTCCACCGGCGGCACCTCCAGCGGCGAGGGCGGAACCGACAATTTCTACAGCACCTACGTCCAAGCCCGAACCAAGCCCCCCCTCCTGGTTGAAACCGGAGCTTTCTACTCGCCCGGGGCCGGGGGCGCCGCTGAGCTCGATGTTAAGGAAACGTGGTGGCACCAGGTTTTCGCCTCTGTTGCGGAGCCCGGGAATGGGTCCGTCCGGGCAGTGGTCTGGAACGAAACCACGGATGTGCGCGAACCGGGCCGGGTGCCCATTGATTGGAGGGCCACGGCCGAGCCCTCACTTGCCGACCCCTTCCGAACGTCGTTGGACACCTCAGGCCTCAGCATTGGACCCGTCACTGAGCGGGGGGGCTTGGAGGACGTGCCTGGTGTCGAGGCACCGCAGCCGAAGACAGGCACAGGCATCCAGGCTGGGCCGCGTGGGCTTCCGCCGGGTCAGTGCTGGTAGCTGTTGCGGCTTTGTGGCTCTTGTCCTCCCGGGCTTTTGCGAACAAATGGTCCTACACGGGCTCGGGTAAGCGTGATGCACGTATCGACATGCTCCGCGGCCTGGCGATCGTGTTTGTGGTGGTAAACCATGTGGGCATCAACTCCGTATTCCAACTGCTGAGCCAAGAAACCCTCGGAGTAGTTTCCGGAGCGGAGCTGTTCGTCATGCTCTCCGGAGTGGTTTTAGGCATGGTCTACGGGCCGCGGATTGCAACAGAACTCGGTGACGTGGTGGATGGAACCACCAAGCGCGCCTGGAAGTTGTATTTCACAGCCCTTGCCGTGGTCCTGATCGTGTACGGGTTGAGCCTGCTCCCCTTCATCAACGCCGCAGCGGTCACCACCTTCACGGATCAGGGAACGGGCGGGGCAGGAAGGGCAGCTGCGGGCACCACCTACGACCTCTACGCCGGAATGGAGGGGGTTGCTGCAGTTCCCCCCCGTCCCGCAAGGGCTCATCCCGGCGCTCCTGTTGCTGCAGGTTGGGCCGTGGCAGTTCAACATCATGGGCCTCTACGTCGTTCTGTTGCTCATCAGCCCGCTAATCCTCGTTGCGCTTTCCCGCGGGTTTACCTGGCTGGTCCTCACGCTCAGCGTCGGCCTCTACACCGCGGGGTCGATCTTCCGTTTCCGCCTGCTGCCTTCGCAGTTCGAGGATTCATTCCCGCTTCTCGTGTGGCAGCTCCTGTTCGTTGTGGGAATGACCGCCGGGTTCTATCGACATCAGATCATCCAGTGGTTTGCCGATCCCCCGTCGGCGCCTGCTGCTTGGGGGGGTGTGCATTTTCCTGGCAGCAGCCTGTGCCGTCTTCTCCTGGAGCGGCCCTTATATGACCAACCAACTGGACTTCCGGCTCGCACTTATCCCCCGAAACGACGTTCAGGTACGTCTACGACACCTTCTTCAGCAGGACTTATCTTGGGCCGGGAAGGGTGCTCAACGTCCTCCTCATCACCATCGCGTTGTATGCATTGCTTAGTGCTTTTTGGAAGCCGCTGTCACGCGCCGTTGGCTGGTTCTTCATACCTCTGGGCCAAGCAACGCTGTACGTGTTCATCATGCACGTGTTCTTCATTGTGGCCATCGCAACATCCCTGCCCTGCGGGACGGGAACCTCTGGCTGAACACCGCCGTGTACATCGCCTTGCTCGCCATACTTTGGGTGATGGTGAAAACCAAGTTCCTGTTCAGGCTGGTTCCTCGATAAAGACGGCGTTCGTCGCCGCATATGGGTGGGCATTTGGCGGTAATGTTGCACCGAATCCCAATACTCTTCTGAGGAAGGCCCCGCCATGAGCATGCTCGGCATCAAATGGAAGCTCCACGGCAACGGCAAGTCCATTCGCCCAGGCCACGTGGTGGCTCCCGACGAGCGGCTCGCGTGGCCGTTGACCATCGGCATTGGCATGCAGCACGTAGTTGCCATGTTCGGCGCCACCTTCCTGGTCCCCCCCATCATCACTGGCATGCCGCCGGCCACCACCCTGCTCTTCTCGGGCATCGGCACCCTGCTCTTCCTGGTGATCACCAAGGGCCGAGTGCCCAGCTACCTTGGTTCAAGCTTCGCGTTCATCGCCCCCGATCATGGCGTCGCAGCAGCAGTACGGCGTCAGTGGCGCCTTGGGCGGCGTCGTGTTTGCCGGCGTCGTACTGGCGCTTATTGGTGCGATCGTCCAGAAGTTTGGAGCCGAATGGATCAACCGGCTCATGCCGCCGATCGTGACCGGCGCGATCGTGGCGCTGATCGGACTGAACCTCGCGCCAGCCGCGAAGGCGAACTTCGACGCCGCTCCCGTCACCGCGCTGATCACGCTGGTGACGATCATCCTGGTCAGTGTCCTATTCCGCGGAATCCTGGGGGGGCGCCTGAGCATTCTGGTGGGCGTTGTGGTCGGGTATCTCGTGGCCATGATGCGCGGTGAGGTGTCCTACGAAAAGATGGACGCCGCCGCGTGGGTTGGCCTGCCGCTGTTCCAGACGCCCGAATTCCACCTTGGCGTGGTGGGGCTGTTCGTCCCCCGTGGTGCTGGTGCTCGTGGCTGAAAACGTGGGGCATGTGAAGTCGGTGGCCGCAATGACCGGCCAAAACCTCGACGGCGTCTCCGGCCGCGCGCTGATGGCCGACGGCGCCGCCACTGTACTTGCCGGCTTCGGCGGCGGTTCCGGTACCACGACGTACGCGGAGAACATCGGCGTCATGGCCGCTACCAAGGTCTACTCGACGGCGGCCTACTGGGTGGCCGGTTTCTTCGCCATCCTGCTCAGCTTCTCCCCCCCGAAATTCGGCGAACTGATTGCCACGGTCCCGGCCGGCGTCCTGGGCGGTGCTGCGACCATGCTGTACGGCATGATTGGCGTGCTCGGTGTGAAGATCTGGGTCCAGAACAAGGTCAACTTCTCCAACCCGATCAACCTGACCACAGCTGCCGTAGCCTGATTATTGGCATCGCGGACTACACGTGGACCATCGGCGAGCTGAAGTTCACTGGCATTGCCCTGGGGGTCAGCCGCTGCACTGGTGATCTATCACGGCATGAAGGGGCTGGCTCGTTGGCGCGGGACCGTCGCTGAGCCGGAAACCGAGACGGCGGGCCTGCCTCCTGCGGTGAAGTCGGCGATGAACGCTGCGGCCAAGAGGGACGGGAAGAAGGGGAAGTAGGGCTTCCTTCCGGGCAATTCGGATGCGGCGTTAAGTCGCGAGCAGCCTTACTGGTCCCCCCCGAACTTGGTGTCGAAACGGTTCATAAATGCGGCCATGGCATCGCGGGCCACTGGCTCAAAGGGCCTGTACGTCTTGGTCCCATCAGCTTCGGTCCACCCGGAACTGATGCCGCTGCTCGCGAGCCACGTGATCTGTTTGTAGAACGGGTTGGTCGTGGCAACGTCCGTAAACGGCGACTCCGCGGGGGCATTAAACTCCGGCGAACCGGCCAGCCTGTACATAAACGCGGCCATGGCATCGCGGGCCACCGGTTCAAAGGGCCTGTACGTCTTGGTCCCATCAGCTTCGGTCCACCCGGAACTGATGCCCTTGCTGGCAAGCCACGTGATCTGTTTGTAGAACGGGTTGGTCGTGGCTACGTCCGTGAAGGGCGACTTGCCGGGGGCTGTGAAGGCAGGTGAGCCTGCCAGCCGGTACATGAAGGCGGCCATGGCGTCACGGGCTACGGGGGCCAAGGGTCGGTAGTTCCTGGCTCCGTTGGCCTCGGTCCATCCTGTTGAAATGCCACGGGACCCGAGCCAATTGACTTCGGCGCTGAACAAACCATCGGATATGTCGGAGAAAATGGGGCCTGGGTTGCTGGCGAAGGCCGTCAACTGCCCGACGGTACCGTTGAAGACATTCTGATCACCCGGGAACACGCCGGAATCGGCGTACTGCCACAAGGTGTGGGCATTCCAACCAGCTGGCAGCGCCCCGGGTGTCGACTCCCACCTGGCGATGTGCAGAGGATGGTTCCCGAAGCCGTTGGCCTTACCCGTGCAGGTATTCCACCAGTCGGTGGTGGTGTAGATGGCAGGAAGGCGGCCGGTTCGCGACAGGATGGTGGTGGCGAAATCGGAGACCCACGACACCATCTCGCCAGGGGTCATTCCGTAGCAAGTGCTGCCGTAGGGGGGGTTGTATTCGAGATCCAGCAGGGCAGGCAGTGTTTTTCCATCCGGCGTCCAGGCTGCACCGCTCTGGAGGAAGTAGCTGGCTTGAGCGGCACCGGACGACGCGTTGGGGGGGAGGGCGAAATGGTAGGCGCCGCGCAGCATCCCGGCTGAAGCAGCTCCGGCGTATTGGTCAGCGAAGTATGGGTTGCTGTATTCGGTCCCCTCGCTGGCTTTGACGTACGCGAACTTGGCCCCGTTTGCTGCAGCCTTGGTCCAGTCCACCACCCCTTGGTGGCTACTGACGTCCATTCCGGGTACGCCCGGCATTGCAAAAGCCGACTCTGTGGCCTGAATGGAGAACAATTGGCCTGCACTTTCATGACCACGAATGGTCGATCCCATGGCGTGGTCGTTTTGGGCTGCGGGCGATTCTTCGGAGGCGTTGGCCGCCGTTGCACCAGTCGCGGCGAGAAGCATGGTGGCGAGCAGGACAGCGGCCGCTTTAGCGCCGATAAACCCTCGTGTCGGCGGTTTGGCTGGACTTTTCGGGAGACCTGAGCGGCTGGACATGGAGAATTTCATTCGACGATTCCTTCGACGTTCGAGAGGAACCGGCGCCCCCACGTGGTTCAGCCCAGCCTACTATCCAAAGTCACACTCCCACTTCCGCCAAGGACGCCGCGCGCCGCTCCAGTGAGTGCGGCATCCACAACTTGCATGCTGTTCATTGCAGGGAGAATTTTGATTCAGCAGCAATAACCAACCTTGAAGCCCACTCAATGCACTTGCTGGACTTGGCCCGGGTGAGACTCGAAACGTTGTATCCGGCTTTTGTCTTTTCACCCAACAGGCGGGCAAGAATCGCATTCTCACCCCCCCGGCTTCTTTTAGCACTTTTATCGCATCCGCATGATTATCGGACTTGGAGTGACGGCCCAGCTCCAGCAAACAAAAAGCATCCGCCGCTGCTATGCCTGCGTGGACCGCCAAGGTAGCAATGACGTCTGCATAAGCTTCTCCGGAATTCAGGGTATTGATTGTATCGGCTGCTTCAAGGAAAGCCCTTGAATCCTCAAGCCGCGCACTGGCGTCCGACCGCGCCGCCACTAGGCAGCCACCGAATCACGGAGTCGGCGCGACAACCAATTGCGGTCACCGCAAACGTGAATGCCCTCCCTCATAATCGACTCGAATATCGGTGCCTGTCGAATCTCGGACGCTTCGTAGGTCATAGGGCGAACGTCGTTACCGGTGAGATGGTAGACATCAACGGCCAAATTACCAATCTGCTCGTGAAGCTCGTCGCTGGCGCCGTCGTGAATGATGAACAGCAAGTCGATATCAGAGTCATTACGCATGTCCCCGCGTGCCGCTGAACCAAAAAGGGTGACCTGCAGGGGGGGGCGGTCTGGCCATCGGTTTATTGCTTGAGAAACAAAACGCGTCAAGCGATCCCTGCCTCGGGACGCTTCAGCAATGACACTGGCGAGCATATGGGACGAATTCAGAACATACTCGGTTCGGTTTCCGACCTGAGATCCCACCACAATGCCGCTTTCTTGAAGACGCTCCAAGCATCGCCGGGTGCCGGACACGGAGGCCTGGATGCCTCGCTCCCGAATCAGATGCCCAGGCGTGCTTGGACGACCGTCCGCCAATGCCATGAGGACATCAGCTTCGAGCGTGGGACAAATCGCCCTCAATGGGTTCTGCAGCTGCATAGGACCTCCCAATCGCTTCTTATAGTACGCGATTCAGCATCAGTTACACCACCTCCGCCCGAGCGGCTGCCATGGACTTCCGGAGACGCAGAGAAATCTTGAGAGAGCGCTCTCTTGACGCACGTGACTTGCAGCACATACATTGGTCCCACATCCCAGAGAGCGCTCTCTCGCCCTAGGCGTACGGTCGCTCGAACACACAAAGGAGTGATCGTGGAGTTTTCGCGACTAAGGAAATTCACTGCCCTCGCCGGCGTAGCCTCTCTTGCCCTCGTGGCGGCAGGCTGCAGCGGCGGAGGCGACAAAGCGGCGAGCGCCGACAACCCCGTCACACTGACCGTGACTACCTTCGGCACTTTCGGATACGACGACCTGTACGCCGAATATGAGAAGCAGAACCCCGGCGTGACCATCGAGGCCACCAACATTGACCGTGGTTCAAACGCCCGGACGGATGCGTTCACCAAGCTCGCCGCAGGCTCCGGTCTTAGCGACGTCACGGCCATCGAGGAAGGCTGGCTCGGCTCCATCATGGAGGTTTCGGACCAGTTCGTGGACCTCAAGGAGCACGGTGCCGAGGACATCAAGGGCAACTGGGTGGACTGGAAGTTCAAGCAAGGCACCGATCCCGATGGCCGCGTCATAGGCTATGGCACGGACATCGGACCGCAGGCATTGTGCTTCAACGGCAAGCTCTTCGAAGCTGCCGGCCTGCCGAGCGACCGCGAAAAGGTGGCCGAACTCTTCGGCGGCAAGGACGCAAGCTGGGATACGTACTTCAAGCTCGGCCGCCAGTACAAAGAGGCCACCGGCAAGGCCTGGTATGACCAGTCCGGATTCGTCTGGAACTCCATGGTCAACCAGATGGACGAGGCTACTACACCAAAGACGGCAAGCTGAACGTTGAGGGCAACAAGGAGATGCGGGCAAAGTTCGACATGCTCGCTGCCGGCACCGCGGATGGCCTGTCCTCCAACCAGACCCAGTTCGACTGGGGTAACGGCAAGGCCTTCGTGGATGGTTCCTTCGCAACGCACGTATGCCCGGCTTGGATGCTCGGCACCATCAAGGGCCAGCTCGAGTCCGCAGGCGGCGGGGCGGCAAGCGGCTGGGATGTAGCCGACGTGTTCCCGGGCGGTGCCTCCAACTGGGGCGGTGCTTTCCTCTCGGTTCCCAAGAGCTCCAAGCACCCGGCTGAAGCAGCAAAGCTGGCAGCCTGGCTGACCGCACCTGAGCAGCAGATCAAGCAGTCCGCTGCAGCGAACAACTTCCCCCCCAGCACCCTCGAAGCCCAGGCAAAGATCGTCGAGGCAGCAAAGCCGAACGAACTGTTCAACAATGCCCCCCCGTATGGCGCAATCTTTGAGTCCCGCGCCGAGGGTGTCATCGCCCAGTTCAAGGGTCCGGATGACTCTGTGATCCAGGAGAACGTCTTCGGTCCCGCCCTCAAGATGCTCGATTCGGGCAAGGGTACGGCCGATGAGGCCTGGAATGAAGCCGTCAAGCTCCTCAACGACCTCGTGGTCAACAACTAGCAGAACCCGGCCGTGGGGGCCTCCGGGATAACCGGAGGCCCCCCCCTCACAGAGTCTGAGACCCGTCCATGACCACCACATTGAACCGTCCGGCAGCCAGCAGATCGGCCGCCAACAAACCGAAACCGACGTTCCGTCAACGCCTGAACGTCTTCGATATGAAGGCGTCCCCCCTACCTCTACATCGCCCCCCCGTTCTTCATCCTGTTTGCCTTGGTGGGCCTCTTTCCCCCTGGGCTACACGTTCTTCGTCTCCCTCTTCGACTGGCACCTGCTCAAAGGCCAGGGAGAGTTTGTGGGATTCCAGAACTTCGCTGAGGTGCTGCAGGACAGGTTCTTCTGGAACTCCCTCTTTAACACCGTCAGCATCTTCCTGATTTCCACCATCCCCCCAGCTGATCATGGCCACCATCATTGCCGCGGTCCTGGACCAGAACCTACGAGCCAAGACCTTCTGGCGCATGAGTATCCTGCTCCCCCTACGTCGTCACTCCCGTGGCCGTCGCCATGATCTTCACCAACATGTTCGGGGGGGAGCAGTACGGGCTCATCAACAACATCCTGTCGAGCTTCGGCATCGATCCCATCATGTGGAAAAACGACACCCTTCCCAGCCACATCGCCATCGCCACCATGGTGAACTGGCGTTGGACGGGCTACAACGCGCTGATCCTTTTGGCCGCCATGCAGTCAGTACCGCGCGATATCTACGAGTCTGCAGCCATCGACGGCGCCGGCTCCGTCCGCCGCTTCTTCAGCATCACCCTGCCCAGCATTCGACCCACCATGGTGTTCGTCATTGTCACGGCCACCATCGGCGGGCTGCAGATCTTCACAGAGCCCCCCCGACTGTTCGATCCCGTGGCTGCCGGCGGAACGGCACGGCAGTTCCAGACCACCGTTCTGTACCTGTGGGAGATGGCCTTCCAGCGGCAGAACTTCGGCAAGGCCTCCACCATCGCCTGGCTCCTGTTCCTGATCATCCTGCTCTTCGGCATCGTGAACTGGTTGATCTCACGCCGTATCGCCACAAATGGCGACGATCGCGGCGCTGCCAGCCGCCGCCGTCGTAAGCGTTCTTCCGCTGCGAACGTAAAAGCGGACGACGTCGGCCTCCCGGCCCAGGCGGCAGAACCGGCCACCGCACCAGAACCAACCCCCCCGAGGAGCGGGCAATGACCCTCACGCAAAACCGGCCACAAGCACCGGCCCTGCAGCGAACCTCCCGATCCCTGGCCACACGGAAGGCACTCTTTGGCAACGGCCGACGGCCCGGCTTCCTCACTTATGGGTTGCTGCTCGCGTTCTTCCTGGCATCGGCTACCCGCTCTGGTGGTCCGTGATCATCGGCAGCCGCTCCAACGAAGCCCTCGGGGGGAAACCTGGCCGCCGCTGCTCCCGGGCGGCAACTTCTGGACCAACGTCGGCGAAGTCTTCGACACCATCCCGTTCTGGCTCGCGCTCGGCAACAGCGTCCTGATCTCGGGCATCATCACCGTCTCTGTGGTGGGATTCTCCACCTTGGCCGGGTACGCGTTCGCCAAACTGCGCTTCCGCGGCCGCAACTGGCTGATGGTGGCAGTGATCGCCACTATGGCGATCCCGACGCAGCTCGGCATCATCCCGTTGTTCATGCTGATGCGCACGCTCGGCTGGACAGGTGAGATCGGCGCCGTCGTCATCCCTACTCTTGTCACGGCGTTTGGTGTCTTCTTCATGCGCCAGTATCTGGTGGACGTGATTCCGGACGAGCTCATCGAGTCGGCGCGCATGGACGGCGCATCCATGATCTCCACCTTCTGGCACGTGGCGCTCCCCGCCGCACGCCCGGCCATGGCAATCCTCGGCCTTTTTACCTTCATGACGGCATGGACTGATTTCCTGTGGCCCCTGCTGGTGCTCGACGCCGGCAACCCCCACCTTGCAGACGGCGCTCAGCCAACTGCAGTCGGCCCGTTACGTGGACTACTCGATCGTCCTGGCCGGTGCCGTCATGGCAACACTTCCGCTGCTGGCCCTCTTCGTCATAGCGGGACGTCAACTTATATCCGGAATCATGCAAGGAGCAGTGAAGGCTAATGCCATTCGAAGCAACAAACCACCCAGCGACCACTCCCTTTAACAGGGTTTGGCCCAAGGGCTTCATCTGGGGCTCGGCTACCGCCGCAGCCAGGTGGAAGGCGCCAGCCACGAGGGCGGCAAGGAAGATTCCGTGTGGGATGCTTTCGCCCGCGTTCCGGGTGCCATTGCCAACGGCGAGACGCTGAAGGACGCGGTGCAGCACTACCACCGAATGCCCCCAGGATGTCAGGATCATGAAAGAGCTGGGCCTGGATTCCTACCGGTTCTCCACCAGCTGGTCCCGCGTCCGGCCGGGTGGCCGTACCGCGAATGCCGAAGCTTGGACTTCTACTCCCGCCTTGTGGATGAACTGCTCGACGCCGGCATCCTCCCCCTGGTTGACGCTTTACCACTGGGACCTGCCGCAGGCGCTGGAGGAGAAGGGCGGCTGGGCCAACCGCGATACTGCCTACCGTTTCGTCGACTACGCAAACGATGTCTACTCGGCGTTGGGGGGATCGCGTCCAGCACTGGACGACATTTAACGAACCGTTCTGCTCGTCACTCCTTGGTTATGCGGCGGGCGTGCACGCTCCGGGTCGGCAGGAACCGGACGCGGCCGTTGCGGCGATCCACCACCAGCATCTGGCCCACGGCCTGGTGGTCAACGAACTGCGGAGTCGCGGCGCGCAGCAATTGGGGATCACGCTGAATCTCAGCAACTCCATTCCGCGGGATCCTTCCGATCCCGTGGACCTTGATGCGGCGCGCCGGTTCGACTCGCTGCAGAACCGGATCTTCCTCGATCCAATTCTCCGTGGCGCTTACCCGGAGGACACCCTCAATGACCTTAAGCAGTTCGGCATCCGGGACGTCATCAAGCCCGGCGACCTGGAAATTATCGGTGCACCCATCGATTTCCTGGGCGTCAACCACTACCACGATGACCTCATCAGCGGACACCCCACTGCTGAACACGGAGACGGCCACTCGGGCGGCGCAACGCGCCCGACGTCGTCGTGCTGGATCGGTTCGGAAGATATCGCCTTCCCGAGCCGCGGCCTGCCACGCACGGCCATGAACTGGGAGGTCAACCCTGATGGACTGCGGAAGCTCCTGGTGCGCCTTGGCGAGGAATACCCGACGCTGCCGCCGCTGTACATCACGGAAAACGGCGCCGCGTACGACGACATCGTCAGTCCTGACGGAGCAGTCCACGACGCCGAGCGGACCCAGTTCGTCCTCGACCACATCACAGCTGTTGGTGAGGCGCTCGACCAAGGTGCCGATGTGCGCGGCTACTTCGTTTGGTCGCTCCTGGACAACTTCGAGTGGTCCTGGGGTTACGGCAAGCGCTTCGGGGGTTGTTCGCGTGGACTACGACACCTTTGAACGGACGGTGAAGGACAGCGGATTCGCTTACTCCCGCGTTATCGAGGCAGCCAAGGCATCTGCGACCGCTACCGTGAACGCCTAAAGTAGCCTTCAGAGGCTTACTTTTCTTACGTTCCGGAGATGACGATGACGCAGGACACCAGCGGCCCCCCCGGCCGGTACCCACCCTTGAGATGGTGGCTGCCTTGGCCGGGGTGTCGCGGGCCACTGTTTCCCGCGTCGTCAATGACAGCCCTAGTGTTGACCCGGAACTGGCACAGTCCGTGAGAAAAGCGATCCTTGCACTCGACTACACTCCAAACCGTGCCGCACGTTCCCTCGCCAAACGCCGGGCGAATGCGGTCACACTGATCGTCCCGGAGTCGACATCCAAGGTCTTTGCGGACCCCCCCTTCTTCGCATCGGTGGTCCAAGGCATTGCCCTGTTCCTGACCGATACCGAGTACACGCTGAACATGGTGATCTCCTCTGAGTCGAAGCCGGAAAAAACCCGCAGCTTCCTGCTCGGAGGCAACGTGGACGGCGTCCTGGTAGTGTCGCACCACAGCGGTGACAACTCCTGGACGCACCTTTCGGGATCACTTCCCATGGTGTTCGCCGGGCGCCCCTTAGTAGGCGGCAAGGAGAGCTACTACGTGGATGTGGCCAACGAGCAAGCGGCCTACGATGTCACCCGGCTTTTGACCGAGAGCGGCCGAAAGAACGTTGCCACGATCGCGGGTCCGCAAGACATGCCGCCGGGCCTTGACCGCCTCGCCGGGTGGAGGACTGCCGTGCGGGACGCAGGTCTTGGGGGGAGGGCTTGATGGAGGAAGGCGACTTCACTTTGGCATCCGGCGCCAAAGCAATGCACCGTTTGCTGGATCGGGGGGGCGTGCCGATTGACGCTGTTTTCGCGGCGAACGACCAAATGGCCGCCGGCGCCTACACCGCCATCCAGGGGCGGGGGGGCCTGCGCATCCCGGAGGACATCGCCGTCGTCGGTTTTGACGACGATTCCTTCGCTACCTCAGTGACCCCCCCGCCCTCACCACCGTGCATCACCCGATTGTTGAACTCGGCAAGAAGATGGCCGAGACCCTGGTGAACCTGATCGAGGGCAAACCAGCGGAACGCGTCACTAGAATGCCAACCTCGATCGTCATCCGCGATTCCGTTTAGCTCCATGCCTTGAAGGGCTCTTCCTTGCTTCCTGCTCCCGTCAGCACCACGGCTCCTTCCGTCGCGACAGGCCGCCCCATCCGTTGGGGGGGAGTAGTGGCCACGGGATCCATAGCCCTGCGCGTGGTGCAGGATCTTGCGCTCCTTGAGGACGCCGTCCTGCAAGCTGTCAGTTCCCGCTCGGAGGTTGCGGCCCGGAGCTTTGCTGAAAAGTTCGGGTTTGCCACCGCCTACTCGGATGCAGGAGAGACGCCGGGCTACGAGCGGCTGCTGGCCGACCCCGCCGTCGACGTCGTCTACATCGCCACGCCGCACGCTCAGCATCACGCCGTCGCGCTTGCCGCGCTTAACGCGGGGAAGCACGTCCTGTGCGAAAAGCCCATCGCCATGGATGCCGTGCAGGCACGCGAGCTGTCCGATCTCGCCCGGGATCGTGGGCTTTTCCTCATGGAAGCGGTGTGGACCCGGTTCCTGCCGAGCTTCTGCCGCGCCGTCGAGATTTTGCGGTCAAGGGAGATCGGGGAGCCGCGCTGGCTCCAAGCTGACCTCGGTTTCGTGCCTGCATACGACCCCCCCGCGTCCCGTATCTGGGATCCGGCTGCTGGCGGCGGAGCATTGCTGGACCTCGCCGTGTATCCGCTGACATGGGCGCTCGGAGTTTTCGGTGAGCCCCGCAGCATGCTTGCCACCGGAGTCCTGACTCCTGAAGGTGTGGACCTGCAGAATTCCCTTGCCCTGGATTATGAGAGCGGAGCGCATGCGCAGCTCATCACGTCGATCGGCGCGGAGTGCCCCAGCGTGGTGACTGTCGGAGGGACGGAAGGTTGGCTGCGATCCTCCGCTCCCCTTTTCAACCCGGCCGAGCTCATCATCCAGCCACGCAGCGGCACGCCGCGGACGGAAAGGTTCGAGGTCACCGGGCACGGATTCAGCTACGAACTGCGCGAGGTGACACGGTGCCTCCAGGCCGGGCTGACTGAGAGCCCGTTCATGACTCCTGGGGGGGAGTCGGTTGCGATGATGGAACTGCTGGACGAGGCGCGTCGGCAGATGGGCCTCCGCTATCCCAGCGATCCTCAGTCTCCCACCGCAGTAGATCCCCTGGCTGGCAGTCCAGTACCACGCACAGCGCTTCGAGCGTAGTAAACCTCACGGCCTTCGCCCGCCCGTTCTTGAGTACAGCCAAGTTGGCTGGCGTGATACCGACTTTCTCGGCAAGCACGCCCACGGGCATTTTGCGCTTGGCCAGCATGACGTCGATATCCACGATGATCGGCATCAGATCACCTCATCGAGCTCGGAGCGGAGCTGTGCGGCTTCGACGTCCCGCGCTACAGCCTGGGCAAGCAGTGTACGCATCACCAACACAACCAGCGCCACGCCACCGATCATCAACGCCGCTCCGCAGATCAGCATCACGATGCCTGGTGCGGTCTCGCCGGGCGCCAGAATCACGGCGATGCCGAACACCAGCACCGCCGCGACCGCGATGGCACCAAAGATGATGTCCACGAAACGGAAGGCCCCGTGGGAGAACACGGTTCCGCGACGCACCATCGTCAGCAATCGCCACACGCAGACCGATACCACCTGGACACACAGAATCCCCCCCAAGACCACGATGGCCAGCAGGGCAACACGAGGGCCGTCGGGGGGCGCCGGCCTCAACAAGATCGGTCGAGAGCAACGGGACCATCCGTACCTGCACAAACAACGAACCGGCCAGCACCATCGCGATTACTATCCGTAACGCGAGAATTGTCAGCTTTCCCACTGGAGTCTCCTTTATCGAACAACAATCTGATTCTATCGATACTCGATAGTTAAGCAACCGCACTTGCAGCCTTGTGGATAGTCAGCTTGCTTACTAAAGCCTCTTTCCCTAGGCTTAAACAGGTCAGACAAACGACTCTCACAGCGGCGGCTCACGCTCAAAAAGCACTCCGCCGCGCAACGGAGGAGGAACAATGTCAGAACACAACATCACAGGCAAGAAGGTCGCATTCCTGTTGACGGACGGCGTGGAGCAGGTGGAACTCACCAGCCCATGGCAGGCGGTCAAGGATGCCGGCGGCGAGCCACTCTCGTGGCCCCGTCCAAGGGAAAGCTCCAAGGCTTCAATGGCGTGGAAAAGGGTGACACCTTCGACGTCGACCTCGCGGTAGCCGATGCCAACGCTTCCGACTTTGACGCCCTGGTTCTTCCCGGTGGCGTCGTCAACGCCGATCATCTCCGCGTAGATAAGGACGCACAGAACTTCACGCGCGCCTTCTTTGAGCAGCACAAGCCGGTGGCGTCCATCTGCACGGACCTGGATTCTCATCGAGGCCGGCGTGATCAAGGGCCGCAACGTCACCTCGTATCACACGCTCCAGACCGACCTGAAGAACGCTGGCGCCAACTGGACCGACGAGGAAGTGGTGGTGGACCAGGGCTTGGTCACCAGCCGCAACCCGGACGACCTCCCAGCCTTCAACAGCAAGGTTGTGGAAGAGATCTCCGAAGGCCAACACGCTGGACAGACCGCCTAACGGTCAGCGACCCACATACGGCGAGTGCCGCCGTCGTACTTTCGCAAGAAGTACGACGGCGGCACTTGGCGTTTCGCTGCGAAGTCGCCTGCCGCTTAGAACAGTGCGGTGAAGACGTCCCAGTCAGCGCCGACCAAAGCCCGGGGTTTCCAGCTTCCCGACTTGAAGGGGTATAGATACATGTACCCCGCGCCGTCTATTCCGTAAATATCGGTCCAGCCGTCATAGTCCCGGTCGCCCGCGCTGAACACGCCCTTGAAGGACTGCCAACCAGAGCCGATCACCTTCGAGCCGAGCCAACCACCCTTGCCGTTGGACGAATAGAGGAACAACTGGCCACCCGCGTTGGTGGCGAGGATGTCTGCGTGCGAGTCTCCGTCGAAGTCACCTGTTGAAAAGACTCTGTTGAACATGTTCCAGCCAGCCCCCAACTTGTCTTGGAGCCAGCCAGCCACCCTTGCCGTTGCCTGGGTAGAGGAGCAGCCTGCCGTCCCGGTCTTTGGCCAGGACGTCATCGTGACCGTCGGAGTCGAAATCACCGGGAGCCATGAGTTCGGTCATACCCTGCCAACCGACGCCCACCAAGGACGCGGGCTTCCACCAATATTGACCGTCAGCGGGGTACATCCACAGTTCCCCCCCGGAGGGTTTACGGGCGAGCACATCGGCGTGCCCGTCCTCATTGAAGTCCCCCCCGGGCGAGAAGATCTTGTCAAAGACATTCCACCCCCGTTCCAACCTCCTTCGGGAACGATCCGAAGTACTTGCCCCCCCACATCCAGAGCCTGCCGTCAGTAGTCCGGGCCATCAGAAAGTCGCTGACTTCCCGATTGACATAGTTCCGGGATGGGGCTGGATTAGTCACATATGCAGTCGAATCACTGACGAACCGGCCTACAACTTTGCCCTCAAGCGAAACAACGGCGGCGACGCGCACAGTTCCTCCGCCGTCTGCGTCTTTGACAACGTAGTCCGCGCCAGGGGGCAAGCCCTGTGCCAGCGGGATATGGTGTGGACTTAGTAAGCCAAAAAAGTTCCACCTTGGGAGTCGAACCGACCGGAATGCCTTTGATGGACGAGACGTCAAAGCTTGCCTTCAATGCGGAGTTGATCCAAGGCTTCCCTGAGACAGCGATCGGGCCGCTCGTGACGAACAGATAGGCTCCGATTCCGCGGATACCGATTTGAACCCCCCCGGGGTCACCGTTGTGATGCGCAAGGACACTTCCTTCCCCGCATCCGTGGATCGGACGGACCCTTCGAAAGGCTCCGTTCCGGATTCGTAGCGAAAGAGCTTCGCAATTCCCCCCCGAAACCCACTGCACATGCACCTTCGTGACGCCTGCGGTCCACGTACCGGGAGATATGGTGCCGTTTACCCCCCCATAGTTCCAGTTGCTCCACAAATCTTGCTTCGCTTCGAATTTCGGCAAAACCGAGGCTTGAGGGGTCCGCAAAACTCTCGAAGGGTTACTGACGGCGAAGTCAGCATTTTCAAGCAGCGGATCCCCAGCGTTGTCGCTGAAGAGAAAATCGGATGAGCTGTTCCTTCGGGCCGCAGTTTCGGCCGGGTAGGATTGCCCGCTCTTTTGGAAGACAATACGAACGTCGGACAACCGCTGCAGACCTTCGTAGAAGTCGCTGGCGCCTATGACTGCCGTGGCCTCAGCTGTGAATGGGCCAGGCCCAGGGTCTCCCGTCCAGATCAGGCTACGAGGCTCGGACAAGGACGCATCGCGGTACCGGAACTCCACGCGTTGCGCAGGCTGGCTGAGCGTAAATCGCACCTTCGCAGTCTGCCCAGGCGCTAATTGAGCCGCAGAAACCAACTCAACGGCCGTGAGTTGGGGAGCTTCGCTCGCCACTGTGGCGGCATGGGCCGGCAGGGCAGGGAGCCCGACCATCATCAACAGCACGGCCACCAGCGAGGCCGTAAGCTTCGACAACAACCTACCTCGAGGCGGTTTTCCCGACACACCACCGGCGGTTTTTGAACGCACTTCTCCCCCCCAAATATTCAGGCTATGAATGGCCTGATAGAGGCCTCTCGCTAGAGAATACAGTTTCATCGCAGAAATACGTGCTATATGACTGCGGCGCGGGCGGCAGCTCCGCCGTCGTAATGTTGCGCAGGTCACACTCGACGCATACGCTGGGGGGGACGCTGCAGCGTGGCAGCAAGGATGAAAGGCAATACATTGGCCAGCGACAAGCTCTCCGTAGTTGTTCGCGTCGACGTTGACGGCGAACAGATCCAGATCGCAGCGACCGGTCGAGTAACCACCTTGAGCCTCCAGGGGCTCTACCCGGTGGTTCAACGCACCAAGAGCCTCGGCGGCGGCCTCGGTGTCGAAATGGATCTGTCCCAAGCGACGGTTGATGCCGATGCCCTCGCCCAGCTGACGACTTACGCCGAGCTTCACGAAGTCCCGGTCCGGCTGCAGCCGCTTCCGGCAACGTGACCGCCCTTCCAGCCCGCGAACTCCAGACCACCAGCCGCGCCGCATAGCAGGAGGCACCGATGCGCAAAGTCACCGCTGGCCTGTTCCACTCCGTGGATGGCGTAGTGCAGGACCCCTTCAAGTTCCAGTTCGACAGCTTCGACGACGAACTGGGCACGGGACTCACCAAGATGATCAACACGGTGGACACCGTGGTCCTGGGTCGTGTCAGCTACCAGGAGTGGGCCGCTATTGGCCCAACGCGCCGCGGGACGAAGACTTTGCTGCCTTCATCAACCCTGTGGAAAAGTTCGTTGCATCCCGCACCTTGTCCGAACCCCTTGAATGGGAAAATTCCCACCTGATTGAGGGCGACCTGGAGCAGTTCGTCACGGAGCTGAAATGGCGGGAAGGCGGCGAAATCGCCGTCTGCGGCAGCATCTCCCTGGTCCGCCAGCTCTTCTTCGCGGGTATCCTCGATGAACTCACCCTCATGACGCACCCCGTAGTTGCGGGCAGTGGGCGACGACTTTTCGAAGATGGCGATCCGCTGCACCGGCTCGCGTTGGAGAACCAATACGCCACCAGCAAGGGAAACGTGGTCAGCACCTACAGCCTGCGCGAGGACTAAAGCGCACGACGGCGGCAGTCACCCGCCGCCGTCGACCTGCATGAACGGTCACCCCCCCAGCAGCAGCGCCGCTCCCAGTTCGCTCCTGAAGTAGAGCACGCTGTGTCCGTATCGTGTTGATGTCACGAGTCCAGCGTCTCGGAGCACCCTGAGGTGCTGGTTCACAGCGGACGTTGTGACCCCCCCGAAGCGCAGGCCCAGCTCGGTGGACGAGGCCGGGGCAGCCAGCGCAGTGAGCAGGCTGGTCCGAACCTCCCCCCCAACACAGCCACAATCGCAGCCGGATTCGTAACGCGCTCCGTTTCCCACATGGCACCCTGGCCCCCCGAACCGGATACATCAGTAGCGGCGGGTCGCGTGGTTCACGGGAGCAGAGGCTGCGGGTAAACATGGTGGGAACAAGGGTCAGCCCCAGGCCGTCAGTCTTCTCGGTCCGCGACGCCGGGTTCTTCAACCTCACGGAAATCACGCGTCCGTCAAACTCCACAGCACCGGACAGGTCGTTAAGCATCGTGAACAGCCCGCCCTGCGCAATCTGACGCCCACGGTAGACGATATCCGCTTCCAGTATGGTGCGCATGCGCAACCAATGCGGTGCGAAGCAGGTGTCCCAGAACTCCCGGAGGATACGCACCATACGCCGGACGGCCTGATCAACAGTTCCGGAAAAGACGGCTGGAACGGCGCCGTGCACCCGCATTAGGTCGCCATGAAACTGCTGGGCTGAAATCTGCTCCAATGCATCAAACTCGTCATCGATCCTCGTGAGCGGGGGGGACTCAGGCCGCGGGTTCAGGAAGTCCGGTGTCCACAATCGGTCATCCACCAAGGCCAGCAATCCATCCAGGTCCAAGCGCGAGCGGGCCTCTTCCGTCCGACGCAACCATGGCAGTTGAAGTGGATACTGGCTCGGGTCGCGAATAGCCTCAGGGAAAGTCCCAGTTCACACAGAGGCGAGATTCCGAAACGCACGCCGCCCAGATCTGCGTCTGACAACTCGTACCTCAACATGAAGCATTACGCTACATCAATACCAGCCACCGGCAGGGGGGGTGGCAGAACTACTTGTGTGACTAAATCCCCCCCGCAGACACCGCTCAATCCCAAAAGCACAGCCTCCGCGTCGCGCTCTCAGATCCCACCCTCAAAGTTCTCGCTTCTGCCATCCTCGTGGCCACGGTGGGCCGCGGCATCTTCCTCACGTTAACGGTTCTGTACTTCAGTCGCTTCGTTGGGCTGAGTGCCGTGGAAATCGCCGTGATCCTCTCAGTTTCCAGTGGGGTGGGCGTCGCGACGTCCTATATTGGTGGTCGTCTCGCCGATCGCTTCTCCGCACGTCGGCTCCTTGTAGCATGGTCGCCATCGAAGGTCTGGCGATCGCAACCTATACGTTCGCCGGAAACTTCGGCACCGCCGTCGTCATTGCCTGTATCGCAGTGGGCGTGAACCGCGGCGCGAATGCCACGCGCTCCGCGATCATCGCCCGGGCCTTCGACGGTCCGAACCGCGTGAATGCGCGCGCAGTCCTCCGCACCATCACAAACCTGGCATCGCCGTGGGAGGCATGATTGCCGGACTCGCACTGGTGGCCGGCACCGCCGACGCGTTCCGGGGAATGATGATCGGGCTGGTCTGGTTTACATCCTGAGCGCGCTACACCTCCGCCGGCTGCCTGGCCGGGTAGACGCACCCCCCGTCACGATCCTGCCGGCCATGCCCCCCCGAAGCGGGGCATCTCCCCCCCTTCAGGGACCGCCGCTATGTACTGCTTACCGTGCTGTCCGGCATTTTCGGCATGCAGTTCGGGCTGGCCGAGATGGGCGTCCCGTTGTGGATTTCGCACGACACCACTGCGCCGGACGTCCTGATCTCCGTCATCCTTGTCATCAACACTCTGTGTGTAGTTTTGCTGCAGGTGCCGCTCTCCCGTGGCACCGACGACCCTCGGCGCGCAGGAAAAATCGTGATGACCGGTGGTGCACTGATGGCGGTAGCCTGCGCACTTTACGCAACTGCGGGAGGGATGCCGGTCATCGCAGCCATCACCCTCCTGTGTGGCGCCGCACTCCTTCACTCGTTCGCGGAAATCCTCTCGCAGGCGGGGGGGGCCTGGGGGGGACTCAGCTTCGAACTCGCCAACCCCCCTCCAAGCAGGCGCTTATCAAGGGATGTTCGGCATGGGATCCGCCTTGGGGGGGCCATGCTGGCACCGCTTGTGGTGACTGCCACCGTCGTCGAACATGGCGTGCTGGGCTGGGCCATCCTAGGCGCGGTCTTCTTCGCGTCGGCGGCGGGAATTGCGCTAATAGCGCGGAAGGCTCCTACGACGACGGCACTCGCCCCCCCGGCGGCCCGCTTATCTGCGTAGGTTTGTGGCGTCCGGAGATAAATCATTACGCGGAAAAGCGCCTTACGTTTGTGAGTGAGCATTCCGGCGCCGGCGCACAGTCATTCACGACTTCCTAGTTCGAGCAGATCCACATCAACGTAACCGCTGCCTGGCTTGGGAGAACCGCGTTCCTTGCGAAGCCGGGCGGCCTTGTACTCGTCCTTGGCCAGTTTGAACCCGTACCAGGCAATAAATCCTGCGAGCCCCATAACCCAGAGCGCACCCCAAGAGGGTCCCTCCCCAATCCAAAGTGGGGGGGACAGGAACATGGCTACAGCGGCGACGAATCCCACGCATCCAAAAGTCGACAGAATGGCCATCCCCCACCAAGTACTGACCTGAGCTTGGCCCCGGCCCGGCGAAAACCCAATCTCATCGCCCGGATAACTGTGGAGTTCACCGGTAGTGGTCCTACGTAGCACCCGCTTCTCGCCATTGGCGATTGCCTGCTTGTGTTCGGCGTACACGGCATCCTCACGCCGATAACGCTCCCGGTCATAAACCACGGCCAACCCCCCCCGAAGATTCGAAAGTCCAGCCTAGCGGCCAATGCACGACGGCGGGGGGGTCGGCTCAGAATCACTCAAACTGCGCCAGGTGTGGCCGGCCCGGGTGGTCAAAGTCCTGGCCGGCCACACTGTCCGCCTGGGCAAGCGGACAAGTGCGCGGCCGGCCAGCCGACGGTGGGGCCTTACTCGCGCACGGTGACCAGCCGACGAGGGGGGGTCTCTTCGCCTCATCGACTGTGGCTGTTGTTCTGCATCCGAAATGCGCTCCACAGCCCGTCACTACTTGGTAGTGGCTCCAGTGGGATGAACGTGACGTGATTCAGGTCACCTTAATCCTGTCCGCGTTCTTGAGCGCGGCTTACTTCTTCCGAGCCTTCAAATCCGCAACTACCTTCGCGATCCGCCGGGCACGCGTCTCCTCGGTCTTCGCATCACCGATCGGCTCAACGTAGCGCCGCTGGCTGCTGTAGTTCAGCGTGCCGTAGAACGCCTTCGCCTCAGGCTCCGCCTCGAGCGCGGCGGTCAGGTCCGCGGGCAGCTCGACAACCCGGGGTTCGGTGTCTACTTCAAGACCAACGTCCACGGTGTCCCCCCCCGCTGCGGCGCCGGTCAGTTCACGGTTCGCCGAGCTGACACCCACCATGTATTTCCCGCCCATCACGGCGATGCTGCTGCGGTAACTCTGGCCGTTGATGGTCACCACCACCGGGGGGGCCGCTTTCCCGCGCCGAGCCCCTCAACGATCGCGTCCGGAACCTCGATACCCGCCTTGTTGCCGTCGCCGACGATGGTCGTAGTGAATTTCATGACCCAAGTATGCCGTTGGCCGCCAGTAGACGCACCCCCGTCAGCAGGACTACGTTCGAGGTAACCACGCAACGCCCGCCACCCAAGGAGAAGAACATGGACGAGCAGGACCTTCTGGAGCGCATCCAATCGTTGGTTGAGGAGGAGCACCGTCTCCGCGACACCACGTCAGGGGGGGGCGGCGGAACCGAGGACGACGTCGACGGCGATGGCGGCCGGGCACGATTGGCTCAACTCGAAGCGCAGCTCGACCAGTGCTGGGACCTGCTGCGCCAACGCCGGGCGAAGAGAGACGCCGGGGAGAACCCAAACGAGGCCGAGCCGCGCCCCCCCATCAGTGAAGTGGAAGGCTACCGGCAGTAGCACCGCATTCCGCTACGCGCCTTCAAGCACCTGACTCGTCGCCCACGCCAAGTATTTGGCGGCGTTGGCAACGGCATCGGCGACGTCCGGAACACCATCCTTGCGCTGCGCGACATCCAACAGCTGGGCCGCGGCAACGATGCCGTGCTTCGCCAGGTCTTCAGGCGTGACGGTGATGCGCCCAGCCACGGCGATCACCGGAATTCCGTGCAAACTCGCGGCGTCAGCCAAGGCAATTGGCGCCTTGCCGGTGAGCGATTGCTCATCCATGGAACCTTCGCCTGTGATGACGAGATCTGCCTCGCGAGGTGCTTTGCGAGGCCCGTGAGCCCGGCGACCAGCGCAAAGCCGCCTTCCAGCGTGGCATCAGTGAATGCGAGGAACGACGCCGGGAACCCGCCTGCCGCGCCAGCTCCCGGAACGTTTAATTCGCGGCCGGTGGCCTCCCGAAGGAGCGACGCCCAATTGCGGAGACCGGCGTCGAGCTTTTCAACGGCGTCCTCGTCCGCTCCCTTCTGGGGGACCGAAAACATGCGCCGCACCCTCCTGCCCGTACAGCGGGTTTTGGACGTCGACGGCGATGCGGAACTTCACGGCGGACAGCCGCGGATCCAGTTCGGAGACATCCAAAGCAACGACGTCGGCCAGGGAACCTCCGCCAAGGGGCACCACATTGCCGGCCGCATCCAAGGGTTTGAGCCCCAACGCACGCAAGGCACCGCTGCCGCCGTCGGACATTGCAGAGCCACCCAAGCCGAGCACGATCTCCGTGGCGCCGGCGTCGAGGGCCGCTGCCACTAGCTGGCCACAACCGTAGCTGTGGGCACGCAATGAATTCTCCGGCGTCGGTTCCATGTGGGCCAGGCCGGAGGCCATCGCGGTCTCGATCACGGCGCTTGCCCCCCCGCCGAAGGAGTCCTTGCGGATTGCCCATGAGGCTCCGACGGGCTTGAGGATAGGGCCAACAACGGCGTTGTTCCGTTCCTCGTAACCAGCAGCAATAGCGGCGTCCAGGGTACCTTCGCCGCCATCGGCAACGGGGAACTGGGTGGTCACGGCGTCCGGGTAGACGCGCAGGGCACCTTCGGCCATGGCTGACGCGGCTTCGGCGGCGGTCAGGGATCCCTTGAACTTGTCAGGGGGGGCTATGAGGATACGCATGGGTCCATCTTGCCAGCTTCGCTCGGAAAGCGCTTGCCCAGCGCGTAACTTAAGTGTGTGCTTGCGGGCATCGCGCCTGCTTCCGCCAAACGCCCCTGTAACCTCTGGTGCGATACGCGTTAGCAGGTGCGACCACTACGCCCAACAGGTGCGAGCGTCGCTAACAGGTGCGAGCGCCGCTAGCAAGAGCCGGAATTATCCGCCGATTACCCTCACTGGAGCCCCATCAAGCCACGCCTTCACATCTTCGAACGCCCCCCCGCCATAGAACTGCCGGTAGCTCTCGTGCGTCACGTAGCCGATATGCGGCGAGAGAACGGTCCTTGAAGAATGCAGCAGCGCGTGCCGCGCCGGCAGGGGGTTCCTCCTCGAAGACATCCAGGGCCGCGCCACGGATCCAACCCTCCTCCAGAGCTCGGATCAGCGCCGCCTCGTCCACCAGGGCCCGCGCGCAGTATTGACCAACACGCCGTCGGGGGGGCCCAGAAGTCGCAGTTCTTCCGGGCCAACGATGCCTTCCGACCTCTCGGATAACCGCAGGTGCAGCGTCACGACGTCGGACTCCCGGAACAACTCCTCTTTGCTGACCTTGCGGGCACCGGCAGCTCGGCAGTTTCCGCCGTGAGGTTCTGGCTCCAAGCGAGGACGTCCATCCCGAATGCCTTCGCATATCCCGCCATCCGTTTGCCGATCTTGCCCAAGCCAACTATTCCGAGGGTTTTGCCCTCGAGTTCAAACCCGACGCCGGTCTGCCAGCCGCCAGCGCGCAGGGAGTTCTCCTCCACAGTCAGGTTTCGGGCAAAAGCCAGGAGCAAAGCCCACGTCAGCTCGGGCGCCGCGGCCGGTGAGCCGCCCGTTCCGCACACCACGATGCCGCGTTCCGCCGCCGCTTCAAGGTCGATCGCCGCATTCGCCATGCCAGTGGTTACCAGCAGCTTCAGGTTCGGCAGCGAATCAAGGACGTCCTGTGGAAAACGGGTTCGCTCGCGCATCGCCACAATGATGTCGAACGGCGCCAACGCGGCCACGGCTTGCTCTTCCGAAAGGAAAGGCGCGCTGAAGACGCTGACCTTCACGTCGTCGTCGAGCAGTGAATCCCACGGGGGCGTAATCGCCGGAGACCTGCTGGTAATCATCAAGGATTGCTAAACGGAATCGGGTCACGGTATTCATCCTTGCGCGGCGGCCGGTGGTACTCAACCCCGTGGCACGTTAGGTTTTTGATTGTGAGCCAAAATGTGACCCCCCCCGCCATGCGCAAACCCGAGCATCCCCCCCGTCCGCAATTGGTCCGCGACAAGTGGCTGAACCTCAACGGCACCTGGGGATTTGAGATCGACGCCGGTGACTCCGGCTTGGAGCGCGGACTCACCACGCGCGAACTCAACAGCGAAATCCTGGTTCCGTTCGCACCGGAATCTGCGCTTTCGGGGGGGATCGAGCACGTCGATTTCATGGAAGCCGTCTGGTACCGGCGAACGGTGACGATCCCTCAGGAGTGGGCGGGTCAGAACATTCTGCTGCACTTTGGCGCCGTAGACCACGACGCCACCGTATGGGTGAACGGGGGGTTGAAGTAGCCCGTCACCGTGGCGGCTTTACACCGTTCACTGCAGACCTCGGAGGAGTGGCCGAGCCCGGAACGGAAGCAGTAATTGTGGTGAGGGCCAGGGATTCACGGCACGAGATGCAGGCACGCGGCAAGCAGGCCACGTGTACAACAACACCCACTGCCAGTACACCCGGACCACAGGAATTTGGCAGACGGTGTGGATGGAAGCGGTCCCCCCCGCGGTTCATATCAAACGTCTCCGTATGACTCCGAATCTTGCTGACGCCAGCATCACACTGGAGGTGCCCGTTAGCCGTAACCGCAGCGGGCATACGGTCACCGCCGTCCTCAGCGACAAAGGTGACGTGCGTGTTGAGGCCACAGCCAAAGCAGACCTGGACCTCACGCCGTCACTCCGCCTCACCATCCCCCGCCGAATCCCTGCGGCCTTGGTCCGTCGAAGATCCGTTCCTCTACGACCTCGAAGTCAGGATTCACGATGGTTCCGGCGATGTTGTTGATCAGGTCAGCAGCTACGCAGCCGTCCGGTCCATTGCCTTGGACGGCAAGGTGGTTCGCATTAACGGCGAAGCTGTCTTCCAACGACTCGTTCTGGATCAGGCTACTGGCCCGACTCACTGATGACCTCACCGGACGACGCAGCGTTGGTCAAGGACATCGAATTGTCCATGGCCGCAGGCTTCAACGGCGCCCGTCTGCACCAGAAAGTCTTCGAGGAACGCTTCCTCTATCACGCTGACCGCCTCGGTTATCTGGTGTGGGGCGAGTTCGGCGACTGGGGTGTCTCCGGCGGAGGAACTGTGGGGGCACAACCAAAGGCCCACAGCCAGCTTCGTGGCGCAATGGTTGGAAGTGCTGAAACGCGATTTCAACCACCCCTCCATCATTGGCTGGTGCCCCCTCAACGAGACGCACCAAGTTCTCCACGATCGGCTGACAGTGCTGGACGACGTCACCGAGGCCATGTTCCTGGCCACCAAGCTCGCTGACCCCCACACGCCCGGTCATTGATGCTTCCGGTTACGCACACCGGATCCGGGACACGGACATTTACGATTCCCACTCCTATGAGCAAGACCCGGACCGCTTCCGCATCGAGCAACAGGGGTTGGCGGAGGGAAAGCCGTACATCAACCGCAAGGCCGACGGCGAGGAATACTCCGTGCCGTACGCGGGCCAGCCCTACTTTGTCTCGGAGTTCGGCGGGATCTGGTGGAACAAAGTTGAGGCCCATCAGGCTGCGGACGGAAGCGACGTCGCCTCCTCGTGGGGGGGCTACGGCCAGCGCGTCAGCAGCGAGGAAGAGTTCTACACCCGCTTCGACAGCCTCTGCTCAGTGCTCCTGGATAACCCCCGACATGTTCGGTTATTGCTACACCCAGCTAACGGACGTGTTCCAGGAGAAGAACGGCATCTTCAACTTCGACCGCAGCAATAAGTTCGATCTGGAGAGAATCCGCGCAAGCCAAGTTCGGCCTGCCGCGATCGAGACCCGCCGAGGTGGCAGTTAACCCCAATGTTTCCGCCTGGGACTGTCATTAAATGCCAACTCGGCGCGGGATCTAAACCCACTGGCCCCCTGCGCACCAGGACTTCCTTGAGAAGGTCGAGCCGGTCCGACACGATTCCGTCCACGCCAAGGTCCAGCAGCCGTTCCATTTCCACAGGATCGTTGACCGTCCACACATGGACCTGCCTGTCGCACCGGTGCGCGCGCGGATGAATCCGGGCGTCACCACGGGAAACCGCCCGTAGCGGACAGGAACTTGGAAGACGTCGACGCCGGAGAGCAGCTTGCGAGCCAAAGGAACCGGAAGCACAGGGCCGAGAAGGACGAAGAGCGCGGTCAGGGAGCTGCCCGCAGAGGAAGCCACACGACGGGAGAGCTTGGAAAGGACTGCCCGGCGGCGCCTGTCCGAGAAGCTGGTGACCAAAACCCGGTCATGGACGTCATGCTTTTCGATCGCCGCAGCCATCGGGCCCACGGAGTTCCAGTCTTTTACGTCCAAGTTCAGTCGGACCTGGGGCAGGGCAGAAACCAGCTCATCAAAGGTGGGGACGGGCTCCACTCCACCGATTCGGGCAGCCGCAACCTGGGCGGCGGTCAGTTCCGAAACCTTGCCGATGGAATCAGTCACACGGTCCAGGGAAGAATCGTGGAAAACGAGCAGTACGCCGTCGGACGTCGTGTGGACGTCCGTTTCAAGATGGACAGTTCCGAGCTCCACTGCAGCTTGGAATGCAGCCATGGAATTCTCCAGGCCATCCAAGGAGAAACCTCGGTGGGCGAAGGCCAAAGGCCCCCCCACCGAACCGTCCTTGCGAAGGAAATAGGGCAGCATCACTCCCGTAGCGTAGCCCATGGCAGAGGCGCGGTTACCTCTCCTGCGGGACCGCCGCCGTCGTCGATTGCGGAACGATCGTCACGCCGTCGCTGACGTGCACCAATGTCCGGCCGCGACCGCCGTCGAGCTCCACCCAAACCGCGGTGGCATCGCCGGTAACGGCATCCACCACGCCAGCCGACTCGAAACCCGGCGTCAGCGTGACGTTGACGCGGTCGCCCTGGCGAAGCGAACGCCAGTGATGATCCGGTTCGATGCGCCGCAATGGAGCGGTATTGACGTTGTTGATCCGACGCTTAGCATGGTTCCCCCTACAAGTTCAATGAGACAGATAAACCGTGCGAACGGGTCTTGGCTGGAAGCTACGGCCGTAAGTTGAACGCCGGTTGTATGGAAGCTGGGAACCAGATGACACTGCGGGACTGACAAACTGGGGGGGCATGACTGTGTTGATTGCCGGCTGCGGCGACCTTGGAACGGAAGTTGGACTGCGCTTCGCAGCTGCGGGCCATAATGTGGTTGGCCTGCGCCGGTCCCCTGAAAAGCTACCCGCGGAAATCAGGGGGCATGTTCGCGGACCTCTCCGTCGCAGTGCCGGAACTGCCGGAGGACGTGGACATTGTTGTTGTGGCTATCGCCGCAGACACGTCCACAGAAGATGCCTATCGCGCGGCGTACTTGAACGGCGTGAAGAACGTGCTGGACGCACTGGAACGGCCGTCCATCGAGCCGCAGCGGATCCTGTTCGTCTCCTCAACGGCTGTGTATAAGGATTCCGGTGGAGCTGTTGTGGACGAGTCCACGCCCACGGAGCCCACCCGTTTCAGCGGCAAGGTCCTGGTGGAAGCCGAGGACCTCTTGTTCGCCCGGACCCGCGGTACCAAAACGCAGCCCATCTCCCTGCGATTGGGCGGAATCTACGGACCGGGACGCACCCGGCTGATCGACCAAGTTCGCAGCGGCAAAGCTGTCATCCCCCGCCCTTCCCCCGGCACACCAATCGCGTGCACCGGGACGACGCCGCGGCCATGATCGTCCACCTCACCACCATGGAGGCGGTTCCTGATCCCGTCTACGTGGGCGTCGATGACTACGCGGCGGAAATGGGCGACGTCATGCGGTTCCTCGCCTCTGAAATGGGATGCCCTGAACCCCCCGACGGCGGCACCTGGGAACGCGTCCGACGCCGGCGCGGGCGACAAGCGCTGTTCCAATAAACGCCTGCGGGCGACAGGTTTCGAATTCACCTTTCCCACTTACAAGGAGGGCTACCGCGCTTTGCTGGCCGGTGAGGGCGTGCGGCACCCGTGAATCGCGAGGCTCCTACCGCTGCGCGGGCGCAAGCGTGGGGGGGCCGGATCTACTTCGCTGTCCAAGCCGTGGCCGGGCTGGCGTGGTGGGTGGGAGTTTTCCTGTCACCGGCCATTCGGACGGCCACTCTCGGCAGCCTGGACCCGGTCGCCGTAGCCGCCTTCGACATTCCCTTGTTCGTCATCGCCTCGGGTGTCGCAGCGTTCGGCGTCAGGGCTGCGGCCGTGGTGGCCGCTGGTTGGACTGGCCTCGTTGCTGTCGCCTTGGCCATCTACGCAACAATCACTTCCGAAGCGGGATGGGGGGGCGTCCCGATCATGTTGGCCGCCGCCGCTTGTTCAGTGGTTGCGCTGTTCTTTGTGGTGCAAGGCCGTGTCCCTACGGAGTTGATCGTGCGGGGGGGACCCTTTGCGTTCCGTCCGGCGTCCAACCGTCGCAGTACTGCAGCCAACGTGGGGGGGGCAACCATGGGGGGGCAGTTGATCCTCTTCTGGGGGGTTTCTTCCTGGTGGTTCTTCCGTCAGCCATTTGGTGGATCGAGCAGCGGTGGGACGTTTCCTTGCCGTTTCCCTCCGCCGCACCGCCCGCCGGTTTCGTGGTGCTGGTGCTCGCCAGTTCCCTCGGGATCGCTTCCGCGGTGACCAGGTCCTCTGCCGGAGGCGGAACCCCTTTGCCCTCCGCCATGCCCAACCGCTTGGTCATCGCCGGGCCGTATAAGTGGGTTCGGAATCCCATGGCCGTGGCAGGCATCTCCCAAGGAGCAGCTGTGGCTGATGCTGGGTTCTTGGCTGGTGGTTGCCTACGCGGTAATTGGTTCGCTTCTGTGGAATTACGCTGTGAGGCCACACGAAGAAGCCGACTTGGAACGTCGGTTTGGCACCGAGTTCCAGCGATACCGCGACTCAGTGCGCTGCTGGATTCCGCGCCTGCGAGGAAACTAGACCCGCTGCTCCGTGAGCTTCGCCTCGAGAATCTGGGCCACGCCGTCGTCGTCGAAGTGCGGCGCCTGCTGCCCGGCGGCGAGGATGGCCTCCGGGTGGCCGCTGGCCATCGCGTAACCGTGACCGGCCCAGCGCAGCATTTCGATATCGTTGGGCATGTCACCGAACGCCACGACATCAGCGGCTTCGATACCCAGCGATTCGGCGTACTTGGCCAGCGTGACAGCCTTATTGATGCCCGGAACGGACATCTCCAGCATTGCCGTCCGTGGCGCCGAATGCGTGGTGCTCACCAAATGCGCGACGGCCGGCTGCACTTCAGCCAGGAACTCGTCCGGCGTACCTTTGCGGGTGATCGCCAGGAACTTTACGACGGCGTCATCCGCCGTGAGCGTCTCGGCCAGCGGCGCGGGGGGGTGAACTCAGCGAGCAGCTCGCTGGTTTCGTTCTCGATGAAGCCCGGCTCAAGCTGGAAGCCCGTGAGAGTCTCCACAGCAAACAGGGCGTCGGGCCTGATGGACTTGATGATGCGGCGGGCTTCAAAGACGGATTCGGCACCAAGGACAGACGAGGACAGGGCCTTCTCGGTTTCGAGATCCCATACCACTGCACCGTTGGAACAGATCACGATTCCGCTGTGACCCAGCTGCTTCTGGAGCGGGTACAACCAGCGCGGCGGACGACCCGTGACGAAGACGAGTTCCACCCCCCCTGCGTCGCGGCACGCCTGGAATGCCTTGATGGTCCGGTCACTGATTTTGCGTCGTGACCGAGGATGGTGCCGTCAATATCGCTTGCTACGAGCCGCATCAGGCCAGTCTACGTGGGCCCACGGCCCACAAGGTCGCGCGGTTCGGGGAGCGCGGCATAGTGTGAAGTCATGAGTGAGAAGACCAGCGAAGTCGAAGAACACAGCACCCGCGGGGGGGCGTACGTCACCGGCGACGAGTTCACCCGGGACACCAATTACATCGAGGACCGCATCACCCGCGACGGTGCTGCCGGACCGAACGGCGAGCCCGGCTGGCCCGTGGAGCCGGGGCGCTACCGGTTGATTGCAGCCCGGGCTTGCCCGTGGGCCAACCGTGCCGTGATCGTGCGCCGGCTTCTTGGCCTGGAGGATGTCATCAGCCTCGGCCAGCCTGGCCCCACGCACGACGCCAGATCGTGGACCTTCGATTTGGATCCGGATGGCAAGGATCCCGTGCTGGGCATCGAGCGACTGCAGGAAGCATTCTTCCGCCGTTTCCCGGACTACCCTCGCGGAATCACTGTTCCGGCCATGGTGGACGTCCCCAGCGGCGCAGTGGTGACCAACAACTTCCCCCAAATCACGCTGGACTTCTCTACTGAATGGACAGAGTTCCACCGCCCGGGAGCGCCACAGCTGTACCCGGAGCACCTGCGCGAGGAAATCGACCAGGTCAACAAGCGCGTGTTCACCGAGGTCAACAATGGCGTTTACAGGTGCGGCTTCGCCGGATCCCAGGAAGCGTACGAGGCGGCCTATACCCGTCTGTGGACTGCCTTGGACTGGCTGGAGGAGCGCCTAGCGAGCCAGCGGTATCTCGTGGGTGATTCGATCACCGAGGCCGACGTCCGGCTCTTCACCACCTTGGCGCGCTTCGATGCCGTCTATCACGGCCACTTCAAGTGCAACCGCAACAAACTCAGCGAGATGCCCGCATTGTGGGCCTACGCCAGGGACCTGTTCCAGACACCGGGTTTCGGGGACACCATCGATTTCGTGCAGATCAAGCAGCACTACTACATGGTGCACGAGGATATTAACCCCACCAAGATTGTCCCTGTGGGCCCGGACCTATGCGGATGGCTTACTGATCACGGACGGGAATCCCTCGGCGGAAGCCCCTTCGGCGACGGCACTCCGCCAGGCCCGGTGAAAGCGGGCGAGGAAGTGGCCGCAGGCACGGGGGGGCCAGCTGAGCAGCTTTACTTATGCACTCCGTGGTTGAGCTCCGCCCGCGTGGGCGGATTCGCACCGGCCCGTGACACCGTCACGGCAGCCGCACGTGTTGCGTGATCCATGATGGCTGCCAGGGTTTCTGCGGGCATTGCCTCAAAGCGCCACGGTTCTGCGCGCCGTCCAGCCCGTGATCCACAATCGCGGACAGGAGCCCCCCCGCCATGAACGAATCGCCCGCGCCCACTGTGTCCACAACGTTCACGGATGGTGCGGGAACCTGAGTTTCACCGGCCCTCGTTACGCCCCACGGGCCACGTGAACCACGTGTTACCACCACCAGGGCCGGACCCTCAGCACCACCCAAGGTCAGCCAGCGACGCGCGGATTCCACCGGATCGACGCCGGGATACAGCCATTCAAGGTCCTCGTCCGAGGCCTTCACGACGTCGGAAAGCACCACAAAGCGCTCGGCTTGCGTTCGCGCATACTCGACATCCGTGATGATGCTGGGACGGCAGTTCGGGTCGAAGCTGATAGTGCTGCTCGGGTGGGCATGCTCGACGGCGGCAAGCACCTCTGCGGCGCCAGGCTCCAGGAAGGTGGCAATGGAGCCTGTGTGCAGCAGAGTGGAGCCCTGCAGCATGAGCGGCAACCGACCGGCGAGCCCGGGCAGCTCCCAGGCGAGGTCGAAAGCGTAGGTGGCGGCGCCGTCGTCGTCGATCTGCGCGGTGGCCACGCTGGTTGGCTTCTCGTCCGGCGGCAGCGGCACCATCACGGAACTCGAGCGCAAGTGCGCGGCAACGGAATCACCGTAGGCGTCCCGGCCGTAGCGACCGATGAACTGCACCGGATGGTCCAAGCGGGCCAACCCGACGGCAACGTTCAGGGGGGGGCTCCCGCCTACGTGGGCTTCGAGTCCCGAGGAACGTTGAACGACGTCGACCAGGGCCTCACCAATGACTGTCAGCATGGGACCACTCTGCCAGAGGCGGGCCCCCCCACGAACCACAGATTACGAGAGCAGCCGTTGCACCAGTTCACGGCATTTCTTGTACGCCACGGCCTTGGGATCGATGAGGTCGAAGTGGTCGCCAGGGACGCGCAGCAGCTGGGCCGCACTTCCTGCCGCCGTTGCCGCCGCGACGTACGCTTCGGACTGGCTTGCAGGAACGTCCTCGTCATCTGTGGCATGCACGGCATAGACGGGGGACATCGATGGGCAGTGAGCTCATAGGGTCGGCGTATTTATGCCGTTTGGGGAATCTATGGGAATCCCCCCCGCCCATGAGGTTGCAGACGGCGCCATTGCTGAGGTTTAGCTTCTCCGCTGCCGCAAGGTTCAGGAGGCCTGACTGGCTGACCACGCCTGTCAGGTGGACGGCGTTATCCTCAGGGGGGGTGCGCTGGAGCTGGCGGTCGGCGTCGGGCGTTCCAATATCCGATAGCCGCTGCGGCCCGCAGCCCAGACGGCCAAGTGGCCGCCGGCCGAGTGACCGAGCGCCACTACTTTGCCAAGTTGAAGGTCGTGGTCACCCGCGATCTCGGACAGATGGTCGATGCCGGCCAGGATGTCCTCGAAAGTATGAGGCCAACCACCACCATTACCGGCCCGCCGGTACTCGAGGTTCCAGGCGGTAATACCGTGCGCTGCGAGGTCGCGCGCCAGGGGGCTCACCGAGCTCAGCGCCGTACTGTGAGCGCCAATATCCGCCATGGATCACAACGGCGATTCCACCGGCGACGCTGGACGCGCCGCGATGGTTTCCGTTGGACGGTTCAGGTATGAAGAGTTCGCCCCCCCACTGACTGGGGTGTTCGCCGTAGCTGTACTTGTGCCGCAACATTGCGCCCTCCTTTGTACTGAGCCTATCGTGACGTTTCGGAAGTTTGGCTAGAGGCACCCCCCCGACGGCGGGTGGCTCAGTTGAGTGTCGGACCCGCCCCCCCGTAAGCTGGGGGGCATGGCAAGCAATTGGGACAGCCTGGACCAGGCTCAGCGCGACGCAGTGGATGCGAATGTGGCGCTCTATGAGCGTGTTCGCCCCGCCCTGAAGCGGGTCACGCGCGATGTGCTGCTCACTTTGCGTGACATGTTGAACGACGCAGAGGTCACCCCTTTGTTTGTCACGGGACGGACCAAAACGGTCGAGTCGTTCCGCGAAAAGATTTCCCGTACGGATGACCCCTTGGAGCCGGGTGGGCCTCGTGTGCTCAAGTTTCCGGACCCGTTCCGCACCTTGAACGACATGGTGGGCATCCGCGTCATCACCAAGCTACCCGCGGAAAACGCTGCGGTGGCCAACATCATCAAGCGCCAGCGGCAACTCTTCGATTGCCGTGGCGACCGCGAGAAGGACATTGGTTCCATTGAGTCAGGAACCTATGGCTATTCCAGCCGCCACCTCATTCTGCGCACCATCCAGAACGAGGCCGTGAAGGAATACCAGCACGTCTTCAACCCGGAGATGCCTGCCAATGGCAGCTATTTCTTCGAGTGCCAGATTCGTACCGTGTTTGCGCACGCCTGGAGCGAGATCGAGCACGATATTCGCTTTAAGGCGGAAGACCCGCGGGCCTGGACGCCGCATTTCGACCGCCAGTTCACGGCCACCGCGGCCATGTTGGAAACCGTGGAGAGCGCCTTCGCCGATCTTCACGAACGCTACGAGGAAGTCCGCGGCTACTGGGATCTCGAGGGCGATGGCGGCATGCCGCTGACACCCAACCGGGTCCGGGACGTCTGGCGTACTCTTCTGCCGCACGTTGACCGTAAAGTTGATGACGACTGGGGATGGGCTGCCGAACTGCTCGCCGCCCACGGACTCACCAAGACCGTGGAGCTTGCGGGTCTGCTGAGCGCCAACCGGATCACCGAGGTCCGCAAGGCCCTGGACCACCGCTACTCCCCCCGGCCCGGACCGCCTCCTGGATGACCTCCTGCTGTGGCAGTACGGAACCGAACACATTGATCTCACCGCTGAGGCGCCCGACGTCGTCCCGCACCCGCGGCGCGACAGCCTCCAGCGGCGCCTTAAGCAGATTGAGCGCTACCGACAGACTGCGCCCTAGGACAACTGCACCTGTAAGGACCCATGACTCCCGAGCAACTCATGTCACTGCGGGCGACCTTCCGCTCGCCCCGCCGCCTGCTGACGGAATCCCTTGCGGGACTCGTGGTGGCTTTGGCTTTGATCCCCCCCGAGGCGATCGCGTTCTCGGTGATCGCCGGGGTGGATCCGCGCATCGGCCTCTTCGCGTCCTTCACCATGGGCGTGGTCACTGCCCTTGTGGGCGGGCGACCGGCCATGATCTCCGCGGCCACCGGTGCCGTGGCCTTGGTAATCGCACCGGTGATGAAAGAACACGGGCTGGATTATCTGATTGCCACGATCATCCTGGCGGGTGTTTTCCAGATCGTCCTGGCAGTCCTGGGCGTCACCAAGCTGATGCGTTTCATCCCGAGGTCCGTAATGATCGGCTTCGTGAACGCCTTGGCCATCCTGGTGTTTATGTCCCAGATGCCCGAGCTCTTCAACGTGCCGTGGATGGTCTATCCGATTGTCATTGTGGCTTGGTGATCGTGTTCGGGCTGCCCCGCATTACCACGGCCATTCCTGCACCGTTGGTGGCAATCGTGGCCATCACCCTGGTTACCGTGCTCGGCAATATTGATGTTCCGACAGTCAGCGACAAGGGAGAACTCCCTGATAGCCTGCCCGGATTCTTCCTGCCGAACGTTCCCCTGAACCTGGAGACGTTCCAGATCATTGCACCCTTCGCCCTGTCCATGGCGCTGGTGGGCCTGCTCGAATCGCTGATGACAGCCAAGCTGGTGGACGACATCACGGACACACGTTCCAACAAGACGCGCGTTTCCTGGGGGCCAGGGTGCCGCGAACATTGTCACGGGATTCCTTGGTGGTCTGGGTGGTTGCGCAGTAATCGGCCAAACCATGATCAACGTCAAGGGCTCAGGGGCTCGCAGCCGGCTCTCCACGTTCCTGGCCGGGGGGGTGTTCCTGCTGGTACTGGTGGTGGTCCTGGGCGATGTTGTGGGCCAGATCCCCATGGCCGCTCTCGTGGCCGTGATGATCTTCGTATCGCTGATCACCTTCGACTGGCACTCAGTCCGCATCTCAACGCTCAAGCGCCTGCCGAAGTCCGAGACCGCGGTCATGCTCATCACCGTTGCCGCCGTGGTGGCGACGCACAACCTCGCGGTGGGTGTCGGCGTCGGCGTCTTGACCGCCATGGTGCTGTTTGCTCGCCGGGTGGCCCACTTCGCAACTGTGGAGCGAACGGAACTCGAGCTCAACGGCGAAGTTGTCGCGACGTACACGGTGGACGGCGAATTGTTCTTTGCCTCGTCCAATGACCTGTACACGCAGTTCGACTACGCGAAAGATTCCTCAGAAGGCATAGATCGAGTGATCATCGATCTGCATGGCTCGCACATCTGGGATGCCTCAACGGTGGCAGTGCTGGATTCCGTGACCGAGAAGTACCGTAATCACGGCCGCGAGGTGGAGTTCATAGGACTCAACGAGGCCAGTATTCGTATGCGCGAACGGCTGGCCGGCAAGCTCAACTCCTAACCCAAGTAGGTCGCAGTTAAGGCCGTTTCGAGCGCTCAAAACGGCCTTAAATGCGACTTACTTGGGTACAAACAGCGGTCATCTGACATATACGCTCCCCTGCAAGTAAAGAATTAGTGGCGGCTACGGTGCGAGTGTGAGCATGGGTGAATGCTTGAGGCAACCAATTCACCAGCGAAAACCGAAGAACCCACTGCGCCCGTCAATGCAGCGCTTGCAGCTGAAGCCAAGATTGCGCGTATCGCGGTCACAGTGTTCCCGCTGTTGGTGGTGGTTGCAGGCATTCTGGGGGGGTTCCTCATCCCGGACCTCTTCAAACCGATGGGCGTCGCGGTTCCCTACCTGCTTGGCGTCATTATGTTCTGTATGGGCCTCACGCTGACCCCGCCGGACTTCGCTTCGGTGGCCCGGCGTCCGTGGGCTGTGGCCCTCGGCATCGTGGCGCATTATGTGATCATGCCCGGCGCTGGATGGCTCATTGCCGTGCTCCTGCAGTTGCCACCCGAGCTGGCCGTTGGCCTGATTCTGGTCGGCTGCGCGCCCTCCGGCACCGCTTCGAACGTCATGGCATTCCTGGCCAAGGGCGACGTTGCTCTGTCTGTAGCTGTTGCCTCGGTCTCCACATTGATCGCGCCGATCGTGACCCCCCGCGCTGACTCTCTTCCTGGCCGGGTCCTTCCTCCACATCGATGCCGGCGCCATGGTGTTGGACATCGTAAAGACCGTGCTGCTGCCGGTGATCGCAGGCTTGTGGCCCGGCTCTTTCTTTCGAAGCTCGTCGCAAAGGTTCTCCCGGCACTTCCGTGGGCGTCCGCCGTCGTGATTTCACTGATCGTGGCGATCGTCGTGGCCGGTAGCGCCAGCAAGATCGTTGCCGCGGGCGCGATTGTGTTCCTGGCGGTAGTCCTCCACAACGGTTTCGGCCTGGGCCTCGGGTACTTGGCCGGCAAGCTCGGCCGTCTGGACGACAAAGCACGCCGGGCTTGGCATTCGAGGTGGGAATGCAAAACTCGGGCCTTGCCGCGACGTTGGCCACCGCACACTTCAGCCCCCCCTGGCAGCGCTGCCGTCGGCCGTGTTCTCGCTGTGGCACAACATCTCGGGTGCGATCGTGGCCGCTTGGCTGGCACGGCGTCCACTGAAGGACTAGCTAGCCTCCGTCGTGCCGCGGCGGTGCAGCTTCCACGGTGACGCAACCCGGATGCCCTCGGCCGGGGGGGTGGTTCCCGCCAATCGGTCCAGCAGCATCCGGACAACCTGCTCGAAGATCGGGTCCGGCCCAACAGTCGTCAGAGCCGGATCGTAGTCCTGGCCCTCTGTGGAATTCCCGACGCGACGATCTGGATTTCCTCGGGGGGACGCGGAGGCCAAGGCGGTAGGCGGCACGGATCGCCTGCAGGGCCTCCATGTCGTCGGTGCAGAGGATGGCCGTGGGTCGATCCGGGAGTTGAAGCAATTCCAGGGCGGACTGATAGGCAGTGGCCGGGCGGTGATGTGAGGTCCTGACCAAGGACGCGTCCAAGGGAATGCCCGCCTTCTCCAGCCCGGCTGCGTAGGCGGCAAAGCGGCTCTTGGGTCGCCCAGCCGGGTCAGCCCTCCGGATGCAGGCAATTCTGCGGTGCGACGCCGTGAGGAATTCCATGCAGTCCGCGAGCCCGGAATCGGTCTCGGGGGGCAAGGACATCGAACCCGGCAGGCTTCATGGTGCCTGAGATAACTACTTGGGCAACGCCGCGGCGGGCCAATTCCGTGACTGCTTCGTCCTCGGACCTTGCTTCAGGGAAGTAGCCAATGATGACGCCGTCGGCGCCCCCCGGACATCATGAACTTCCGCCAGTCGTCGCCCAGCAGGATCACCGGTTGATAACCGTGCTGCGGCAGGATGCCGGCAGCGGCAGTGGCGAGTGCGCGATCCCAAGGCCATTCAAGGTTTCCGATTGCCACGGCAACCACGTCCGTTTTGCCGCGCCGCATTCCCCGCGCGGCTTGATTGGGCACGTAACCCAGTTCCTTGACCGCGGCCAGAACCCGGTCCTGCGTGGGCTGGCTGATCCGGGTGGTGCCGCCATGACGGCCGGAAAGCACATAGGAGACAGTGGTCAGTGATACGTCCGCCGCCATCGCAACATCCCGAATGGTGGGTTTGGATCCCTTACTCACGTTGCGACTCCTGGTAGACAGCGGATTTCTTGAACTCTATCCGCAACCGCGGTGGACTCCCCCCCTTGACGCAATTAGTTGTGAGCGTTAACAATTGCGGGAGTCTACAAATACAAGCGGGAGATCATTCAATGAAGAACTGGGCAGGAAATCTTGAGTATTCGTCTGCGGACGTCCAGCGGCCCACCACTGTGGAGCAGCTGCGCGAGCTTGTAGCCCAGGCAACGCGGATCAAGGCCTTGGGTTCCCGGCACTCCTTCAACACGGTCGCCGACACCGACGGTACCCACCTCCTGCTCGATGCCCTCCCCCCAGGAAGTTGTGTTGGACGCCGCGAAGGGCACCGTCAAAGTCAGCGGTGGCATCAGCTACGGAGCCCTCGGCCGCGCGCTTGAGGAACAGGGATACGCCATCCACAACCTCGCCTCCCTCCCACACATCTCCGTCGCGGGTGCCATCCAAACCGGCACGCACGGCAGTGGAGTCAACAATCCCTCCCTGGCTGCCGCCGTCGTTAGTGTTGACCTGGTGCGCGCCTCCGGCGAGCTCGTCACCCTCAGGCCGGACGACGACGAATTTCTCGCCAGCGTGGTGGGAATGGGCGCACTTGGCATCGTCACAGGCTGGAGCTCGCTGTCCGGCCGAGCTATGAGGTACGACAGCGCGTGCTCACCAACTTGTCCTGGGAGGGCGCACTGGCGAACTTCCAGGCCATCGCTTCGAGTGCTTACAGTGTCAGTTTCTTCACCGATTACACCGGCGACACCATTCCCCCCCAGGTTTGGCTCAAGGCACTGGACACTGAAGCTCCGCTGCCTGACCTGTTTGGGGCAACCGCTGCAACGGCTGCCATGCATCCCTTGCCGGACATGTCCGCGGAGAACTGCACCGAGCAGCTGGATGTGGCCGGCAAGTGGCTTGACCGTTTGCCGCACTTCCGCCACGAATTCACGCCCAGCAACGGCGAGGAGCTGCAAAGCGAGTTGCTCTTGCCGCTGGAACAGGCGCCGGCCGCGCTGCAGGCTGTCCGGGGGGGACTGGCCGACAAGCTCGCACCGCTCCTGTTCGTCTCCGAAATCCGCACCGTGGCCGCTGATGAGTTCTGGCTGAGCCCCCTTCTACCAGCAGCAAAGCGTGGCACTCCACTTCACGTGGAAGCCGCTGCAGGCCGAGGTAGAAGCGGTGCTCCCGGAGCTCGAGGAAGCCCTCCGTCCGTTCGGTGCGCGCCCGCACTGGGGGCAAACTGTTCACGCCCAGTCAGTACGACTTCGCTTCTCTCTATCCGCGGTTCGAGGATTTCCGAGCTTTGGTTCAGGCCAATGACCCAAGTGGGAAGTTCCGCAATGAGCTGCTCGACAGCGTGCTGGGAATCTCCGCCGCGACGCACGCCTAGCGCTACTCGATGTGAGCCAGCACGGCGCCGGCAGTGACAACACCGCCGGGCTCTGACAACACCTCGGAGAGAGTGCCTGAACGGTGTGCCGAGACCTGTGTCTCCATCTTCATGGCCTCCAGTACCACCAAAGGATCCCCCGGCTGCTACGTCAGTGCCGGGTTCCACCAGCCACTTCACTACGGTCCCGGCCATGCTGGAGACGAGGGCGGATTCTGCGGGAGAGTCGCCGGTGCCTGAGCCGGAACCCGGCGCATCGGTCGGAGTCGTAAAAGCAGGAATGCCCTGCCCCGAACGCGCCCAGCCGTCCAGGAGGTCCGCGGGAAGTCCTACGGCGAGCCGCTTGCCGTCCACATCAACGGTGATGGTGCGTCGCTCCCCTTCCGGGGGCGACCACGTTGTATTCGGGGGGGTCCACAGGGATCTGGTCCGCGAAGTCCGTCTCGATCCACCGGGTGTGAACCCGCATTCCGGCAACGGACGTGAAATCTTCGGACTCGAGGACCGCGCGGTGGAACGGCAGGACCGTCGCGAGCCCCCCCCTGATATTGATTTCGGCCAGGGCACGCCGCGAGCGGCGAAGGGCCTGCTGCCGGTCAGCGCCAGTGACGATCAGCTTGGCCAACAAAGAATCGAATTGCGGCGCGACAAACGAGCCCGAACGAACTCCGGTGTCTACGCGGATTCCCGGGCCTGTTGGCACCTCAAAGAGTTCCACTGTCCCCCCCGGGGAGGGCAGGAAGCCGCGGCCCACGTCCTCAGCATTGATGCGGAACTCGAAGGAGTGTCCTCGGGCGACGGGATCTTCCGTAATGCTCAGTGGCAAGCCTGCAGCAATTCGGAACTGCTCTTGGACGAGGTCGATCCCTGCAGTTTCCTCAGTGATGGGGGGGTGCTCGACCTGAAGGCGGGTGTTGACCTCAAGGAAGGCCACGGCTCCGTCAGCGGAGACCAGGAACTCCACGGTTCCGGCACCGTAATAGCCGGCTTCACGCACGATTGCTTTCGCACCGTCGTAAATTTGCTGGCGTTGCGTGTCACTGAGGAAGGGTGCGGGAGCCTCTTCCACGAGCTTCTGGTGGCGACGTTGGAGGGAGCAGTCGCGGGTGCCCACCACAACAACGTTGCCGAGCTTGTCCGCGATGATCTGAGCTTCCACATGCCGAGGCCGGTCAAGGTACTGCTCCACGAAGCACTCGCCACGACCAAAGGCAGCCACTGCTTCCCGGACTGCAGAATCGAAGGCCTCTTCCACTTCGGCGAGCTCCCGAACCACCTTCAAACCCCGGCCGCCGCCGCCGAAAGCAGCTTGATGGCAAGTGGAAGTCCATGTTCCTCCGCGAAGGCCCGGCTTCCGCAGCCGAGGACACTGGTCCGTCGCTGCCCGCAACCAACGGAGCACCTGCGCGGACAGCGATTTCGCGGGCCGTGATCTTGTTACCCAACTGGCGGATCGATTCCGGTGAGGGACCGATCCACTCAAGTCCGGCGTCGAGCACTGCTTGTGCAAAGTCCGCGTTCTCAGAAAGGAAACCGTACCCGGGGGGGTGGACGGCGTCTGCGCCGGACTCCGCGGCAACGGCAAGCAGCTTCGCGATGTTCAAATAGGTGTCAGCCGGCGAGTTTCCGCCCAGGCTGAAGGCTTCGTCGGCAGCACCAACGTGCATGGCATCGGCATCGATGTCTGCGTAAACGGCGACTGAGAGGATGCCGGCGTCGTCACAGGCTCGGGCGACGCGGACAGCGATTTCGCCGCGGTTCGCGATCAGGACCTTGCGCATCAAATACTCACTTCTCTGGGGTCTTCGTAAAAGGCGTGATGAACTCTGGGGGAATCCGGGACGAGCCGGAAGCGGATCTTTCCGCCAATGGGGGACCTGCGCGGCGAGATCAAGGTGCTCGTCGCGCACCACGCCGATCACTGGGTATCCGCCGGTGATGGGGTGGTCCGCCAGGAAGAGCACGGGGGGGAGTCCCGCGGGTGGGATCTGGAGAGCTCCCGCCATGGTGCCCTCGCTGGGAAGCTCACCCTGGCGGGTTCGCTTCAGCGGGGGGGTGCCATCCAGTCGCATGCCCACACGGTTGGACTGCGGAGTGACTAGCCATTCCTGGTTGCAGAGGGAATCCAGGGCTTCCTGGTCGAACCAGTCGGCACGCGGCCCGGGAACGACGTCCAGCACAGTGACTCCGTCCCCCGGGAATTCAGGTTGCAACTCAGGACTGCCAACAGCCGTGGATGCCGTAGCGCCACCCACGGCCAGGACCTGCCTGACTACCAATGGTGCCGGCCCGATGCCGGACATCGTGTCCGCCGAGCGACTGCCCAGCACCTCAGGAACGTCCACGCCGCCACGGATCGCCACATAATTCCGGAATCCCGACTCCGGAGCGCCCAAGGTGAGTACTTCGCCGTCGAGCAGCGCGAAGGGTGCGGCCATCGGGGGGGCGGTTCGCTTCGCACCCGGCTGGACGTCGTCGTCGGCCCCCCCGTCACCGGACTCAAACCACGACGGCGACTCGATTGTCAGCGTGGTCGGCGCACCTGTCACAGCAATCACCTGGTCGCCAACAGCTTCCACCGTGAGCCCGCCACTTACGGATTCGATGGCCGCGGCAGACGAAGCGTTGCCGACAAGCCGGTTGGCCCGCCGCAACGATGCCCTGTCCAACGCACCGGCAGCAGAGACACCTAGTGGACCGTAGCTCGGCGCCCGAGATCTTGGATCAGGCTCTGCGCACCCGGATTGAGAATCCGAAGACCGGACTCAACGTGATGCTCCTTTTCGGGTTCACGCGCCGGAGCGTCACCGCTCGATGGTGCTTTAGCTGTCACCACTTCGCGGACGGCCCGGTACTGCACGCGATCGCCAGGACGAACCAATGCAGGTTGGGAACGGTCCAGATCCCACATCCGGGCCCCTGTCCGGCCGATCAACTGCCAACCTCCCGGAGAACGGCGTGGGTAGACGGCGGAGTATTGTCCACCGAGAGCCACGGATCCGGCGGGCACCGCCGTGCGCGGTGAAGAGCGGCGGGGGAACCGTGAGGGCCTCATTTTCGCCCACCATGTAGCCAAAACCGGGTGCGAAGCCAGCAAAGGCCACTGTCCAGATTTGTCCCGTGTGCGCGGCTATGACGCCGTCCACGCTCAGCCCGGTGAGCTCCGCAACATCGGCGAGGTCGTCGCCGTCGTACACGGTATCGATGACCACAAGACCAGAGTCGCTGGCGATCAGCGGAGCAAGCTCCAACTCCAGGAGCCGCGCGCCAATGGCACGGGTTGCAGCCGCCGACTCGCCGACCACCATGACAGTTTCCGCGGCGGCCAGAACGTCCACTTGGCCGGGAAGCGGGGGGGACTTGTAGAGCATGTCCTGAAGGGCAAGGACATCCTGCAGGCTGTTCAGTTCGGCCAGGACGGCGCGGGTGCCGACGGGCCTGACAGAGCGGACCCTTTTCGCGGTGGCGGTTTGCATCACGGTTTCCATCTTTCGCTACGCCGCCGGCTGAGCGTGCGTCCCCTGCACCAAACGGACATCTTCTTCCGGCTTGGGGGGTCACGGCCGAGGAGCATGCCCACGATCGTGACAACAGCTGCGACGAGGATGTAGACGGCGATCAGGTACCAGCCGCCGCCAGCGGCACCGTAGAGCGCTGTGAAGATGATGGGAGCAACGGCTCCACCGATCACACCGGCCAGGGTGTATGCCAAGGAACTGCCGGCGTAGCGAAGGCGGGCCGGGAACTGCTCGGTGATGAATGCGGCCTGCGGGCCATACATGAAGGCGTGGAGTGCCAAGCCAATGACGGTACCGATGGTCAGCATGGCTACGGACTTGCCCTGAATCATCAGGAAGAACAGCGGGATATAGGCGGCGGTAGCCGCTGCCGCGATGCCGTAGACCCAGCGACGGTTGAAGCGGTCCGTCAGTGCACCTGCCGCCGGGATCAGGAACAGCTGGAAAGCCGAGCCGATCAGGATGGCGGACAGCACGTTGCCGGTGGTCATGCCCAGTTCTTTGGTTGCATAAACAGCGACGAACACCGTGAACAGGGCATAAAGGATATCCGGGCAAACACGTGAGAGCGCTGCTGCGACCAAGGCCTTGCTGGGTGGTGAAGACTTCCTTGATGGGAGCCTTGGGACGATCTCCGTGGGCTGGATGGCCTTGAAGACCGGCGTTTCCTCAAGCTTGAGTCGGATGATCAGGCCGAAGACCACCAAGAGTGCAGAGGCCAGGAAGGCTACGCGCCAGCCCCCCCAGGAGAGGAAGGCCTCTTCGCTGAGGGAAGCGGCAAGAATGGCAAGAACGCCGTTGGCCATGAGGTTGCCGGCGGGCGGGCCGATCTGGGCCGCGGAGGACCAGAATCCGCGCTTGTTGGGGGGGTCACCGAATTCGCTGGAAAGCAGCACTGCGCCGCCCCCCCATTCGCCGCCAACGCCGATGCCCTGCGCCAAACGCAGCAGCACAAGAATGGTGGGTGCTGCGACTCCAATCACTGAGTAGTCAGGCAGTGCACCGATGAGGACCGTAGCCACGCCGATCAGGACGAGGGTGAAGACCAGAACGTATTTACGGCCGATCTTGTCGCCCAGGCGGCCGAAGATGACGCCACCAATCGGTCGGGCCAGGTATCCAACCGCGAAGGCCGAGAAGGACAGCAGCAACGCGACGAATTCGTCATTGCCCGGGAAGAAGATCTTGGGGGAACACGAGGCCGAGGCCACCGAGTAAATAGCGAAGTCGTAGTACTCAAGCGACGTGCCGGTGAGGCTGGCGACGTACGCCTTGATGGCACCGGGCGGCGGCTTCCTTGTCGCTGCCTTGGGTGCATTGTTGGTGCTGGTCATGATGTCCTCCGGGGGGGATGAGGGATGGTGCGGGGAGCCCAAGTGGGCTAGAGGAACGAGCCGACTCCGACGCCGGCATCGCTCAGAGCAGACTTCACAGCGGTGGCCATCGCGACGGCACCGGGTGAGTCACCATGCACGCAGATACTCTCTGCGCGGATTTTTAGGAGGGAACCGTCGATGGTTCTGACGGCTTGTTCAGTGGCCATTCGCAGGACGTGCTCTGCAACTTCGGCTGGATCGTGCAACACCGCCCCCCCGGCTTGGGAGCGCGAGACGAGCGTTCCGTCCGGGTTGTAAGCGCGGTCCGCGAATGCTTCGGAAACGCCCCCCCGAAGGCCTGCTTCCTCCGCGAGGCGCAGGACTTCGGAACCGGGGAGGCCAAGAATCGGAAGGTTGGGGTCAACCGATTTCACGGCCTCCACCACAGCGCGGGCCTGGGCCGTGTGCTTGACGATCGCGTTGTAGAGGCCGCCATGCGGTTTCACGTACTGAACGCTGGCTCCCGTGGTGGCCGCCAACGCCTGCAGCGCGCCAATCTGGTAAACCACGTCATCAGCCAGTTCCATGGGGGGTCGATGTCCATGAAGCGGCGGCCGAATCCAGCGAGGTCGCGGTAGCCGACATGGGCGCCAATAACGACGCCGGCCTTGGCCGCCTTTTCGCAGGTGCTGCGGATGACGCTGGGGTCGCCAGCATGGAATCCGCACGCAACGTTGGCACTGGAGACGGACTCGAACATGGCTTCGTCATCGCCGAGTGTCCAGCGCCCGAAGGACTCGCCGACGTCGCTGTTCAAATCGATGATTGCCATGATGTGATCCCTGCCTCGTGATGTGCGTTACATCCAGCATGCACCATTTCGCCGGATTGTTCAACGATCCAGCGATCCTAGTTTTCGGCAATCGTGTATTTTTGGTGTCATGGCCAGTGCAGATCAGGGAAGAAACGAACATGTTGGCCTTGATAGCGCGCGGGCCCGGGTACGGATGAAAGTTCCGTCCGTTGCCGAGAGGGTCGCCGAAGAACTGCGCTACCAGCTGGCCGAAGGTTTCCTTGTCCCGGGCGCCAAGCTGACGGAAGCCACCATTGCTGAGGATCTGGGCGTCTCCCGGAACACGGTCCGCGAAGCATTCGCCGAGCTGGCCGGGGAGCGGTTACTTCTCCGCCAGCCAATAAGGGCGTTTTTGTAGCCACCCTCGAAGCAGGCGACATCCACGACGTTTACACGGTTCGCCGCGCCATAGAGGTCAGTTCTATCCGAGCGGGTGGTTCCCCCCCGGAGCGCATTGCCGCCGTTAGGGCCGCCGTCGAAGAAGGTAAGCGCGCGGCTGCAGCCAACGACAACGAGGGCCTGGGCAGCGCCAACCAGCATTTCCACGGGGCCATCGTCGCCTTGGCCGAGAGCAACCGGTTGAACACGATCATGGCGCAGATCCTGGCCGAAATGCGCCTCTACTTCCACAAGGCCACCATGAACGCCCACTTCTACAGCGATTGGCTGAAGGAAAATGAGCAGATCTGCTCAGCATTGGAAGCGGGCAAGCTGGAGCGTGCCGGGGGGGACCTTCTCCTGGCCTACCTCAACCGTTCAGAGCAGCAACAAAGCGCCATCCACGGCGAGTAGTCAGCGTTTGCCCTTCTTGCGTGAACCCTTGCCGCGACCTTTGTCCGGGTTCGGGGGGGCGTAGCGCTGCGCAACCGCGGGCTTCCTGGGGCCACCGCCACGACGATCAGGCTTGGCTCCTTCTTGGGCTTTTCCTGCTGAGCCGAGGTTGGCGCGAACTCTGGGCTGTCCGCCCGCGCACTATTCCTATGAACTCTTCGATCACCGGGCTGTCGGTTCCAACCAGCCAGGCCAGGCCGATCTGCGTCCCCCGGAGCCCCTGTCAGACGACGCATGACCGTGTCCTTCACGTTCAGGTGCCGCGCAACGGACATCGGCAGGATCGCCAACCCGGCGCCGGATGCGACCACCTGGAGGGCCATGTCCGGCCCGCCCATTTCGTCAATATCCAGGAAGTTCTCCTCGGCGAGGTCGTCCAGTGCAACTTCCTCAAACACCGAAATCTCGTGTCCTTTGGGAGCGACCACCACGGGCTGCTCTTCATACAAAGGGATAACGTTCAGGCCTTCGCGGTCCACGGGCAACCGAACGAAGCTGAGGTCAGCGGAACCGTCACGCAACACCGAAACCTGAGCGGCGTCGTCGGACATGAATGAGTGCAACGGGAAGTTGGGCATCCGTTCTTCCCACCGCCGGATCCATTTCCCAGGAGTCACACCGGCAACATAGGCGAAGCGGAGGCCGGCAAGGGGTTCGGTTGTTTCGGCGGAATCTTCAGCGTCTGGCACACACTCACAGTACCGGCCAGATACCCTTGAAGCATGACGTCCTCGAACTCCCAGTCCATGAAGCCGGCAACAGTTGCCAAGAAACTCGGCATCTACCTGCCCGCAACACCCCAGGAGTTCCAGGATTCGTCCATCTCCCGCGAGGAATTCGCCGAACTTCAGGCCAACCCGCCGGAGTGGCTCGCCGAACTGCGCCGCAACGGCCCCCACCCGCGCCCGGTAATCGCGCACAAGCTCAACATCTCCATCAGCGGCCTCGCCCGCGGCGGCGTAGAGGATGCGCTCACGACGGCGGAAATCACCGAGCTGCTGCAGGCTCCGCCGCAGTGGCTGGTCACCGAACGCGCCACACACGCTGCTGTCCGCTCCGAAGCGCAGCGCGTCAAGGACGAAGCTGCCAAGAAGGCCGCCACCAAGGAAGCAAGGGACAACGCCGCCGCAAAGCGTGATGCACCGAAGACCTCCAAGCGCGATCACGCGTAGTTTTCACGAGCTGTGGCCGGGACCTGCGTCCCGGCCACAGTTGTTTAAAACCGGGTGCCTAAACCGGGCTAGTCCTGGTGCAGCTGAATGAAGTTGCCGCAGCCGTCGTCGAAGACTGCGCTGACGCCTGAAGGATCCTCGGAGGGTTCACCTTGGAACGTCACACCCGCGGCAAGCAAACGCTCGTACTCGGCCTGGACATCGGGCACCCCGAAGGTGATGGCAGCCAGGCCGGACTCGTGCAGGGCGTTCATGTAGTTCGAGGCAATGGGGTTGTCGCTGGGCTCCAGCAGCAGGCCGGGTGAACTGCTGTTGTCCGCGCCGGGATCCTTGATGATGAAAAGGTTGTACTCGGGCATGGCCATCAAGGTCTCGAAGCCGAGCGTCTCCGTGTAGAAGACGTGGGCTGCTGCGGGGTCCTTGACATGGATGCTGCACATTTTCAGTCTCATGCTGCCAAGGCTACGCCCGGTCCGACATCGAAGCAGCACGGGACGATTCCGTCGCCGAGGCATGGTGCACCCCCCTCACTGAGGAAGGGTGCGATCGCGGTCAGAGTGCTTGCACCCCGCCCGCGAAGGGGGGGCATACTCTTGAGGCGTGAGCATCAAGGAGTAAGCCTTGAATCGCACCAAAGAGCGCATCGCGCTGAACAAAGACCCGATTGCAGTCGGGTCTTTTGTTTGTTAACGATGCGGCAGGCTCTTGCCCACTGGCACAGAGTCTACCGAGAGTTGGCTATCCGTTTTTCAAGGCACTCCCATTGCCCCCCCTCGCGCCCAAGCAGACACTGCCGCATACTGAATTCAAAGCAGCGAATTCGCCTGGAGGTGGTCCGATGCCCGCCATGATGCTCCTGTGGGGTGTAGCTCTGGTTCTCGCAACCGCAGCAACCACGTATGTCCTGCACAGGAAACTGACACAAGGCCGCGGCCAGGAGCCGGACGGGCTCTTTTGGGACGTGTTCGGCGGGTTCGTTGTCATAGCGCCCGCCATTCTGGTCCCTGCCGTGCAATGGGCACCGGCCGGCTCATCATGGTTTTCGTCGGCATCGCCACTGCGGCAGGAACGCTGTTAAGCATCCGCAAAGTGGAGCGCATCCACGCAGCTGAGCCCCCGACGTCGCGCTGGTTTTCCGGACGATGCAGCCCGCCACGAAAGGATCCTGGAGCAGTGGCGCCAGTACGAGCTCGATCCTGCGCGGACCATCGATTTTCCGGCCATGACCGACGTCAGGACTGCCGAAACAGCGGCTCTTACGCGGGCCATGCGCGAGGCGGATTACTGCAAGGTGACAGCAGGAACTGACTACCGTGCCGCCGTCGCGCGACTCGCGGAAGCCCTCACGGCAGCCGAACGGGCAGCGGGCGTCCCAACGGCCGCCCTCCCTGCGCCAGATGACACTTAATGACCATCCCAGCGAGCAACATTGGCATTAAATGCCACCTCGCGGGAGGCCGGGCGAAAACTACAGAACCTTGCCCTTGAAGAACTCAGGACGCAGGCGATACATCACCAACATGACCACCACGCCGAGCAGGATCACGCCCATTCCCAGCACGAACACCAGGCCCACACCGCCAACGGACGAGCCCGAGCCATACTCCGGGTCCGTCGAGTCCATGGCGGTCTTCACGAACATGACCAGCAGGATCACGCCGCCCAACAAAGGTGCCAGGAACTTGAAGAAGAACGGACGGACGCCACTAAACGCTGATGCCCGGAAGAACCAGACGCAGGCCAGGGCGGTGATGCCGTAGTAGAAGCAGATCATCATTCCCAAGGCGGTGATGGTGTCCCACAGCGCGTTCTCCGACACGGTCCGGGTGATCACGTAGAAACCGGCGGCAGCGATCGCAGCGCGATGGTCGCGAAGCTGGGCGACTTGTAGGTGGGGGGGCTAATACGGCCAAAGCGCGGCGAGATGGCGCGGTAGTGACCCATGGCCAGCATGGTGCGCGCCGGTGAAACGAACGTCGACTGCAGGGACGCCGCCGAGCTGCTCAGGATGGCGAGCGACATGAGGATGGCGAACGGACCCATCACGGGACCGGCAAGGACGGCGAAGATACTGGCCTGGTTCTCCGGGTTGCCGGCACCCAATCCGGTCTCCCCCCCACGCCCGCGAAGGAGAGCGTAGCCAGCGCAATGGTCATGTAGATGATCACGATGACCAGCACAGTGATGGTCGCTGCCGGCCCGGGGGGGTCTTCTCGGGGGGTTCTTCGTCTCCTCGTTCATGGTGAGGGTGACGTCCCACCCCCCCCAGTAAATGAAGATCGAGAGTGAAACACCCGCGGCGAACGAGGAGAAGGAGTCCACGGCAAACGGGTTGAACCAGTCGGGCGAAATGGCGGTCGCGTCGAAGGCCGTCCCGTTGGATACGTGCACAAACGCTGAGACGGCGAACCAGCCGAGGACCAGCAGTTGGAAGGCCACCAGCACGTACTGGACGCCTTTGGTGGTCTCCATGCCGCGGTAGGAAATCCAGCACGCCAAGGCAATGAACACCAGCGTGGTGGCGATGTTCAGCGGCAGGATCTTGCTGAGCTCCCCCCCTAGTTCCGGGTTACTGAAAATCTGCGCGAGCATCAGGTAGAAGAAGTCCACGGCGACGGCGGCAAGGTTGGATAGCACGATGATGGTTGCCGCGATCAGCCCCCAGCCACCCATCCAGCCGATCCATGGACCAAAGGCGCGCGTCGCCCACGTAAAGGAGGTGCCGGCGTCGGGCATTGCGTTGTTCAGTTCGCGGTACCCGAGCGCTACCAGCAGCATGGGGATGAAGCCCACCAGGAAGATGGCGGGCAGATGGACGCCAACCTCGGACACGGTGGGGCCCAAGGCAGCTGTAAGCGTGTAAGCGGGTGCGATGCAGGAAACACCAATCACGACGGCGCCGATCAGGCCCACCGATCCGGCTTTCAGCCCCTTTTCACTCAGGATGGTGTTTCTTTCGACTGGACCGTCTTTGGTGCAGTTGACATGGGTTTTGCCTCTCAGGCGATTGCTAGGAGCTTTGTCGCGTGTAGTCGCGGGGGGGGACCACGATCATGGGGGGGACGGGGGGGAGGGCACGCAGGATCCGGTTGGCGGTGCTGCCAAGGAATGTGGCCCGGTGCTGGGCCAGGCGGCTGGAGCCGATCAACAGGATTTCGCCGCTTCCCAGTCGAGTCGGTCAACGGCTTCTTCGATGGTGCGGCCCTGCGCGACGACGATCTCAGGTTCCGGCGTCTCCACAGCAGAACCTCCGACGGCGGCAAGCCGCTCTGCGGCATGCATCCAGGCCGCGTCGGCCAACGCAGGCGAGTTACCGCCGTCGAGCGCCAACAGCGAGACGAGCCGCAACGGAAGGCCACGGTCGCGCGCGGACTCGACCGCGACGTCGAGCAGTTCATCAGCGCCCGGACGCGTCCCAAAACCGCAGCTCAAACGGGTGATCGGCTCCGTCCGCTGGTAACCGTGGGGGCCAAAACGACCGGAACCGGCGACGAATGGAGCAGCGAACCCGCAACGGAGCCGATGGTGAACCGCTTGAACAGGCCACCGTTGGTTGCGCCGATGACCAGGGCCGCGGCGTCCATCTCCACGGCAGCGTCGATCAAAGCCTGTGCTTCGGAGTCGCCGCGCCTGATGTGGGCACGGGCGGTGACGTCGGCTGGAACCAGCGCAAGGCCTTCGTCCAACCAGCGCTGCGCCTGCTCGTTGAGGATGTCGTTGTAGCCGGCCTCAGGCGGGTAGACGGCATTGAAGGGGGGAATCCTGCGGGATCACCAGGACCAGGTCCAGGCTGACATCGTGGTTCCTGGCCAGCGCAACGGCAAGGTGAACGGCGTCGTGCCCCCCCTCGCGTTGGCGGTATAACCCACTACGTAGCGCATGGTGGTCCCTTTCTCGTCTTAAACAGTGGAGCCGGCAGGCCGGGGGATGGTGCTCCCCCCCAGCCTGCCGGTTTAGTGCTGTATGCCTTAGGCGACAGGCACCGCGGCGAGCCTGTTGGCCTCGACGATGCGGGCGGCCGTTGCCTGGCCCATGCGGACGGCGCCATCCACGTGCTGGTAGCCCTCGGCTGCCAAGTCAGATGAGGACCAGTAAATCGGTCCGACGTTCGCGTGCTGGTCCTTGCCGTAGCGGTGCAGGCCACCGAGGTCGTAGCTGGAGGCGTACGCGCGCGGGTCCACTCTTCGGAGCCCCCAGTCGGACTCGTAGTAGACCTCGGGGGTGAGCGCCTTGTCGCCGAGGAAGCCGGCGATGGACTCGAGGATGGCCTTCTTGCGGTCTTCGGCGCTGAGCTCGAACACGGCGTCAGCCTTTTCGTCGGACACGAAGCCCACCAAGGTGCCGCGGGTGTCGCCGTGGTTGGTGTTGTCGTAGACCTCCTGGACCAGCGCGCCTGCGCTGAAGCCCGTACCGGATAGCCCTTCTTCGCGCCAGAACGGTGTGTCGTACACGGCGTGGACCTTGATGACCAGGCCCAGCGACTGGTGCTGGTGCATCTGGTGCTGCCGGCGCGGCAGCGGCGGCTCAAACGAGACGCGGGAGTACAGATTCGGCGGCACTGCCATGATCACGAACCGCGCATTGACGGTTGCCTGTTCAGACACGACAGTCACGTTGTTGTCGTCCCACTTGATGGTGCGAACCGGGCTGTTAAGTACGACGTCGTCACCCAGCTCTGCTGCCTGCAGCAGCGAGACCTGCTGCATGCCGCCGATGACGCGCTTGTCCAGGATGAAGTCTTCGTCCGTCAGGTGGCTGAAGGACCCGGCTGAGGCTGCATGAGGACTGCCTGCAGTGCGGAGAAAGCGTGAGCCGGCTTGGTCAGCATGCCACCGGCGATGAAGAGGCCGATGTTGTTGCAGGCTTCCTCGTCGTTGGAGTTCTGGCGGAGCAGTGGTGGAAGGAGATGGTGTCCAGCTCGCGTGCCTTGGGGGGGTGTGCCCAGGGCTCGGTGGGACCAATCTCGGCGGCGAGACCGTCCAAAATGGCAACAAGCTTGTCCATCTCGGCCTTGGTGGTTTCGTTCACGGGGGGGAACGTGTCACCGGTGTACTGGGTGCGCTTGCCGTCTTCGCCAATGTAGACGGATTCACCGTCGCGGTAGCGCGAGTACATTTTCAGGCCGAGCTCGTCCAGCAGTTCCATGAGCACTGTCTGGTCGGGGGGGGAAACCCACTGGCCGCCGATCTCCAGCATGGCGCCGTCGATGGTGTCGGTCCAGGTGCGGCCGCCCACCCGGTCGCGTGCTTCGAGCACGGCAACGCTGAGTCCGGCCTTCTTCAATTCACGTGCCGCCGTCAGCCCTGACGGTCCGGCACCGACGATCACAACGTCGCGATCAAGATTTTGCATGATGTCCTCTCCGTGGCCGTCCGGGGGGGTGGCTGACCAATAAATGAATGACGTTCATTTAGTTCCATACTAGCGTTGGAGTCGGCCGCTGTGAAGCCCCGGTGGAATAATGCTGGGGGGGACACAGGCAGCAGAAAGGCCTCCGATGCCCGCACCGACTCCCGCTCCTTCCGCCCTCCCGGCCGGCTCTGTGCGCCGCCGCGCCGGTCGACCGACGGCGGCGGTCCTGGACCAGGACGGGATTACGACGGCGGCGCTTGAGTTGATCAGCAGCAAGGGTTACAACGGGCTCACTATGGCCGCCTTGGCACGCTCCCTTGGCGTCGCGCCGTCTGCGCTGTACAACCACGTGGGCTCCAAGGACGACGTATTACTGCTGGTGGAAGACCATTTGGCGGCGATGGTGGATGTCTCCGCTTTTGGCTCGGAACCCTGGGATGTGGCAGTGCGTCGTTGGGCGTGGTCCTACCGGGACGTGTTCTCGGAACATACGCCGCTGATACCCGTGATTGCAGTGCTTCCCGTGGCAAATGCCCCCAAAACCCTGGCGATGTACGAGGCCGTGACTGCGGGCTTCCGCGATGCCGGGTTCCCTGAAGAGAAGATCATCTCGGCGATTGTGGCTTTGGAGGCGTTCGTTTTCGGTGCCGCTTATGACGTCACCGCGCCGGAGGACATCTTCGACGCCGGCAGCCTCGCCGAGCAGGTCCCCCCCAACTTCACCGCCGCCGTGGACCGGCTGGCTGCCGAGGAGCACGCTCGGCCGACCGACGTCGCATTCAACCTGGGACTTGAGGCTCTGATTACAGGGTTCGGGGGGGCGCTGCGGGAAGCCGTTTCTGACTGACGCGGGGGGGTACTCAGCCGTCCAGAGGGCTGACGCGAATGCTTATGACTGATGGATCCGGGAACTCATATGCGATGTCGTAGGTGACCGCCAAGCCGGTGGACTTGCCGGGACCCAGGCTGTGATTGAACAGATCGACTGAGCTGCTGGTCTTGTTGACGTTTTGGAGCCAATATTCTGCGTCGTCGGCGTCCAACCCGTAACGGGAAACCGCGTCACGAACGTCCTTTTCCAGGTCCTCCCATGTGTCGAACCGGTGGTAGAAAGTGACCTCCTTGAAATCGGAGCGCGCGGAGTCCGTTGCAAATTTGAGGGTGTCAGAGCTTCCAGTAACGGTTCCTTGGGGACCGGCGATGCTGATCTCAATCTCGCGGCCGTCCTGAGCAAAGATCAGGGGGGGGCCTTTCGCAGCGTCCGCAGGTAGGCCCACGGCCTCCTTTTCGAGTTTCCCCCCCTTTGTCATATCCAGCTTCGCTGTCCCCTGTGACGTTATACGTTCGGCCCCCCAGCGGACGTCAGGGTGTCGAACTCGCCGGCATCCGGTGCCGTCGTTTGATTGCCGGAGGCGCCCCCCCCGAGCAGGCGGACAGGGCAAGGGATAGCGCGAGAGCGACAATGGCTGCTTTCAGGCTCTTCCGGGCCTTGCCCGGGATAACTTTCCTATTCAAGGGACGCCTGCCCTGCAAATCCTCGTGATAGCCGGCCACTCTTTGTCCTGTTTTTCGTTCTGACACACAGGGAGTCTACGAGCACAGGCGCAGATCGCGCGCAACGTGAACCGCACACTGCGGGTCTTTTAGCTGGCAACCCTCTTGTAGTACAAGTTTCAAACTTGTATCCTAAGTGGCAGGCAAGGATGCCGTCCCCACTAGGAGAACCATGAGCACCGTAGATCTCATTCGTCACGTCAAGCTGTCCACCGCAAGGTTGCCCCCTCACTGTGCCCATCAGCGATGCCAAAGTCTTCACCGGCCGGCAAAAGCCCATGACCGAAGTGGTGTTCCTGTTCGCCGAAATCACCACGGAACAGGGCCACAGCGGCATCGGATTCAGTTACTCCAAGCGCGCAGGCGGCCCGGCGCAATATGCCCACGCCAAGGAGGTCGCAGAGGCATCATCGGCGAGGACCCCAACGACATCGGCAAGATCTACACCAAGCTTCTTTGGGCCGGCGCTCCGTGGGGCGGTCCGGTGTGGCAACGCAAGCCCTGGCCGCAATAGACATCGCCCTCTACGACCTCAAGGCGAAGCGCGCCGGGCTCCCCCCCTTGCCAAGCTCCTGCTCTTACCGCGACTCGGTCCAGACCTACAACACGTCCGGCGGCTTCCTCAACGCCACCTTGGATGAGGTCAAGGAACGCGCCACACAGTCCATCGACGAGGGGGGGATTGGCGGAATCAAAATCAAGGTCGGCCTGCCGGACTCCAAGGAAGATCTCCGCCGCGTCGCCGGAGTTCGCCAGCACATCGGCTGGGACGTCCCGCTCATGGTGGACGCGAATCAGCAATGGGACCGCGCCACCGCCTTGCGCATGGGCCGCCAACTCGAAGAATTCAATCTCATCTGGATCGAAGAACCACTGGACGCGTATGACTTCGAAGGCCACGCGCACCTTGCACAGGTCTTGGACACACCCATCGCAACCGGTGAAATGCTGGCGTCCGTTGCCGAGCACAAGGGCCTCATCAATGCGAACAGCTGCGACATCATCCAACCCGATGCTCCCCGCGTTGGCGGCATCACCCAGTTCCTGCGCCTCGCGGCGTTGGCTGATGAAAGAGGCTGGGCCTCGCCCCGCACTTTGCCATGGAAATCCACCTGCACCTGGCTGCTGCTACCCGCGTGAGCCTTGGGTGGAGCACTTCGACTGGCTTGACCCGCTGTTCGAGGAGCGCCTGGAAACCAAGAATGGCCGCATGATCGTTCCGGACCGCCCTGGATTGGGTGTTACCTTGAGCGCACAGGCGCGGGCATGGACCACCGAATCAGTGGAATTCGGCGCGTAATCTTGAACCCATGAGCCGAAACCTGACTGCGGATCTCGCCGCCGACCTTCGCAACCGCATCGTCGACGGCGTCATCCAGCCAGGTGAGAAGCTCCCCCCCAGCGAAAACACCCTCATCAGCGAGTTCGGGGTGAGCCGGACCGTTGTCCGTTCCGCCCTCACCCGATTGCAGGCCGAGGGACTTGTGGAAACCGAACGTGGGCGGGGCAGCTTCGCGCTGACCCCCCCGCCCGCGGACGGACCCACGCCTGCACCAGGAACGCGGGCCGTTGGCAGCATGGAAGAGCGGCTGCAGATGCTCGACTTCCGGATCGGCGTCGAGACAGAAGCCGCAGCACTTGCCGCCCGGAACCACACAGAACACCAGCTGAAGGCTACGCACGGCGCCTTGGAGCAGTTCGTTGCGAGCTCAGGCCACCCGGCCCATTCAATGAAGGCCGATTTCGAGTTCCACCGGGCAGTCGCGGCGGCCACCGGCAACCCCCCCTTCTATACGGACTGCATCTCCGCCCTGGGCCAAACCATGATCACCATGCCCCCCGCCACGCCTCGTTTCAGGCGATGAGCAAGATTCCCGAAGACGCTTCGAGCAAGTGGTCCACGAACACTCCTCTATATACGCAGCCATCGCGGAGGGCGACCCAGTAGCTGCCGCGGCCGCCATGCGCCTGCACCTGAGCAATTCACGACGCCGGTTCACGGGTTCCGCAGGCGGCTGACCATTCGGCTTGGGACGCGCCCCGTCACCCAGTCCCTGTCTTGTTCGAATCCCCCCCCGCCCTACCACGGTGAGCGGAGCGAACAAGGGCGGGAGTCGCGCCCAAGACAGCAAAAGAGCCCCGGTCCTAAGACCGGGGCTCTTTCAATTGCGTGCGCGAGGGGGGGGATTTGAACCCCCCCACACCCTTTCGGATACTGGCACCTGAAGCCAGCGCGTCTGCCGTTCCGCCACTCGCGCGCAACTTCTTTTTCCGGACTCTGGCTGGTCTCCCAGCTTCGTTTCCTTCAAAAGCAGCGAGATCAAGCATAACGGACATCCGGAGCAAAACACCAATCGGCCGGGAGGCAGAGCCCCCCCGTCGAGCTTGGCAGAACCCCCCCAACGACAGCTGAACTGAACGAAAATTTCAATCGCCGCCTCCCGCGCCAACAAGGGCCGGGAACGAACTTTTCCGGGTCGCAAGGCGTTGTGGATTAAGGCCATTCCCAGTCAGTCCCAGTAGTATCGGGAAGTGGAAGGGCCGTCAGGCGCATACTTCGCCGTGTGCGCAGACGGAGGAATGGACGGACTATCGGACCAGGCACAACGGGTGCCGCGGCAAGGAAAGGAGAAGGACCATGGGTTTGCTGGACAAAGTCGAGCGCGGCATTGAAAAGGCCGTCCGCAACGTCTTCTCCACGGGGTCGCGGGCACGTGTTGAACCAGTGGAGATCGCAAGCAAGCTGAGGCGCGAGTTGGACAACAAGTCCATCACCATCGCAGCCGGGCGGACGCTCGCTCCCAATGTTTTCGATGTCCTGCTCAGCGATGAAGACTTCGCCCGGGCCCAGGAATGGGGGGGAACACCCCCTCGCCGAGGAACTGTGCGACGTCGTTATCCAGCACGTCCGCAGCCAGGGCTACACGCTCCAAGGCGCTGTCCGTATCTCGTTCCGTCGCAATGACGAAGAACGCGCAGGACATTTCGAAATAAACTCCCGGACCGAGAAATCGTCCGATGACGCTGCTCCTGCTCCACAAGCTCCACGTGCCCATGTTCCTGCTGCCCCGGCACGGCAACCCACCCGCCTCCAGCCCGTGCTGGACATTGGTGGCCAGCGGTATTCCCTCAACGCCCACTCCGTGGTGCTGGGCCGCTCATCCGAGGCCGACATCCTTGTAGATGACACAGGCGTTTCACGGAAACACCTCGAGGTCCGCACGGAGAACGGCGGCACTTGGGCCGTTGACCTCGGGTCCACTAATGGCAGTTACGTCAACGGGCATAAAGTGAACGGCAGCGTGGAGCTGACAGACGGCTCAACCATCACGATGGGACGTACCAAGATTATTTTCCGCCTACTCCCCCCCAAACCCCCGGGTGGCCACGCGTGAACGACATCAGCGAACTGACCATCACAGCGCTTCGCTTCGGGTTCCTCCTTTTGTTGTGGGTCCTGATCTTCAGCATTGTGACCACCATGCGCCGCGACTTCCAGATTGGCCGCAAGGCCGTAACTGGTGTTCCCACCGCACGCGAAGTCCGGAAGCACCCTGAGCTGGCAGCTTCTCCGCCGCCGACAATCCAGCATGCGCGCACACTGGTAGTCACGGAGGGCCCCCCCCTCAAGGGCACCACGGTTCCCTTGGCCGCCAGCCCCCCCATCCTGCTCGGCCGCGCACAGGAAGCCACGCTTGTCCTGGAAGATGATTACGCTTCCGGGCGGCATGCGCGCCTGTTCCCGCAGGGCAGCCGCTGGTTCATCGAAGACCTCGGATCCACCAACGGCACCTACCTGGCCGATCAACAGCTCACCCGCGCCTTGCCGGTTGAGCTTGGCGTCCCCCCCGTGAGAATCGGCAAGACGGTCATTGAATTGAGGCCGTAGTCCATGGCCTTTTCCGAGACCCCCCCCAAAGGCCAGGAAAAGCCTGCGGAGCGCCCGCTCATCATGCGCTACGCGGCGCGTTCCGACGTCGGACGGATCCGTTCCAAGAATGACGACTCCGCCTATGTGGGCCGCCATCTTGCAGTGGTGGCCGATGGCATGGGCGGTCATGCCGGCGGCGATGTCGCTTCCGCTTCAACGGTCTTGGACATGATCCACCTTGATCATGACGATTACCCGGAGGCGCGGACACCGTCCTGGCTGACGAGATCCAGACCGCAAATTCCCTGCTCTCCGAGCTTGTCCACCAGAATCCCAAGCTCTCGGGCATGGGCACCACGGTCACGGCGCTGCTCTTGGAGGGCCGCAAGCTCCACTTTGCCCACATTGGCGATTCCCGTGCCTACCGGTTGCGCAACAAGAAGTTTGAGCAGGTCAGCATTGACCACACCTTCGTGCAGCGCCTCATTGACGAAGGCCGCCTCCGCCCGGAGGAAGCGGAAACGCATCCGCACAAGAACGTCCTCATGCGCGTCCTGGGCGACGTCGATGCCAGCCCTGAGCTGGACTTGGATGTCCTGGACGTCGAACCGGGCGAACGCTGGCTGCTCTGCTCCGACGGGCTCAACTACGTAGCTGGCCACGTAGTGGAGCGCATGGTCCGCGAGACCAAGGACCTGCGCGAATGTGCTGAGATCCTGGTGGATCTGACGCTGGAAGCCGGCGCCCCCGGACAACGTCACCGTGGTGATGCTGGAGATTGCGGAGGAGACCGACGACGACGTCAACACGGCCGCCGTCGACGTCGTTCCGGCAGCAGCGCTTGCCGCGGTTAACGAGCCCGAGGCAGTCACGGCTACCAAGTCAGCTGATGACCTGGCCGCGGACAAGGCGGAAGAGGACAGCAAGACCGAGTCCCATGCCAAAGCCGCGCGGAATGCCGACGCTGGATCTTCCTTCAGCGCAGGAGATCCGGACGACAAAGAGGACGAGGCTGGATCGTCAGAAGAGTCCACAGAGCCACCCACCACCACCGACCCCCATCTCGGTGAGCATTTGTCGGCTGAAGTACTGCGCGAGGAATTGGCCAGTCGCCCCCACGAACTTGTTGGCGCTGCCGCCACTGCTGCTGAAACGGGCTCCATTCCCACCGTCGCCGGCCGCACCGTCGCACGCAGGGCAGCAACGGTCCTCACGCATAAAGCAGAACAAGACCGTGTTGAGATCGAAGAGCCGGCCCGTCGCCGTGTGCGTTGGCTCATGCCTGCTGTCGCGGCCGTTGTGGTCCTGGGCGTCGTGGTGGGCCTGTGGCTTGGCTATGCCTGGACGCAGACACGCTATTACGTGGGCGAATACGACCAGCGGGTCGCTATCTTCAACGGGATCTCTCAGAGGCTCGGACCCATTCAGCTTTCCCGGCTTGAGGCCGTTACCGATATCAGGGTGGATTCATTGCCGGAATACGGCCAGCAGAGCGTACGCCAGACAGTTCCGGCGGGTGACCTCGACAGCGCACAGGGCATTGTGGAGAACCTGAGGAACACTGGCAGCGCTTCAGCCAACTGCCCGAGCACCCCCGCGGCCACAGCTTCGGGATCCGCTACGCCGACCCCCCCGTCGGCCACTGTGCCCATACCCAGCACGGCTGCCGTTGCCAGCCCCACTCCTTCACCCGTCCCGACTCCCTGTGAGGCGGCCAAATGATGCAGACTGAGATAGCACCCAAACCCCCCCGCCGCAATGTCGAGCTGGTTCTCATAGTCCTGGCCCTTGCCGTAGGCATCGGTGCGAGTGCGTTGGTAAGCATCAATTCCGAAGTCGGGCTGGATAGCGACTTCTGGTTCCAGTCGAGCCTCCTGGCGGTTGCTGCTTTCGCGTTCCATGTTGTGCTCAGACTCCGCGCTAAATATGCCGATCCAGTAATACTTCCGATCGTTGTAGCTCTCAACGGACTTGGGCTTGCCCTGATACACCGTATGGACGGTCCCGCGGACGATACGGGCAACAATCAGCTGCGGTGGACACTCATTGCCATGGCGGTCTCGATTGCCGTGATCTGGTTCCTCAAGGACCACCGCATCCTTCGCCGCTTTACATACATCTCCTTGGCGGCCAGCGCTTTCCTCCTGGTCCTTCCATTGATTCCGGGAATCTCCGCCGGCGAAATCCTGGGTGCGCGCGTGTGGATCCGAGTGGGTCCCATGACGTTCCAGCCCGGTGAAATCGCCAAGATCACTCTCGCCATATTCTTTGCCGGCTATCTATCCTCCAACCGGGACCTGATTCTGTTGGCTGGCCGGAAGATCGGCCCTATGCAGTTCCCCCGGTTCAAGGACCTCGGCCCCATGATCACCGCGTGGCTGGTGAGCATCGGTGTTCTCGTCTTCCAGCGTGACCTCGGATCCTCCATACTCTTCTTCGGCCTGTTCATCGTGATGATCTACGTGGCTACAAGCCGGATCTCGTGGGTGGTCATCGGCTTGCTGCTGATTCTGGGCGGCGGCTTCATTGCTCCCAGATCTTCTCCCACGTGGCGTTCCGCATCGACAGCTGGATCAATGCGTTCACGCCTGAGGTCTTCGGCAGGTCTCCCGGTGGTAGCGGGCAAATCGTAGAGGGCTTGTTCGGGATGGCCGACGGCGGCCTGGTTGGCACCGGCCTTGGCCAAGGCAGGCCGGACCTGGTTCCGTTCGCCAACAGCGACATGATCGTTGCCCTTATCGGTGAGGAGCTTGGCTCATTGGTCTCTTCGCCGTCGTGATGCTTTACCTGTTGCTGTTCACTCGAGGCTTCCGTGCAGCTTTGGTCACCCGGGATGCATTCGGAAAGCTCCTGGCGTGCGGTTTGTCCTTTGCGATTGCCCTGCAGTGCTTCGTCGTCATCGGTGGAGTTACCCGGCTCATCCCATTGACCGGCCTCACGACTCCGTTCCTTGCCGCTGGTGGTTCCTCGCTTCTGGCCAACTGGATAATCGTTGGCCTGCTGCTCATGATTTCCAACACGGCCCGCGGCCCGGTGGACACCACTCCCATGGTCAACAAGCCCCCGGCAAGCAGTAGCACCCCCCCGGGAACACGTAAACCGACCACAGGCCAGACACCTAGCGCACCAACAGAGGCGGTGAAGCAGCAATGAACCAGGCTATTCGCAGCAGCTGGATGGCTGCCGTCGCCATGTTCGCGTTGATCTTCGGCGCCATCAGCTACGTTCAGGTCATTGGCGCTGATGACCTCAACGCCAATCCTTGGAACCAGCGCGCCGTTCTGGCGTCTTTTTGCAATGAGCGTGGCTCCATCATTGTGGGTGGAAAACCTGTAGCTGAGTCAGTCACGGGAACTGAATCCTGCGCATTCCAGCGTCAGTACAACCAGCCGGAGCTTTACGCCGGCATCACCGGATACTTCTCCAAATTCTTTGGTTCCACCGGCCTGGAACAATCCATGGGGGGGAAACCCTGGCCGGAAACTCCGACCAGTTGTTCCTGGATCGCATGAGCCAGATGTTCCTCGGCAAGGAGCCCAAGGGCGCATCTGTGGAACTGACCTTGGACCCTGCCATCCAGCAACTGGCCTTCGACCTCATTCCTGAGGGGGGGCAGCGCGGTTCCATTGTGGTCACCAACCCCAAGACCGGCGCTATCCTCGCGATGGTTTCCAAGCCGTCGTATAACCCCAACTTGATTGCCTCGCATGACCGCACCACGCTGAGGCCAACTACGCTCACCTGAACCAGATTCCGGGCATCAACCTGAACCAAAACGTCAGCGGCCCTACGGGTAACCTGCTCTCGCCCGGATCGGTCTTCAAGCTCATTGATACCGCGGCTGCGTTGAACTCGGGCAAGTACAACAAGGACAGCGAGCTGCCGAACCCCAGCAGCCTGCCCTTGCCTGGCAGCAGTGCCAGCCTCCCCCAACTACGCCGGCGGTAACTGCAACGTTCGCGAAACAGCGTCCTTCGCCTTTGCCTTGGAGCAGTCGTGTAATACTCCGTTTGCCAGCATCGCATTGGACCTCGGCCAGGATGCCATCCGGGAGCAAGCGCAGAAGTTCGGCTTCGGCGAAAACTTTGGCGACCAGCTTAAGCTCCAGCAGGCCACCAGCGTCTTCCCGGAGGACCTGGACCAGGCCCAGTTGGCCCAGTCGTCGGTGGGCCAACGCGACGTGAAAGCCACACCGCTGCAGATCAACCTGATGACGGCGGCCATCGCCAACGGCGGCGTGCAGATGAAGCCCAACCTGGTTGAGGCCATCCGTGCACCCGATCTTCGCGTTATCAACGAACCCAAGCCTGAGGCTCTCCGCACCAGCACCACGCAGCCCATCGCGACCCAGATCACCGAGTGGATGACCAGCGCCGTGGATAACGGTATCGCCAGGGGCGCAGCCGTTCCCGGCGTCAAGGTGGCCGGTAAGACCGGCACGGCCGAGCTCGGTGATTCAGGTTTGAACAACTCATGGTTTACCGGGTTCGCCCCCCCGGCAAACGACCCGCAAGTAGCCGTCACCATTGTCATGGAGAGTGTTGACGTGCAAACCGGGGGCCCAGCTAACCAGTCCGAACGCAAAGAAGATTTTTGAGGCGGTGTTGAATAAGTGAGGCCTACTTCGGGAATCACACTCGGCGGCAGGTTCCAGCTGACCAGTCGCATTGCGATTGGCGGCATGGGCGAGGTCTGGAAGGCCAAGGACCAGATCCTCGGCCGGATCGTTGCCATCAAGGTGCTCAAGGAGGAATACACGGGTGACCCCCCCGGGTTCCTTCAGCGGTTCCGTGCCGAGCGCGTCACACCGCCCTCCTCAACCACGTGGCATCGCCAACGTCTTCGATTACGGCGAGGAAGCCGGTTCGGCCTACCTGGTCATGGAACTCGTTCCCGGACACCCCCTGAGCGGCATCCTCGAACGGGAGCAGGTGCTCTCGCCGGACATGACGCTCTCCATCATCTCGCAGACAGCGCGCGCCCTTGCCGTTGCGCACGCACAGGGCCTCGTCCACCGCGACATCAAGCCGGGCAACCTGCTGATTACGCCCGACAACCGCGTCAAGGTCACCGACTTCGGCATTGCCAGGTTGGCTGACCAGGTGCCGCTCACACAGACCGGCCAGGTCATGGGCACCGCTCAGTATCTGGCGCCTGAGCAGGCAACCGGCCAGACCGCCACGGGTTCTTCGGACATTTATTCGCTCGGCGTCATCGGCTACGAGTGCCTCACCGGGCACCGTCCGTTCTCCGGCGAATCCCAGATTGCCATTGCCCTGGCCCAGGTGAATGACGCACCGCCGCCCCCTTCCGGAGACGCTGCCCACCCCCCGTGCGGGCACTGCTGATGTCCATGCTGGCCAAGGATCCGAAGAACCGTCCGGCCAACGCCATCAAACTGGCCGAAGCCGCGGAAGCCATCCGCAACGGTGACATCGCCACCGCCCACGCCGCCGTGCCCGGCATGCTGTTGTTCGAATCCAATACCGGACCCATCACTGCGCCGGTGGACACCGCAACGGCACCCACCGGCGTCGTTACCTCGCCTTACGGCAAGGAACAGTCGACGACGGCGACGTCCGCACTGCCGGTGCTCGGCGCCGGGGGGCTGCAGGGGGGGCTGCTCTTGGAGCCGCCGCCGCGTCTTCGGATAACCCCCCCCTGACGCGTGCAAACGCGCTGGAGGCCGAACGTCAGCTCAACGACGACGAAGTGGTCTACACCGAAGAAGAGAACTTCGACGATGCTGAACCCGAGCGCAAGAAGCGCAGCCCCCCCTGGACCTGGCCCCTTGTTGCCTGATTCTGCTGGTCCTGTTTGCCTTGGTTGGTTTCCTGATTTCGCAGTCAGGTTTCTTCTCGCCGAGCCCCCGCGCCCACCGAGTCAACCACCACGAGCTCCAGCCGGAGCGCGAGTCCTACCTCCACGTCAGCTACGCCTACGCCGCGGCCCACAGAGACCTCAGAGGCACCGCAGCCCACGCAGTCGGTTCCCCCCCAGAAGATCAACATCATTCCCGAGCAGTATGTTGGCCAACCTTCGAGACTGTCAGCGCGCAACTTCGAGCATTGGGCTTCGGAGTGAACGGCCAGGAGGTCTTCGACGACACAGCCGAGGCAGGAATCGTAACGACTCTCAATCCCACCGGACCTCGTGAACCTGGCGAAACCATCACCGTCACCTACTCCAAGGGCCCCGAATTGGTCGCTGTCCCCCGCTATCGGAGTCGGTGTTGATGAATCGCAGATTCGCCAAGCCATCGAAGGAGCCGGTCTTTTGTGGGTTGCAGGAGAACCCGTGAACGGCGCCATCGGCCAGCAGCCGGGAACGTTCGTCCGTTCCTCACCGGCGGCTGGAACCCAGGTCCCCCGCAGGCTCCACAGTCACTTATTACCTGTCCAAGGCACTGGTTCCGGTTGATCCCGGCTCGTCGAGTGCTACCCCCCCAGCGGCTCCGGCAGCCCGAGCGACTAAGTAAACGCCATGTCAACGTCACGTCCAGGTCCTGCGCATCGAGAGGAGAGCACACCTGTGTCCTCCCAGCGCATCCTCAATTCCCGCTATGAACTTGGCGAGCTGATCGGTCGTGGCGGTATGGCGGACGTCTACCGGGGGGAACGGACACCCTGCTGGGACGGACCATCGCCGTCAAGGTGCTGCGCGCGGACCTTGCGCGGGATCCCCAGTTCCAGGCCCGTTTCAAACGCGAAGCCCAGGCTGTAGCGGCGTTGAACCATCCCTCCATCGTGGCCATCTTCGATACCGGAGAATACTCGGTTCCGGGAGGTCCGGGCGAGGACGTGCGTGTCCCCTACATCGTCATGGAGTACGTGGCCGGACGCACCTGCGCGACATGATCAAGGCCAACGAGCTTGGGGTGGAGGACTCCATCGGCTTCACCTTGGGGGGTCCTTGGCGCTCTTGAGTACAGCCACCGGGCCGGCATCGTCCACCGGGATATCAAGCCAGCCAATGTGATGGTGTGTGCCGACACCGGCGAGGTGAAGGTCATGGACTTCGGCATCGCGCGTGCCATGGCCGATTCCGCCGCCACCATGACGCAAACACAAGCCGTGGTGGGCACTGCGCAATACCTTTCGCCGGAGCAGGCCCGTGGTGAAACGGTGGATGCGCGCAGTGACCTGTACTCGGCCGGTTGTCTTCTTTTCGAACTGCTGACCAGTCGGCCTCCGTTCATCGGCGACAGCCCCGTATCGGTGGCCTACCAGCACGTCCGCGAGACGCCGGACCTGCCCAGTGCCCACAACCCGGAAGTCACCGAAGCCCTGGACTCAGTCCTGGTAAAGGCACTGCAGAAGAGCCGGACAGATCGCTTCCAGGACGCTGCCGCCTTCCGCCGTGCGCTGCGCGCGGCCAGCAACGGCATTCCCGTGCCGGCAGTGGCGGCCAGTGAGGCCCCTACCGACCCCAACGACCTCGTGGAACCCGAAGACCCGGCAACAGAGCTGTTGAGCACCACGGCCGTGGGCTTCCTCGATGCCGGGCAGTTCAAAAACGAGCCAGTTGATCAGCCCCAGGAAGAGCCTCTTCCCTTGGGCCTCCCACCCGAACGGGAGCTGCCGGCGCGCCAGAAGTCCCGCCGTCGTGCCTGGGTTGCCACCTTGGTTATTTTCACCATTCTGGTGCTGGCAGGTGGTGGCTTCTGGCTCTACAGCCTCATGAACATGCAACCGCCGCCCCCGGCGAAAATAGCCGTACCGGTAGTGACCAACATGTCGGAAAGCCAAGCAATTCAAGAACTGTTCACGGCCAAACTGAAACCCAAGTCCGTGCGTGAGCCCAGCGACACCGTGGCCAAGGACATGACAATCGGAACGACGCCGATTGCCGGCGCAATGTTGGAACAGGATGCTGAAGTCATCCTCAAAATTTCCAGCGGTCCCAGCTCGGTGACCATCCCGGCGGACATCGTGGGGCGCACTGAATCCGACGCACGGGAAGCTTTGCGCAGGCTTGGCATCACCGGCGAAGTAGTGACCGCTTTGACCCACAGCCCCCCCACTGTCCCCCCCGCAGGCGTTGTGATCAGCACGGCTCCCGCCCCCTGGTGGCGCCATAGCCGTGGATTCCAAGGTGGAGCTGCAGGTTTCAACGGGCAAGGTCCTCATGCCCCCAGTTGATCGCATTGCCCTTGGCTGAAGCCGAAGCGGCGCTCAAAGCCAACGGACTCACCATGGCAGTGGTGGAGCAAGAGAACTCTCAAGTTGCGGCGGGAACAGTCACAGCTCAGAGCGACGCATTCAACACTGAGGTGGCCCAGGCAAGGTGGTAACTGTCACGGTGGCCAAGCCCCGGCACCACCGCCCACACCCACCCCGACGCCCACACCTACGGAAACCGAGAAGCCGTCGCCGAAGCCCACACCCACCAAGAAGTAACAGACTGGGCTGTCGCCGCTGGCACCCGGAAGCGGGCGTCTAAGCGAGGAACGAGCGAGCCCGCGGAGGGTGTCAGTGGCGGCAGCCTGCCTCACTTACTGCTTGATCAGCGGGCTCAGCTTCGATGCACGTGCGGCTGCCCCGGTCATGCCCAGGGACTCCAACCAGTTGCCCAGCATCTGATACCCGCCTTCGGTGAGCACCGATTCCGGGTGGAACTGGACGCCGCATAGGGGCGCGGTCTTGTGCTGCAGGCCCATCACCACTCCGTTGGTGGTCTCGGCGGTGATTTCCAAGACGTCGGGGATGGAGTCCCGTACTGCTGCGAGTGAGTGGTAGCGCGTCGCTGTCACTGGCGAGGGCAGGCCGGCAAAAACGCTCTTCCCTTCGTGACGGACGGGCGAAGTCTTGCCGTGCATAAGCTCCGGCGCGTGAGTCACCACACCGCCATAGGCCTCGGCGAGGGCCTGGTGTCCCAGGCAAACACCGAACATGGGCTTGGCGGCCTCGCCACACCATTTGATGAGCTCGATGCAGACGCCCGCTTCTGCAGGGGTTCCCGGACCGGGGGAGACCAGCACACCGTCCCGGCTTGCTGCGAGCTCGGTGGCCTCGGCAAGTGTCACGTCGTCGTTGCGGACCACCGTTGTCTCGGCACCGAGTTCCTGGAGGTATCCCACCAGCGTGTAGACGAAGCTGTCGTAGTTATCCACTACAAGGATTTTTGTTGTGCTCATGGCTGCTGCACTAAACCAATCGTTGAGTCGGTCAATGTGGTGAATTGGGAGAACCACGGGAAGAGGAACTCGACCATCAGTACCAGCTACGCCCACCAGTACCAAGGATGTCAGGATCCGCACCCACAGGGGGGGCCAGGCAAATGACGAAAGATCCACGCGTACATCCGTTACCCCCTTTCCGTGAGCCCGGGCTACTTGGGCGGCGATTTCCGACGGCGGTCCGGCTGAGGCGGGTTGCCAACCATCCAGCATGGAGTAAGCAATGATGCGTTCCTGTGCCCCAAAGCGCGGGTTGCAACTCGTCATGGTGAGGATACTTTCCGTGGGCTGGACACCCGGTTCGGTGGGAACGGGCATCAAAACGTCCGTGCGGTCCGGGAGGACGATCTGGTTGTTGCGGAAGACGTAGGTGTAGTAGCCGTCTGCGGTCTGGATGTAGATCTTGTCGCCGGGAACCAGGGTGTGGATGTTGTCCAGTACGGCACCGTGGGTTTGACGGTGTCCGGCCACAGCGAAGTTCCCGGGCGCGCCTGGCATGGAGGTGCTCCCGTAGTGTCCGAGTCCCAGGGTGTCCAGGACGTCCGAACCGGTGCCCTCAATGATGGGGCGAGTGTAGTCGGGGCCGAAGCGGGGGGATGTACATAATCCCGATCATTCCGGCGTAGGCCGGTGCCGGCGCGACCACAGGCGGTCCATAATCCACAGGTGCGGCAGGTGCTGCCGGAGTTACGGGGCCGGAGAACTCCTGTGCGAAACTCTTGACCGCCTCAGTTTGCTTTGCGTCCGCTTGAACGTTGGTCCACCACAGTTCCCAGCCCACAAAGAGCAGAAGAACAATGCCTGCAGTGATAAGCAGTTCGCCCAGGATCTGGCTGATTTTTCGGATGACGTCCGATGCCCGGAGACGCTTCCGCGGGCGCAGTTCCTGCCCTTGGCGGGCGGACGGCATGGCTGAAGCCGCCGTCTGCTGCTGATGCGCCACAGGGTCTCCTTGCATAGGGCGCGGGCGGCACGGGCGGACCCAGGTTGCGGCTAGACTTGACAGCTAGAACCAACCCGGAACGCCGTGTGGCCGTTAACCGCTGGAAATTTCCTTCCTGCAGGATATCAAGGCTGGCGGAACGGGGATTAACCGAACAGCCAGGAGGATCCGTGCCCGAGTCCAAGCCCCCCGCAAGCGGCCTGCCCGTCAGGCCCAGCAGACTTCCGCAGCGCAGCAGTACAAACCGAACCCGGTCTGGTACAAGGCTGTTATGTTCGGCCTGATGATTCTCGGCCTTATCTGGATCATCACTTTCTATATCACTGAGGGCCAGCTCCCAATCCGCGAGTGGGCCTCGTGGAACATCGTGGCAGGCTTCGGGATCGCCATCATCGGCTTCCTTATGACCACTCGCTGGCGCTCCTAGGAATTCAGCACCTCACATTTCCGTGCCCGTGAACGTCTACAGGATATGAACAGCCGGCACACCACCTTGGATTCCCCGTTGGGGGCAGTTAACGCTGACTGCCCGCGGGGGAATTTTTGACGGGCATCTTTTACGAGGGTCACTGGCATATGCCCCCCCGCCGGACTACTTCGGAGATCCCACAGGAATCGAGGACCCGGTTTTTGCGCGGGCCCAAACCGAGCTCGCCGAGTATTTAGATGGTCATCGGACAGTTTTCGACGTCCCTTTCGAAGCCTCCGGCAACCCCTTCCAGGAGAAGGTCTGGGATCGACTTAAACATATTCCCTTCGGCGAAACCGTCAGTTACGGGGGGGAGTTGGCGTCAGAGTTGGGGGGGGATCCTCATCTTGCCCAAGCTGTTGGGTCCGCCGTTGGACGCAACCCCATAAGCATCATCATTCCTTGTCATCGGGTGGTGGGACGCAACGGACAACTCACCGGCTACGCGGGTGGCCTTCGCAACAAGCGCTTCCTCTTGGAATTGGAAGAGCCGGCAGAAGTGCGGGAGGGCAAGCTTTTCTAATGAAGCCAGGGCAAATGGGCAACAAGAAGCCTTTCGAAGCAGTGGTCCGGGAACAAGGTGCCACCGTGCTTCGGGTGTGCCGTGCAGTTCTCGGTTTGCATGACGCCGATGACGCGTGGTCAGACACATTTCTGGCCGCCCTGCAGGCCTACCCCACCCTCCCTGCAGGGGGGGCGAACGTTGAAGCCTGGCTGGTCACCATCGCCCATCGCAAGTGCATCGACCATGTGCGTGCCGGTACCCGACGCGCCCTTCCGGTGGACCACCCACCCGAACAACATTCCAGCCTCGGCATTCCCGGTGACGGGCATGAGGAATTGCTCGACGCCATATCGACCCTTCCGCCGAAGCAACGACAGGCCGTCGCTTATCACTACCTTGCCGGCCTTCCCTATAACGATGTTGCTGCCCTGTTGGGGGGGGCACCGCCGAGGCTGCCCGCCGTGCCGGGGGGGCTGACGGTGTTAAATCACTCCGCTCCGCTCTTGCGGCACATCAGTCGCTGGCTCACACATCTTCGAAAGGCGATATCTGATGACCCTCGAACTCAGCCCCGATCACGCCGAAGTCGTTTCGCTCCTGCACCCCCTGGATGCAGGACTCGAACCAGCCATCGCCAGCCTCCACGCCCGGTTGGCCCGGGATGCTCAACTCACCCACACCCTGGACATCGCTTACAGGGTTGTGGACTCTCCTGTGGGGGGGAAGCTGCTCCTGGCCGCGACAGATCGGGGGGGAATCGTCCGCGTCGCGTTCGAGCTTGAAGACCACGACTCCGTCCTGCAGCTCCTGGCCAACACTGTGAGCCCGCGGATCCTTCAGGCACCAGCCCGATTGGACGATGCCGCCCGGGAACTCGACGAGTATTTCAAAGGCACCAGGACGGAGTTCGATCTCACGCTGGATTTCCGTTTGTGCCGGGGGGGTTTCCGCCTCAACGTCCTGCGCCACCTGCCTCGGATCCCTTACGGCAGCACAGCCAGCTATGCCAGGTGGCCCAGGCAGCTGGCAGCCCCCAACGCGGTCCGGGCAGTCGGAACCGCTTGCGCCACCAACCCTTTGCCCCCTCATTGTGCCGTGCCACCGGGTAGTGAAGTCTGATGGCAGTTTCGGCGGTTACCTTGGTGGAAGCCAGGCCAAACGCGCACTGCTCCGCCTTGAGGCAGCGGCATGAGTGACGACGCCCTGTTTCCGCTGGAACTTCTGCAGCCGGAAGGGCACGACGCCGGTCCGCGCCTCGTCGCACCCGGCGCCGTCCATGTGCCTGGTTGGCTCACGCTTGAACAACAACGGTGGATCGTTGCGCGCTTTGGTGAGTGGACGCAAGGACCGGTTCCCCTGCGTGCCGCCACCCTCCCTGGCGGACACCAGATGTCGGTAAGGACTGTATGCCTTGGTTGGCACTGGCAGCCTTACCGGTACACAAGGGAAGCCACGGACGTCAACGGCCGCCCCCCCGTGCTCGATTTTCCGGACTGGATGGTGCGTTTGGGGGCGGCAGGCAGTGGAAGCGGCCTACGCCTCCGGGGTTGAAGATGACGAAGCCCTGATCAAGCTGGCCAAGGATTACACACCCGATGCCGCGCTGGTGAATTTTTACGACGACGGTGCTGCCATGGGCATGCACCAGGACAAGGACGAGCGCTCCAACGAACCCGTGGTTTCGCTCAGCATCGGGGGGGAGTCCTGCCTCTTTCGCTTTGGCAACACTCAGACACGGACCAAGCCATATACGGATGTTGAACTTCGCTCGGGAGACCTCTTCGTCTTTGGAGGACCATCACGTTTCGCGTATCACGCATTCCCAAAGTCCTCCCAGGAACGGCACCGGATGGTTGTGGCCTCTCACAAGGACGGATCAACATCACCATGCGAGTTACGGGCTTGTCCTGATGCCGCGGAGCCATCACAAGAATGTCAGAGGCACCGGGCACACTAGCCCTGAAGCTGAATTACCGTCCCACCGCATTGGCGGTGCGGCTGCAGAGGAGCATGCATGAGCCCGGATAACGGCACCATCGTTGGTCAGGATGGGCTGGCGCGCCCCCCCTATGGGCCTCCTCGGATCCCCCCCTCCTGCAGGCGTACTACGACCACGAGTGGGGAATGCCCGTACGCGATGAGCAGGGCATGTATGAGCGCATCAGCCTCGAAGCCTTCCAAGCCGGCCTCTCCTGGGCCACCATTCTTCGGAAACGGGACGCTTTCAGGAAGGCCTTCCTGCACTTCCATCCGGAAAGTGTCGCCGCCTTCACCGAGGCTGACGTGGAGCGCCTCATGCTTGACGCCGGGATTGTGCGCAACAGGCTAAAGATCAATGCCGCGATCACCAACGCCAAGGCCACCATTGCCCTGCGCGAAGAGGGAGGCCTGGTCGAATTCGTGTGGTCGTTCCAACCCGAGAGTACGCCGGCTCCCAGCTCCATGGCGGACATCCCCACCACATCCCCCTGAATCGATCGCGTTATCCAAGGCACTCAGAAAGAAGGGCTTCGCTTTCGTGGCCCAACCACCATGTATGCGCTCATGGAAGCCGTGGGCATCATCGACACTCATTTGGTGGATAGCCACGTCGCGGCACCTCGGGAGTTTGGGCCTGAGCCTCCGCCTGCCTCCGAGGTGAACGTCTTGAGCTAGTCCACAGCTCTTGTCCACAGAAGTGCGAAACTTTATCCACAGGCGTGGATAACTTCTGTGGACATCCACGCACCTAAGGATAAATCAGCGCCAACCCGCCAATCCGGGCCAAAAGTCTGAACGGCCATACTTTTACCCACTGTGCACGACGCTGTGGATAGTGCCCCAATCTTCACCCAGAGTTCAACGATCAGGGATTGCCCGATTTGCCTCGGATAGTTTGAGCGAGCGTTGAACCTGCCCCACCCGGAGCGTGGATGTTGAATAACTTACCCACTTAACAACAGCCCCCTACCCACAAGTTATCCACAGATGGGGGGGATAAGGAGTGGGTATCCACTCTTGGATCGCTGGTTTGCCGGGCTTTGGAACCCTTTCTGCAGGCTGAACTACAGCTGTGTAAGTTATTAACACTGTTGATAAGCCTGTTGATATTCGCCTCCCCCCCGCAAGCTCATTAACAGGTTTATCCACAGCCGTCACGAAAGTGCCCAGTTTGTCCACATATCTTCACCCAACGGGGACAAAGTTATCCACAGGTGTGGAGAAATGCATGCCTTTCGGGGGGATATCTACCGCTCTGGCGAGCGTGCGGACGATTAAAGGGGGGTAACTACACTCATGTAAGTTACGCACAGTGTGGATAACAGCTGTGGATAACCGCTGGGAGTACCGTGAAGCCATGAAGAGCGACTTCAAGAAGCAGATCCCCCCCAGCTACACGGCCAAGCACGGCCAGTTCTCGGTGGTCACAGTGCCCACCCTGCAGTTTTTGATGATCGACGGTCACGGGGACCCCAACACGGCACAGTCTTATAGGGACAGCCTGGCTACGCTGTATCCCGTTGCCTACAAGCTCAAGTTCTTCAGCAAGAGTGAACTCGGTCGGGACTACACGGTGATGCCACTCGAGGCTCTGTGGTGGTCGGATGACATGGAGTCATTCACCAGTGCCAGGGATAAGTCACGCTGGGACTGGACGCTGATGAACATGGTCCCCGACTGGATCACCCAGGAGCACCTGGACATGGCGCTGGAGCTGGTCGCCAAGAAGGGTGAGGCTCCGCTTCTGAACGCGCTTCGTCTGGAGCCGGTCCATGAAGGATTGAGCGTGCAAACGCTTCACATAGGCCCTTACGACGATGAGGGACCAGTGCTGGAGGAGATGCACAACAAATTCATACCCGAGAAATCGCTGACTATGATCGGCAGGCACCATGAAATCTACCTCGGCGATCCTCGCCGTACCGCACCGGAGAAACTTAGGACCATCCTGCGACAACCGGTCAAAGAATGACGGAAAAGGGCTCGCTAGCCAGCGGTGACGCGGAACCAGGTGGCCACGGCCAAGAGGCCTGCCACCAGAACCAGCCCGCCGGTCTGCAGCAGCGCCTGGTTCTTGCCACGAGGGGGGGCGTAGGCAATGGCGGCGGCTGCGAGGCCGCCGGTGATCAGTCCGCCCAGGTGTGCTTGCCAGGCGATGCTGGGCACGAAGAAGCCGATGGCGCCATTAATGGCAATCAAGACCCACAGTTGCTTGGTCTCTCCACCTCGATGGCGCTGCACAACAAGCATGGCACCGAACAGGCCGAAGATGGCCCCGGAAGCACCAACGACCCCCCCACAAGGGGCCTGTCCGGAGTCAGCAACAGGAAGCCCACTGAGCCACCAATTGCGGAAATCAAGTAGACAGCCAGGAACCGGATCCGCCCGAGCAAAGGCTCAAGGGCCTGTCCGAAGATCCACAGCGTGTACATGTTCAGGACTATATGAAGCAGGAAGCCTTGGGAATGCAGGAACGCTGCCGTGACCATGCGCCAGGGCTCACTGACTGCAAAGATGTTGGCGAACGCGAAGTTTTCGAAGACCGCGTCGCCGGGCACCATCCACTGAAGGACATAAACCAGGCGCATAGGCCAATGATCACGTACGTCACCAAAGGCCGGCCCACTGCCAAGCTCCGCCATACGGGGAGCGGTATGTCGGCGTCGTACGTTTTTGTTCGTTGACGCAGTCAACGCATTGGAATCCGACGGCGGCCGCCCGCTGGCACTCGGGGCACGCAGGGCGCCCGCAGCGCTGGCACCGCACATAGGAGGGCCTGTCCGGGTGCCTGGGGCACACCGGAATATCAGCGGACGGCTCTGCCGACGGAATTCCGTAACTCATGGCTCTGGTTCAGCGTGCGACTAGAGCTGTTCGATGTCGATGCTGTTGATGACAACGTCCTCAACCGGTCGGTCACCCATGCCGGTGCGGACGGACTCGATTGCATCCACAACCTTGCGGGATTCCTCATCCGAGACTTCGCCGAAGATGCTGTGCTTGCCGAACAGCCAGTCGGTGTTCACGGTGGTGATGAAGAACTGTGACCCGTTGGTGCCCTTGCCCATCTGAATGCCTGCGTTGGCCATAGCAAGCTTGTACGGAGCGTTGAAGGTCAGTTCAGGGTGGATTTCGTCGTCGACTGGTAGCCCGGGCCACCCACGCCGCGTCCAAGGGGGGGATCGCCGGCCTGAATCATGAAGTCCTTGATGATCCGGTGGAAAATGGTGCCGTTGTAAAGGGGGGGCGTCCCGGTCTTGTCTTCGCCGGTTTCCGGGTGGTTCCAGGACTTTTCGCCCGTGGCCAGGCCAACGAAGTTGGCGACCGTCTTGGGGGGGGCGTGGTTGCCGAAGAGGTCAACCTTGATGTCGCCGAGGCTCGTGTGGATCGTTGCTTTTGCGGTTGCGATGGTCATGGGAACATTCTTCCATGCAGGGTCAACGGCCGTCGGGCTGTAAAGCCGGTTCCGCGCTCGGTGAAATCCGGGACGAACTCGAACAGATGAATAGCCGGTGTTCCACAAGCGACGTAGGCTAGCAACAAACGAGCATGTGTATCGGGAGGTAGTTGTGAAGAAATCAGACCGTATTGCCCGCGAACTCGAACAATCAGTCACGGCCGGTGTGGATAACGCCCGCGACTGGGCTGCACCGCGTGTGGAAGCAGCCGTCAATTGGGCTGTTCCGCGTATCCAGCACGGCATTGACACCGCTTCCCCCCAAGATCCAAGAGGGGGGGCTGAAGTCCGCTGCGCACAACCTCGCCGACGGCGTTGCAGTTGTTACGCCGCGGATCCAGGACGGGTTGGCGCACCTCGCGCCGAAGATCCATGACGTAGTTGAAGATGCAACACCCAGGATTCAGGAGACGCTCAACAAGGCCACCCCCCCTGCTCTTGGTCATGCAAGGGACAAAGTGGTGGTGGAATATTTGCCCAAGCTCTCGGAGCAGTTGGGCCAAGCTTCCGTAGCTGTCCATCACGTTCTCGAGAACGCTCCCGCACAGGTTGACGCTGTGGCGCAGAAGCTGGTTGATTCCGGTGTTGTCCACAGCGTCCAGGAGCAGGCTCAGCCACCGGCAAGCAGATCAAGCAGTTACTGACCAGGCCAGCAAGGCGGTTTCCACCGCGCTAGCCAAGGAACAGCCCAAGCCCAAGAAGCGCGGATGGTTGATCGTCACGGTCATTGCTGCCGCGGCGGCCGCAGGCGTTGCTGCTTGGAAGGCTTCCAAGCCGGTTGAGGATCCGTGGAAGACGCCTTCACCGGTCACACCCACGCCCGCTCCTGTTCCTGCAACGAGCACCACTCCGGCCCCCCCGGCCGATGCCTCTGCGTCGGTCACAGCCACAGTTACTGAGCCCAAGCTTCGGACATCACGCCGGAGGAAGCCCAAGCTGAAGTAGAGCAGGCAACCAAGGACGCTTTCAAGAACGTTGAGGATTCCACCGACAAGGTGGCAACCGATGCCAAGACTGCCGTCAAGAACATTGCGGCCAGCCTCCATAAGGACACTGATGCAAGGACTCCGACGCCAAAGGTGCACAAAACTAAGACCTGACCTACAGCCTCACACAAGGGCTTGCAAGTCAATCATCTGAAGGGATCCGGGCAGTTGCCTGGGTCCCTTCAGTGTTTGCCGGCTCGTAACCAAAGCCTCCATCGGACCTACCGCCCCCCGGGTGTTAGATTTGAGGTGATGTCAGCCGATAGACCCCTTGCGGGTGCCCTCCAGGATGTCCCGGAACCGCCGGGAGTGTCCATCGTCATCCCGGCGTATAACGAGGAAAGCGTCATTCGCCAGTGCCTCATCGCGGCCATCTACCAGTCAGTTCCAGCCGAAGAGATCATCGTGGTGGATAACCTCTCCACGGATCGCACGGCCAGGATCGTGCGCCAGATGCAGCAGGAATATCCCGAGAGCCCCATCATCCTCCTGCGGCAGGGAGACACCCAAGGCTTGATCCCGACACGTAACCATGGCCTGAACAACGCCACAGGTGACGTGGTGGGCCGCATCGACGCTGACTCCGTTCTTGAACCGGACTGGGTGGAACAGGTCCAGAAGGCTTTCATTGACCCGTCCGTCGCGGCAGCCACAGGTCCGGTGGTCTACTACGACATGCCCATGCGCCGGTTCGGGCTAAAAGCGGACGACAAGATGCGGCAGCTAATGCTCCGCTTGGCCAAGCACCAGTACCACTTCCTCTTTGGCTCCAACATGGCACTACGCCGCACCGCATGGGAAACCATCCGTGATGAGGCCTGTCTGGACCCCAAGGACGAGATGCACGAGGACATCGATCTTTCGCTGCACTTGTTCGAGCACGACCTCAAAGTGCAGTACCTTCCGCAGATGGTGTCCGGCATGTCTGCCCGGCGGCTTGAGGACTCGCCGCGGGACTACCGCTACTACGTCCAGCGTTTTGATCGGACGTACAAGGCCCACAACGTCAAGAAGATGGCTCTGAAGGCGCCTATGGTGGTGTTCTTCTCGGTGTACTTCCCAGCCAAGTTACTGCGTGCCATCCACACGGCCAACTCTGCGCAAGGGGGGGCCCGCCGCGGCGGTGCTTAAACGCCCGACGCCGGTACCTCAGTCTGTGCCAAGCCCGGCTAGGCGCTGGTCCGGTTCCGGCCGCCCGCGCCGCTGACCGGCAACCACTACGGCCAGTCCCACCAGGATCAGCGACAAACCCGCATATGTGCCGGCCGGCAGGGTCTCGTTCAGGAAGACGGCTGCCAGGAAGGCAGCACCTGGAATCTCCAACAGGATGATCATGGACACCAGTAACGGGCTCATGGTGGCCAGCAGGTGGTTGAACGCCGTGTGCCCCCCCACCAACTGCGCACATACGGTGATGGCAATAATGCCAAGCCAACCGCCGGCGTCGAATCCTGTGAGCGGCTGAGCGCTGAACAAAGCCAGCACGGCCACTATCCCCCCCGCGCACATTCCGTAGCACAGGGTGGTGTACGTCCCCGTACCCATGGACTGGCGCGCCTTGCCGCCCGCCAGCGTGTAGAGACCGGCCAAGGCGCCGCCAGCGAGTGCCAGGAGGTCGCCCAGCAGCGCTTCCGGGGATGAACCCATGTCGAAGCCGGTAATGGCCACAACACCGCCGAAAGCGATGCCCAAGCCCACGAGGACCGGCCACCGGTGCCGCGTACCCCCCCGGAACAACTGGAAAACGGCGATCCACCCGACTGCAGGCACACCAACGCGGTGGCGGCGGCAACGGACGTCAGCTGGAGGGCAGTGATGAAGCACGCAAAGTGGAACGCAAGAGCCACGGCCGCTACTGCCGACCAGCCGAATTCACGCCGCGTGATCTTCCCGAATGCTTTCGGCTCCCGGATGACAACCGGGCCCGCCATCACCACGGCACCGATAGCGTTGCGCCAGAACGCGATGGCCAAGGCTGTCACTGAAGTGGCACCGAGCGTGCCCGCTATGAGTGGTCCGGAGGACGCCACGCCAAGGACACCGAGCGCAGCAATGAGAAGGTTCACGGATCTACCCTAGTGCGACAGGGAGGCTCGGCAGTTCCCGGGCAGTCAGTGCATTTCCTGTTGGTGTATGACACGCATATGGGTACGGCCCTTAAATGCAAAGGTCCCGGTCATTTCTGACCGGGACCTTTCTTATGGTGGAGGCACGGGGGGGACTCGAACCCCGAACCCCCTGCTTGCAAAGCAGGTGCGCTACCAATTGCGCCATGCCCCCATAAGAAGCAACCCGTCAATCATACCCCATGTCCGCTGGTATTTACCAATCCGTACCGGGCTCCTCGGCTAGTCCACCGTATCGGTCGACTTGCTCCAGACATCCTTCCGGGCTTCGGATTCCTGCGCCTTTTTATAGACCAGGACACCTGCGATTGCCGCTGCCACTACTACCAGCAACTTCTTCACAAGCACCTCATTCCGGTTCAGTTTTACCTGAACCTCTTTCGGTTCCGTGGGCGTACCAGGACTTGAACCTGGGACCTCTTCGTTATCAGCGAAGCGCTCTAACCGCCTGAGCTATACGCCCCGATGCCTCATCGGGCCGAGATATGACTGTACAGCACATCCCGGCCCGATCTCAAATCGAGGCATTTCCCCCCCGGATGATTTCCGCCATTTTCGGCGTATTTCCGGGGGGGAATTTCGTTAGTCGTCGGTCAGGGTGACGCCGACGCCACCAACCAACGTTGCGGAAATGTTATACAGCACAGCCGAAAGCATGGACAGTGCAGTCAACAGGACCACGTTCACCACGGCGATGATGGTGGCAAACGATGCCACCTGGCCAAGCGAAGCAATCTTCTTCAGTTCGAACCCACTGCCTTCGGAGCCTGCCAAAGTGCCAAGAAGGCTATCCACCTGATTGAAGATGCCTGTGAGATCCAGCACAGTCCAGAGGACGATCGCTGCAACGACAGTAACGATGCCCAACGCAACAGACAGCAGGAATGCCATCTTCAGCACCGACCAGGGGGGGTCAACCTTGCTGACAAGGAGGCGCGCGCGGCGGACCTTTGCCTTCGGGGGGGCCGGCTTCACAAGTCCGGGGACCACCCTGGGCAG